>JBBSLZ010000036.1:0-16706 GCA_038233435.1 Chthoniobacterales bacterium
CTCTCACCACCTCCTGGCCGGCGCCGCCTAACGACTCTTCCGCTTGCCCGGCTGAGCCGCCTCCAGCAACCCGCGGAGCGACTCCGCCGAGATGCATTCTGCTCCGCAGGCAGTGACCGTCTCCTGCTCGAGATAGTCGTTCGTCGCCACCAGCAATGGAAAGCGCCCGGCGTATTTGCTGGCCAGACGTTCCACGATCGCATCCGCCGTTTGACCCGCCCGCGAATAGAAAATCTGAATCTCGCCCGGCTCGGAAGTTTCACTCACTCCGCTCCCGGTCCCGTCAAAGACCACCACCACCCGGACTCCGCTCCAGTCCTGATACTCGCGCAGCTTTCTCACCAGGAGGTCGCGCGCTGAGCCCGTCCGCCGCTCATGCAGGGTGCGCAGTTCCGGCCAGGCGAAGATCACGCTGTGGCCATCGACAATCAGGAACTCCGGCTGCACTCCTGTTTAATAAGAAGTGACGCGCCGAATTCAAACCGCGGAGCGCACGCTTAGGCCGCCGCGCGTCTCAGCTTTCGGCCGAAGCCGTTTTCGCCGCGGCAGCCGTCTTCGCCGCCGATGTCGTCTTCTTCGCTTTCGCCTTCGGAGCGGCGGCGCGTTTGACCGGAGCGGCCGCTTTGGCCTTCGCCTTCAGGCGCTCGAGATACGAAGCGCGCCGACGACGCTTAACCATTTTACGATGTTGCTGGCCCATGAACCGTTCCCTATAGGATGGAAGCCCGCCGCGCGCAATCGCAAACCGCCCCGCTTCTGTTTTGGAGCCGGACCGCCCTCGGCCGATGACTCCTTCCCTGCGCCAAAACACTAAAACGCCCCCGCCCGCGTCTCCGACGCGCCATTTCCTCCCACGTCCGTATTGCAATCGAATCGGGCTTCCGATTATAACACCCAGGCGCACCCGCCTTTTCATGGCCAGAATCCTCCTCAGTCTCTCCGTTCTTTTTCTCACCCTCTCCGCGGTCTTCGGAGTCTTGAACACAAACAAGGCCCGCAGTCTGCGCGCCGCCGCCGTTCAGGCCGATGGCCGGCAAGCCGCCGCCGAGCAGGCGCGCCACGCCCAGGAGCACGCTCTCCAAACCCGGGAAGCCGCCCTCGCCACCGCCGCGGGCCAGGATGCGCAGATGGAATCGAAACTCGGCGCCGCCGAGGCTCAGTTGGTCAAGATCCAGTCTGACCGCGTCGCCCTCCAGGCCAAACTGCACGCGCAGGAAGCCGAGATCGCCGAGCTCCGGAAGCGCGCCGAAAGCAGCGATCCGAAAGAATCCGCCACGGAAGTGCTCCCCATGCCCGGCGCGGGCGATCTGCAAACCCAATTGGAAGAAACCCGGCGCCAATTGGATAACGCCGAACGCGAAAAACAGATGCTCACCCAACGCATCAAGGCCAGCCCTTCGCAGACTTCCGCCGCCCCCGCCTCCCCCGGCCGGCGCATCGCCGCGCGGCCGACCAATCCCGGGATCCGCGGCACGGTCCTGGCCGTCAACCAGGCCTATAACTTCGTCGTCCTTAACTTTGGCGGCCGCCAGGGCCTCGAAGCCAACACGGAACTCCTCGTCCTCCGCCGCGGCGCGCTCATCGGTAAGATTCGCGTTTCCTCAGTTGAACCCGCCACCGCCATTGGCGACATTGTCTCCACCAGCCTGGCGCGCGGCGTCCAGGTGCAACCCGGAGATGTCGTCATTTATGCTGGACCAAATTCGTAGCTCAACCTGCTTCCGAGCTGCCGCTTCTTTCCTTCTGGTCGCGAGCGCGGCCTGCCTTTTCACTTCCTGCGTCACGAAACGCCCAGAGCCCTTGATTTCCGACCGCGCAGGTGGCCCGGAATCGCAGCTCCCATGGAACCAACAGGAAAAATGGGAAGGCCGAGGCCAGCTCGGAGCGCTCGCCGAGCGCGCTAACTCCCGCTAAATCCAGAAGCCCGCGGGGATGACCGCGTCCTTCGGCACTACCACGATGCCGTCGCGGATGTAATAATTTCCGCCGTCGAAATCGGCTGGCTTTCCCTCCGGCGTGATCACTACCCCGTCCGCGATCCGGGCGTTCTTGTCGATGATCGCGCGGTCGATCACGCAATTACGCCCCACTCCGATCGGCGGCACCCCCGGCGGCACACTGGTCGGGTCCGTTTCGTAATAATCCGCGCCCATCACGATGCTATTCCGAATCGTCGCGCCGGTCCGGATCACACTCCGCACCCCGATCACCGAGCGCTCGATGTGCGCATCAGAAATAATGCACCCATCGGCCACAATCGCCTGCCGGAGTTGCGCCCCGTTCACCTTGCTTCCCGGCAGAAAACGCGGGTGGGTATAGATCGGCGCCGAAGCATCGAAGAAACTGTATTGCGGCACCAGATCGGTCAGGTCCAGGTTCGCCTCGTAAAACGCGCGGATCGTTCCGATATCCTCCCAATAATCGTTAAAGATATACCCGCTCACGTGCCGCTCCCGGATGGCGTGCGGGATGATGTGCTTCCCGAAATCCACCATCTCGTTATCGAGGCATTCCACCAGCACCTCGCGGTTAAAAACATAGATCCCCATCGACGCCTGGAAAAGTTCCTCCTCCGGGCCCGCTCCGATCGCGGCCAGATGCTCCGGTCCCAGTTTCAGGGTATCGAGCACGGAATCCTCCTTCGGTTTTTCGACAAAGCGGACCACTCGCCGCTGGCTATCGCTTTCCATAATCCCGAAGTCCGAGGCTTGCGCACGCTGCACCGGCTTCATCGCCAGCGTGATCTCCGCCCCGCTCCGGATGTGCTGATGAAGCAGCAACCGAAAATCCATCCGGTAAAGCTGATCACCGCTCAGGATGATGTAATAATCGTACGGCTTCTCCAGGAAGTAGCGCATGTTCTGCCGCACCGCGTCCGCCGTCCCCTGATACCAATCCGAATGCTCCGGCGTCTGCTGCGCCGCCAGGATATCGACAAAGCTGCGCGAGAAATTATCGAACTTGTAGCTCGCCTGGATATGGCGATGGAGCGACATCGTGTTGAACTGCGTCAGCACATAGATCGAGCGCAGGCCCGAGTTCAGACAGTTCGAAATCGGAATATCGACCAGCCGGTACTTTCCGCCTAACGGCACCGCCGGCTTCGACCGGTCCTTGGTTAACGGAAACAAGCGCGTCCCCGCACCGCCCCCCATCACGATCGCCAGCGTCTGCTGCGTCGTCCCTGGCGGCAGCGCCACGCTCGCGGCCGCGCCTGCACCCGCCGCCAAGTCCCTTGTCTCCGAACGCGTTTGCTTATCCACGCGCCACTTTAACTCTCCCTATCCATTCCTCGCCAAGATTTTTCCCGAGCCACCGCGGCTGTTGTCTTCGACCTCGACGCTAAGCGTGCGTTTCGGCATGGGGCCAATTGCACTCCCTCGCGCGCGAATTGTCGCTTTTGCTCCTGGAAGTCCACGCCGCCTCCGCGCACTGGCTGAGAGGGATGCAGCGATTGCGCCGCCAGTCCGGTCGAGCGAGAGAGACAGGCTCCTGCCAATGGCAAAGACTTGAGATCGAATGTCGAGCGCCTTGGGCGACGGTCAGACCGCTTGCAGCCTACGCCACAGCACCGCGATGCTGCTCCAGTGCAGGCCGAGAAGGACGATTGTCGTGCCACCGTCAGGCACCGCCGTCGGACCTGCCATCCCAAATTTCACCCGATCGACCCCTGCCTTGCTCAGTGTTGGAGCTGAAGTTGACCCAGCTAATCAGGTCTCCGCCGCTCGCCAGTAAACCAAAGAAAGCGCCGTCACCCGAGCGACGGATTTCTGTAAAGGAATCCTTACGCCTAACGCCGAGATCGGCGTCATGATCGCGCCGGTCCTCGGGTCGGGCGATAGACCGGCGTGGATCGCGCGGGTGTCGAAGTCGTGTTTTTCATCGGAGAAGAAAACTCACGGAATTCCGCAGATTACTCAAACAGGCGGCGGAACCGCGCATGGCAAGAGGGCTGGCCTTCTCTGCGGGAAAATTGCGGTGCGCAGTGGTCTCGAACATGACACGATGCCGGAGAACCAAAACCCAATGTCCAATCCGTCCCGCCGCGACTTTTTAGCCGGCCTCGGCGCCTTTGCCGTCGCGCCGACGCTTTTCCTGGAACGAATCCAACCGGAGCTGATTCTCCACCACGGGCAGATCATCACGATCGATGATCGCCTGCCGCAGGCAGAGGCGGTGGCGATCGCCAATGGTCGATTTTTCGCCGTCGGGTCGAATCAAAAAGTGCTGGGGCTCGCCTCGGCCCGGACCCGGAAAATCGATCTCGAGGGCCGGACGGTCGTGCCCGGTTTCATCGACGCTCACTCTCATCCGGCGGTCGCAGGCCGGATGCATTTGCGACAGGTCGATTGTGATCTGCGCTCGATCGGCGCGATCACAGATGCGATTCGCACGCGTGCCGCCACGACACCCCCGGGCGAATGGGTGCTCGGGTTTAAATACGACGACACCAAGACCAGCGATGGCCGCTCCCTGAGGATCGACGATCTCGATGCGGCGGCGCCGGAGCATCCGGTGCTCATCTCGCATCGGGGCGGGCACACGGCCTACGCAAATTCGCTCGCCTTCAAGAAAGCCGGTATCACTGCGGAGACGCCGGACCCGGCAGGTGGGAAATTCGATCGCGACCCGCAGACGAAAGCGCTCACGGGACGCGTGGCAGAGCGGGCGGTGGACGTTTTCGACAAGCTCATCCCAGACGCGGCGAGCCGTGCTGATTATCGAGAAGGCGTGAAGCTTATCTCGGGCATGCTCTCGCGCGCCGGCATCACTTCGGTGCATGACGCCTACGGCTCGCATCAAGATCTGCGCGCGTACCAAGATGCGCGCGACGCCGGCGAGCTCTCGGTTCGCGTTTATTGCCTGATCGGATTTCACGAGATCGATCGGTTGCTGGAGGCGGGGATCCGCACCGGCTTTGGCGACGAATGGGTCCGGGTGGGGGCGATGAAGATGACTGCGGATGGCTCCATTTCCGAACGCACCGCCCGCCTCTCGGAACCCTATGTGGGCCGACCCGACGACTTCGGGATCGAGGTCATGAGTGAGGAAGAGCTTTATGCCAATGCGCGCAAAGCGCACGCCGCTGATTGGCAGATCGGCGTTCACGCCAATGGCGATGTCGCGGTCGACACTGTGCTGCGTGTTTACGAGCGACTGCAGCGCGAGCAACCGCGGCCTGATCCGCGCTTCCGGATCGAACATTGCACGTTGGTGAACGACTCGCTGGTGCAGCGGATCAAAAAGCTCGGCGCGATTCCGACGCCTTTCGCGACCTACGCATATTACCATGGCGAAAAGATGCGCGAGTACGGCGCCGAACGGCTCAATCACATGTTCGCCTTGCGCAGTTTTCTCGACGCCGGGGTGCGGGCCGCCCCGGGATCGGATTATCCGCCAGGTCCGTTCGAGCCGATGATGGCGCTGCAATCCGCCGTCACCCGCACCGATATGAAAGGAAACGTCTGGGGACCGGAGCAGCGCATCACGATCGCGGAAGCGCTCCGCGTGCAAACGCTCAATGGCGCCTACGCCTCATTCGAGGAACATCTGAAAGGTTCCATCGCGCCCGGAAAATTTGCCGACCTCGTCGTTCTCGGCCGCAACCCGCTCCAGGAAGATCCGTCCTCGCTCATCAGTATTCCGATCGAGCGCACGATGGTCGGCGGCCGCTGGGTCTTCGAAGCCTAACGAGTGAACTGGCGTAGCGTCCTTCGCGCGCCGGGGTTTTCTACATCCGCCGTCGCAGGTACGAGAGGGCGCGGCAGCCCAGGGCCGCATCTTTGTAATCAACATTTGCCCTCACCCGAGCGCAGGGATCGATCTTGAGTTCGCAACGGTTTTGCGTTTACCTTCGTCGCGTCAGTGCGACTCAGGTCATTGAAGAAATCCAGCAGCTGACACCGACCGAACAAGCGGAAGTGATTCAATTTGCCTATCGCGTGGACGAGCGAGAGATTTCCATTGCTCAACTCCAAATGTTCGCGACCTGGCTGGAAGCCGGCCCCGAAGTTCCAGAGGGCAGGTGGCGAGGGCGAGTTGGTTAAGACATTTCTTCGGCTCGGGCAGATCGCGGAAGGCAACGAGGTCATGTGAGGGAGCGAAGAATCCCGCGTTGAGGCACGGAACTCGCACGCTGCGATTCAATGAAGGATTGGCTGGCGAGCGGGTCCTTTCTTCGCGTTCGTCCGGGCGCCCTTAGAACGATTACTCCCGGCGTAAGCGTCGACCAATCTGGGTTGCCTCTGGAATCGATTGCCGCCTAACTAATCCTTCGGCATGTGCAGCCGGAGATAAGCCAGCAGATCGGAGCGCGTGACCAGGCCGAGGAACTTCGCCCCGTCCATGATAATGGCGACGCGGCCGCGATCGAAGACGCCGAGGAGGTCGGCTATTTTCGCCGCGGGCGAGAGCGTTTCCAGCTTATCGGTCATGGCGCTGGCCACGGTGTCTTTAAACTGCGCCGGATCGCGGTGCACTTTTACGAGCACATCGGACTCGTCGAGAATGCCGACCGCGCGTCCGTTCGGATCGAGCACCGGCACCTGAGAGACATCGGCCGTGCGCATGCGTTTGAAGGCGGTCAGGAGCGAGTCGTCCGGACCGACAGACACCACCTCGCCCGCCTCGGCGCGATGGGTGATGAGATCGCTCAGATCGCCCTGCGGCGGACGTTTGACGAAGCCCTGGTCCGCCATCCAGAAATCGTTGTACATCTTCGAGAGATACTTGTTCCCGGTGTCGCAGACAAAAGTGACGACGCGCTTCTTTTCTTTCTGCTGGCGGCAATAGCGCAGCGCCGCAGCGACGAGTGTGCCGGTGGACGAACCGCCGAGAATGCCTTCTTTGCGCAAGAGCTCGCGCGCGACGCTGAAACTTTCGGCGTCGGGAATTTCGAACGCGTCGGTGACGTAGGACATGTCGGCGATATCGGGAATGAAATCCTCGCCGATGCCTTCCACCGCCCAACTGCCAGCCTCAGTCATCTTCTTGGTCTTGATAAATTCGTAGAGGATCGAGCCTTCGGGATCGGCCAGGATCATCTCGACGCCGCGGCGCGGGCGGACACGATTAAAGAATCGGCTCAAACCCGTGAGCGTTCCACCGGAGCCGACGCCGACCACACAAGCGTCCACGTGATGCCGCATCTGTTCCCAAATTTCCGGCCCAGTGGTGCGTTCGTGCGCGAGCGGATTCGCGGGATTGGAAAATTGGTTCACATAGAACGACCCGGGTATTTCCTCCTCCAGCCGAGCGGCGACGTCCTGATAATACTCGAGATGACCTCGCGTGACGTCAGATCGAGCCATCCGCACTTCGGCACCGAGAGCGCGGACGTGCGAAATTTTTTCCTGCGACATTTTGTCGGGGATAATGAGGATGAGCCGGTAGCCTTTCGCGGCTGCGATCAAGGCGAGCCCGAGACCGGTATTGCCAGCGGTGGCTTCGATAATGGTGCCGCCGGGTTGCAATTTCCCATCGCGCTCCGCGGTATCGATCATGGCCAGCGCGACGCGGTCTTTGATCGAGCCGGTGGGATTTTGGTTTTCGAGCTTGAGGAAAAGTTCGCACGGTCCGGTGTCCATGCGCGTGACCTGGACGAGCGGCGTGTCGCCGATGAGCGAAAGGATGGCGGGCGGTTTTCCGCGGGCCGCTTCGGCGGCGAGAATTTGGGTGGGGTCGAGCGTTTCTGTGGTCATGCCGGTTACGAGCGCCACTGCGGATAAACGATTCGCGCCGCCAAGTCTCGTGCAAAATTAGCCGAACAAACGGCCGCGTGGCAGATCGAAGGTAGCGCAAGCCAGCGAAAATGTCGCGCCCGGCCTTCGGTTCCGCCGCGGTTTTAGTGCGTGTCATCCACTTTGGCGAAAGCGCCGGAGGCGCGACAGAATAGAGCCCGGAGTGGATCCCGCCGCGGCGGGAGAAACTCCGGGACTGCCATGGGAGAAAGCCAAACCCCGGTCTCGGGGTGACGGAGAAAAGGCCTTCGCGCTGGCTTTCCGGCACCCGTTTCACGGGTTGGACAGAGACGGACGGAAACCGGGCTTTATTCCGCCGCACCCTTTGGGCGCTCTGGACCGAAGTACGGGACGTGCTCTCAGTGCGACCACTCGGAAGAGCTATCTTCGAGGAACTGCTGCAAGACCGGAAAGCGGACTTCGCCGTAGTTCATGGCGTAACGGAGGTCGCCTCCCTTGTAGACCCAGGTCGTGGGAATCCAACTCACCGGGAGGTCGAGAAAGCGCTTCAACTTATCCTCGCCGCGCCGCGGGCCGGGATCAGCCAGAATGGTGACGTTGGGTTGCCCGGCGATCTCGAATTTTTCCAGCATGGCGCGGCCGTCGTTCCCGCTATCCCATACGGAAACGAAAATGAAACGCGTCTGCGGATTGTCCTTCACGATCTTCGCCCAACCCCCGCTCTTCATTTCCGCCTGACAATTCGAGCACCACGAAGCCCAGAGGTGCACCACGCTGAGGTTGGGCGCTTTGATCGCCTCCACGACTTGTGCTTCGAGCGGCGATGGCCCGGCCGAGCAGGCGGCAGTGAGGGCGAGAAACGCGGTGAGAGCGACGGTGAGGAAGTTTTTCATCAGCACTCCAGCAAGCGACATGCTGCGACCCGGACCGTCAACTGGCGGAATGGAGGTCGATGCGAAACCCATCAAGCGCCATATCTCGCGAGAGCTGTTTCAGCCTTTCATGAGTCGTTTTCTCGCTGACGGCGAGCCAGTTGACCGGCCCTCGGAACATGCCTACTTTGCCTCCCCTTTTTCCACGGAGAAGCACGGCCTAAGGAACCAATTGCTCTTCCCGGGAACGCGGCCCGCGGCACCCGCCGGTCACGCAGGGGAATTAACCGTTATGCCACAAATGCAAGAGTTGCTCGCGAAGTCATTTCGCGAGTTCAAAGAAGGAAGCATCGTCAAAGGTCGCATCCTCGAAATCCGCCCGCGGGAGGTTATGGTCGACATCGGCTATAAATCCGAGGGCATCATCCCAGCGCACGAGTTTGATGACATCGAGTCGATGGAAGTCGGCGATGAAGTCGAAGTCCTGCTCGAGCGCCTCGAAAACGATGAGGGTATGGTCATTCTCTCGAAGGAGAAGGCCGCTTATCGCCAAAACTGGAACAAGATCGCCGCGGTTTTCGCCGGCGACGGCCTGATCAAGGGCAAAGTGAAGTCCGTGGTGAAGGGCGGTTTGATGGTGAACATCGGCGTCGAAGCCTTCCTGCCCGCCTCGCAGATCGACATCATTCCGCCGAAGGATCTCCAGCAGTTCGTCGGCAACACCTACGATTTTAAGATCGTCAAAATCAACGACGACCGCAAAAACGTCGTCCTCAGCCGCCGCGAGCTCATCGAGCAGGAGCGGAGCGAGAAGCGCCAGAAGTTCCTCGAAGGCGTCAAGATCGGCGACATGGTCCAAGGCAGCGTGAAAAACCTGACCGATTTCGGTGCGTTCATCGACCTCGATGGAATGGACGGCTTGCTTCACATCACCGACATGACCTGGGGCCGCCTCGGCCATCCGAGCGAGTTGCTCAAAGTGGGCCAGGAACTCGAAGTCATCGTGCTCGACATTAATAAAGAGAAGGAGCGCGTTTCTCTCGGCCTTAAGCAGACCCAGAAAAATCCGTGGGATCAGATCGAAGAGCGTTTCCCGGCCGGCCAGCACGTCAAAGGCAAGATCACCAACCTCGTGCCCTACGGCGCGTTTGTGGAACTGGAAGAGGGCGTCGAAGGCCTCATCCACGTCTCCGAGTTGTCCTGGACGAAGCGCATCATGCGTCCGTCCGATGTTCTCACTCAGGGCCAGGAAGTGGAAGCGGTCGTCCTCGGCGTAAACAAGGAAGAGCAGAAAATCTCCCTCGGCCTACGTCAGCTCGAAGCTAATCCGTGGGACGAGATCGAGAAGAAATTCACCATCGGCAGCACCGTGAAAGGCCAGATTCGGAACATGACCGCCTACGGCGCGTTCGTGGAACTCGAAGACGGCATCGACGGCATGATCCACGTCTCCGATTTGAGCTGGACCCGGAAGATCAATCACCCGAGCGAAGTCTTCAAAAAGAACGACGAAGTCGAAGCGGAAGTGATCGACATCGACAAGACGAACCAACGGATCAGCCTCGGCATCAAACAGCTGAGCGACGATCCTTGGAAGGACATCGATTCGAAATACAAGATCGGCGACCTCGTCACCGGCAAGGTCACCAAGCTGGCCAGCTTCGGCGCGTTCGTGCAATTGCAGGACGAAATCGACGGCCTCGTGCACATCTCGCAGTTGAGCGAAGAGCACGTCACGAAGGTGAAAGACATCCTCAAGGTCGGCCAGGAAGTCGAAGCCCGCGTCATCAAGGTGGACAAAGTCGAGCGCCGCATCGGTCTCTCGATCAAAGCTGCGAATTATTCCGAGGAAGATCTCAAGCGCGAATCCGAAGCCTTCGACAGTCTGCGCCCCGGCGAAGACATGGTCGGCCTCGAGAAAGCGTTCGAAGCCGCCGAAGAAGATTACCGTCCCGGACAAGGGAAGAAGTAAATCGCGGAGCGATTCACGGTCAGATTTGCAACGCGCGCCGTGGGAACACGGCGCGCGTTTCTTTTTCTTACCGGGAGCCGTCGTGGACCGATCCGCCTGTAGCGACGACGCTCTGTCGGCGTTCACACGCGTTACCTGCAATCCACGCGTTTTTACGGCGACAGAGCGCCGTCGCTACAACCCGCTCCTAAATCCTAAAGCGGAATCTGAAGCTTCAGTTCGCGCACTTCCGCCTGCGCCGCTTCCAATTCCTCCACCCGCGCCGTTAACGCCATTTGCAGGTCAAGAATCCGCGCGCCCACACTCAAGCGCGCCCGCAGTTCGTCTTTATCAAACGGCTTGGCCAGATAATCATCCGCCCCGGCGCGCAATCCCTCCACCACTCTCTCTTTTCCAGCCCGCGCCGTTAAGAGCAAGATGTAGACAGACTTGTTCACCTCGCGCAGGCGCCGGCAAATCTCCGGCCCTTCCATTCCCGGCATCATCCAATCCAGGATCGCCAGGACAGGTTCAGTCTGCGCCCGCAAAGTTTCCATCGCCTCCCGACCGTCCACCGCCGCAATGACGTGAAAGCCCCATTTCCCGAGCAGGCTGGTCAGAATCTCTCGTGAGACCGGGTCGTCCTCCGCGATCACCACCTTCCGCAGGTCCGCCAACCCCGCGTCGGATTTTTTTCCGACGACCGGTTCAGACCAGGACGGGGTCGGGATCGGGGGCTGAGATGTGGTCACGCCGGAAGCGTTCCAGCTCGGTGAGAATGGTATTGATTTCATGATTTAGTTCCGCGATGCGCTCTTCCATTCCGGAGAGCTTTTGGTCTCGAGCTAGTTCCTCCATTTCGCCCGCCAGCCTGGCCGCGTGCTGCGCAGTGATATTGCCTAGGGAACCGCGCAGAGAATGCGTGGTCCGCGCCACCGCGGGGGCATCCGCCACCGCACAGGCTTGCTGGAGACGTTCCAGCAATTCCGGCACGCTTTCCTTGAAGAGTTGTCCCACCCGGAGGAGCAATGCCTCATCGCCATCGAACTGGTCGAGCAGTCGTGCGGTCGAAAACTCGATCTCGGACCGCGCGCCGGCCTCCGTCACCGCGCCCGGCGAAGGCGCGATCTCGCCGAGCCGCTGAATCACTTCGAGGAATTTCTCTTTCGAAACCGGCTTCGAAACGTAATCGTCCATCCCGGCGGCGAGGCAACGCTCCCGGTCATCCACCGCCGCGCGCGCCGTCATGGCTGCAATGGGCGTGCGGTCACCCCGGCCGAGTTCGAGCGCACGGATTCGAGCCGTCGCGGCCAGACCATCCAGCTCCGGCATCTGCACGTCCATCAGGATCAGGTCAAATCGTTGCCGTTGCGCCATCGTCACCGCTTCCCGCCCGTTGACGGCCAGAGAAACTTGATGGCCTTGCTTCTCGAGAATGCCCGAGGCGACCGAGCGGTTCACCGCGTTATCATCCACCACCAAAATCTGTAGCGACACCATCGGCGTCCTCGGCTGGGCTGCGACCGGGGCTAGTTGCACGAACCCCGCCGCCAGCTCGAAACCGGCGGTAAAAAAGAAAGTGCTTCCTTTCCCCAGCTCGCTCTCCATCCAGAGACGCCCTCCCATGAGGGTGACCAGCTCCGAGCAGATCGCCAAGCCCAGCCCGGTCCCGCCGTATTCCCGCGTGGTCGAGTTATCCGCCTGCGCAAACGCCTGAAAAATCATCTCCTGTTTCTCCGGCGCCACCCCGATGCCCGAATCCCGAATCGAAAATTGCAGACCCGCCTCCGAGCCCGACACCTCACTCATCTGCGCCTCCAGGACGATCTCTCCCGCCGGGGTAAACTTGATCGCGTTCTCGATTAAGTTGATCACCACCTGGCGCAACCGCATAGCGTCCCCCTTCACAAACACCGGCACCTCGGGTGCGATCGCGCAGGTCAATGCCACCCCTTTCACCCGCGCCCGCGTCGCCAGCGGCCGCGTTGTTCTCTCCAGCAAGGCCCGCAGATCGAAGGGCGCCGTCTCCAGCGTCAGCCGGCCCGACTCGATCTTGGCGAAGTCGAGTAGTTGATTGATTAACTGCAGCAAGTCGTTCGACGATTGCCTCACCATGTCGAGGTAATCGCGCTGCGTGCTCGTCAATTCCGTATCCAGAGCCAGATCCGTCACGCCGATGATTCCATTCAACGGCGTCCGCACCTCGTGGCTGATATTGGCCATGAAATCACTCTTCGATTGGTTAGCCGTTTCGGCCGCCTCCTTCGCGCGCAGCAGTTCCATCCGTTGCTCGCCCAGTAACTCGCTCGCGTGGTGCCAGGCACGTCCCAGTTGCCCGATTTCATCCTGACCCTCCGGCGGCATCCCCATCGCCCCACCGCGGGTCAACGCTTCGGTGTCTTCCACAATCCGATCCACCCGCGCCGCAATCCCGCGGGTAAAGAGAAAAACGGAGAGCAGGCCCACCCCCACCCCGAGCAAGCTCACTCCCACCAGCACCAGCGCGGTCCAGCGCCTCACCAGCGCCGCCCGCGCCTGGCGCAGGCTCAGTAATCGATCTTCCTCCTTCAAAAAAAGCGCGATCGCATCGCGCAGCTCATTCATGCTCGAATTACCTCGTTCCAGCACGACGCGTAAGCGCTTATCCACGCCCGCTCCCGGCGGATAGCTGAGCGCCTCGTCTTCCAGTTTGATCCTTTTTTCAACCAAGGGATCGACTACTTCTTCGAGCTGCCAGACTTGCGCCGCATTATCGGACACGAGCAGCCGCAAAGCAGCCCGGTCGGCGGGCAATTGCGTCATCGCACTCGCGTGCCGGTTCAGAAATTGCCGGTCCCCGGTGAGCAGATAGCCGCGCATCCCCGTCTCGCTATCCACCATCAGACGCAAGACTTCCTGCACCTGCTCCTTGACGTGATAGGTGTGGCTCACCCAGCTCTCTGCGCTCTCGCCCATCTGCCGGGAAATGAAAAATAAAGCCGTCGAAAAAATCATCGCCGCGAGCGGCGCCGAGAGCACGATCACGCCCTTCCCGCGCAGGGAAAAATCCGACCAAGCGTCAATAATTCGTCGTCGCAGCATAGACACCAACCCCGAGAGAATCCCTCGGGGCCCGATGTCTTTAAGCAGCTTACGTGCGACCCAGCGGTCGAAGTGTGACTCGACGCGACCTCAGAACTCCGCGCTCCCGGGCGTCCGCGCGAACGGGATCACATCCCGAATATTCGAGACACCCGTCACAAACATGAGCATCCGCTCAAACCCGAGCCCAAACCCCGCGTGCGGCACGGTGCCGTAACGGCGCAGATCCAGGTACCACTTGTAGTCCGCCGGATCGAGGTCGTGCCGCCGCAGATTCGCCTCCAGCACATCCAGCCGTTCCTCACGCTGACTCCCGCCCACGATTTCACCAATCCCCGGTACCAGCACATCCATCGCGGTCACCGTTTCATCGTCGTCATTCAAGCGCATATAGAACGGCTTGATCTCCTTCGGATAATTAAACACCGTCACCGGACATTTGAAGTGCTGCTCGGTCAGCCAGCGCTCGTGCTCCGATTGCAGATTCGTTCCATATTCCACCCGGAATTCAAATTTCCCGCCGCTCCGGAGCAGGAGATCGACCGCTTCCGTGTAGCTGATGCGCTGGAACGGCCGCTCCACCACAAAGTCCAGACGCGCGAGCAGCTCCTTGTCGACAAACTTCGAGAACAGCTCGACTTCATCCGGGCATTTTTCGCGAATGTCGCGGATGAGATATTTCACCAGTTCCTCAGCCAGATCCATGTCGCCATTCAGATCGCAAAACGCCATCTCCGGCTCGATCATCCAGAACTCGTTCGCATGCCGCGAGGTGTTGGAATTCTCCGCCCGGAAGGTCGGCCCGAAGGTGTAAACATTCGAAAGCGCGCAGGCGAAGGCCTCGGCTTCCAGTTGCCCGCTTACCGTCAGATATGTCGACCGCGCAAAAAAATCCTGCGCGTAATCGATCGCCCCGGTCGCCGTCTTCGGCGGATTCTGCGCGTCGATCGTCGTGATTCGGAACAACTCCCCCGCCCCCTCGCAATCGCTCCCGGTAATGATCGGCGTATGCACGTAAACGAAGCCGCGATCCTGGAAAAATTGATGAATCGCAAACGCCAGCCTGCTGCGCACTCGAAAGACCGAGCCGAAGAGATTAGAGCGCGGCCGCAGATGCGCGATCTCGCGCAAAAACTCCGGCGTGTGCCCCTTCTTCTGGAGCGGATAAGTCTCATCCGACCCGCCGAGAACAGTGATCTCATCGGCCACCACTTCCCAGCTCTGCCCCTTGCCCTGCGAAGCCACCAGCTTGCCACGCACCGATACCGACGCGCCTGTCATCAGACGCTGCACGTCCGCGTAATTCGCCAGCGTATCCGGCGCGATGATCTGCAAACTCTTCAAGGAAGAGCCGTCATTCAGTTCAATGAACGAAAACGTCTTCGCATCGCGCCGCGTGCGCACCCAGCCTTGCACCAGAATGGAATCCTGCGCGCCGGCACTGTGCAGCGCGTTTTTGACCGAGGTCGCCGAAATCATCCGCCCACTGTAGCGCAAGCTTCCAACTTGCCGAGTCACCGCCCCGAGTTTTTGTGAACCCTTGGGATGTGGTGATTTCCCACCGCCGTTCGCGACATTGAGCAGTTTCCGCAAATGCTCGATCGAATGCGCCTGCACCGGAGTCCGCCGGGCCCGTCAATCAGTCGCAAAGATAACTTCCCGACGCTACTTCGCCGCCTTGGCCCCTTTGGGCGGCTTCGCCCCGGCAGCCGGTCTGATGTGCGCATTCAGCAGCGCCAGCCGTTGCCCGCGGCTGAGCGGGGCGAGCTTGCGGCCGGTCTTCTCGCGCAGGCGGCACGACATCTCGACGGCATCAAAGGTTCTGGTCATCCGCGCTCTCCGGCCCCGGATCGCGGCGGTTCTTCACGCAAGACCAGATCCTCCGCGCCTTGTTTGTGCGCACGGATCGCCGGGATCGACGATTGCCGGCGAAACCACGCCATGCGCTCGCTCATGTTCATGCCAGCGGTCTCGGCGGCTACGACTTCTTTCCAGCGGCGGCTTTCGGCCACGGCATCGAATCCGCGTCCCGATTCAGTCTGGCTGTTCTTCGTCGGCATGAATGACCACCTTCAGGCTCACGAGACGGACCATGGGTCAGGGCTTCCCGATTCCAGGCGCGGGAGGCTCTTCACGCAGGACCAGATCCTCCGTGGGGTGCGCCTGGCTGGCCGTCCGGATGTGCGCATTGAGCAGGGCCAGCCGTTGTTCGCGCGTGAGCGCGGCCAGCTTGCGGCCGGTCTGCTCGCGCAAGCGGCGCGACATCTCGACGGCATCAAAGGTCTTGGTCATCGGGGTTGGCATAAATCAATTCCTTGGGATTGACGATACTGACTGGCGGAAAACCTTGCAACAGGTTCACAGCGTTGAACCCCGCGGAACGCCGCGCGTTCACGAGGTGCTTGAAATTCCAGCTCACCAAGTGATTCACCCGGTGGACCGTGCAGATGGCCACGTGCCGCGCGTCGTCCTCGAATGTCGTGCTCACCACTCCGGCCCTGAGATACTCCAGGGCGAGGTCTTCGATTTCACCGGTGATGGGCAACAAGTCTTTGGCTCGGTCGAAGGTGTCTTCAAAGATCTGCTGCACCTCCGGCGGCGCATCGGAGATTTCCTGGGCCACGAGGCCGGAACTCAGAAACACCCACCGCCCGCTGGCGCGCTGCGTCCAAAGCAAACGCGTGTCCGCCATCCATTCCGTGTCGTGATACCCGCCGACGACGGACGTGTCGAGATAGAGCGTGGGGATGGGCATAAGTCTCGGCGGGAGTTAGGACGGCACCTTGAAGTTGCGCACGTCGATCTTGCCCGTCGTCGCGGCGGTGACGAGCGTGGTGCGGATGAGCATGGGATGCGTATCGGGCTGCAGCCAGCGGCGCGCTTCTCTGAGAGACATCGCCGAAATCATCCGCCCACTGTAGCGCAAGCTTCCAGCTTGCCGAGTCGCCCGCCCGATTTTTCGTCCGCCCCAGTCAGCCGGCGGAGCCGCGGTGCAGCTAATCCTCCAATGGGGCCGCGGTGGTTCGGCCGCGGACAATTTTGCAAGAAGTGCGCCCAACAACCGCACGCGTACGGAGGAATGGGGGGGGGGGGGGTTGTACC
>JBBSLZ010000037.1:0-16637 GCA_038233435.1 Chthoniobacterales bacterium
ATTTGCCACAGCTACACGCCGGACGGCCGCTGCGTCTCGCTTTTGAAAATCCTGCTCACGAATTTCTGCGTTTACGATTGCCTTTACTGCATCAACCGCGTCTCCAGCGATGTGCAGCGGGCGCGCTTCACCCCGGAGGAAGTGGTCCGACTGACGCTCGATTTTTACCAGCGCAATTACATCGAAGGGCTCTTCCTGAGCTCGGGAATCATTCGCAATCCAGACTACACCATGGAGCAGGTGGTGGCCGTGGCGCGGACCCTGCGCACGGAGCATCAATTCCGCGGCTACATCCATTTAAAGACCATCCCGGAGGCCGCGCCGGCCTTGATCGCGGAAGCCGGGCGCTGGGCGGACCGGATCAGCATCAACATCGAGCTGCCCACCAAAGTCGCGCTCGAAGAACTGGCTCCGGAGAAAAATTTTGCAAATACGGAGGCGGCCATGAGCGGGATCCGCGACCGAATCGCGCAGGCGAAAGCCGAGCGGCGGGAGAGCCGGAAGGCGCCGATGTTTGCGCCCGCAGGGCAGAGCACGCAGATGATTGTGGGCGCGACCGAGACCCCTGATGCCACCATTCTCGCGCAGGCCACTTCTTTGTATGAAAAGCAGAAGCTGCGGCGCGTGTACTACTCTGCCTTCAGCCCGATCCCGGATGCCTCCAGCAAGCTTCCGCTGATCGCGCCGCCGCTGGTGCGCGAGCACCGGCTTTACCAAGCCGATTGGTTAGTGCGCTTCTACGGATTCAAGGCGCCGGAGTTGACCACCGCCGCCGCGCCTAATCTAGATTTGACCCTCGATCCGAAGCTCGCCTGGGCCTTGCGGAATCGGCAGGTGTTCCCGATTGATCTCAACCAGGCGCCGCGCGAGGTGTTGCTGCGCGTGCCCGGTTTGGGCATCAAGTCGGTGGATAAAATCGTGCGGGTGCGCCGCTGGCATCGGGTGCGGCTGGAGGATCTGCCGCGTCTCCATGTCTCGGTGAAAAAGATTTTGCCATTCGTGATCACAGCGGATTACAACTCGGCGACTCTCGCGCTCGACCGCGAAGATCTTCGCGCCCGCTTCGCGCCGCCGGCGCGGCAGCTCGATCTTTTTGTGGAGGCACCGGCTTCCGTTCTATCCGGGCAATTGTAGGTCGTGCGTCAGGTCACCTTCCGGCCCACTTTCGAGGATTGGCAACGCGCCGCCCGCTCGGCCTTGCAGAGCGGCATCCCACCGGAAGCGATCGTCTGGCAAGAGATCACCGCGGAACAGCCCGCGCTCGATATTTTCGAAGAGCTGACCCCGCCGCCATCGGCCGCCGGCGTTTCGCAGCCCAGGGTGCCGAAGGCTTTTCCGGAGCTGGCCCGGCTGGTCGCGTTGCACAGCGATGCCGGACGCTGGGGCCTGCTCTATCGCCTCGTCTGGCGGCTCACCAAGGGCGAGCCGAAACTGCTCGAAGTGGCGGTGGACCCGGAAGTAGCGCGGGCGCGGGATCTCCATAAATCCGTCCGCCACGATCTCCATAAGATGCGAGCCTTCGTGCGCTTTCGCGAAATCGAGCGCGGCGAGGGCCGCTGGTATGTGGCTTGGTTCGAACCCGCCCACCACATTGTCGAGCACAACGCGCCGTTTTTTGTGGATCGTTTCGCCGCCATGAAGTGGTCGATCCTAACTCCCGAGCGCTCCGCGCATTGGGACGGGAACGAGCTCCGCTTTACCGCCGGAGTCGATAAATCCCACGCGCCGCGTGAGGATAACGTGGAAAGTCTTTGGCTCACCTACTACGCGAATATTTTCAATCCGGCCCGCGTAAAAGTGCACGCGATGCAGGCCGAGATGCCGAAGAAATATTGGCGGAATCTGCCGGAAGCGGTCCTGATCCCTTCCTTGCTCGAGGCAGCGCCCCGCCGGGTGGAAGCCATGGTCAAAAAAAGCGTCGCGAAGAAAGCAGCCGCCGAAGAATCGCCCACCGGTCCGGCGCCGGTGCCGGAAACGCACGACCTCGAAATGCTGGCCGCTGCCGCCCGAGTCTGCACTGCCTGCCATTTATACCGAAATGCGACTCAAACCGTCTTCGGTGCCGGACCGCGCCGCGCCCGGCTCATGCTCCTCGGCGAGCAACCGGGTGATCAGGAGGATCTGGCGGGCCAGCCCTTTGTCGGCCCAGCCGGAAAATTACTCGACCGCGCGCTGGAGGAGGCCGGCATCGAGCGAGGAGAGGTTTACGTCACCAACACGGTGAAACACTTCAAATGGGAGCCGCGCGGGAAGCGCCGCATCCACCAGAAACCGAACTCGCGCGAGATCGCCGCCTGCCGCCCGTGGATGGAAGCGGAGCTGCAAGCGGTGAAGCCGAACCTCTTGGTCTGCCTCGGCTCGACCGCCGCGCGGGCGATCTTCGGGGCGAGTTTCCGCGTTACGAAACAGCGTGGCCAGGTGATGGAATCGGAGTATGCGCCGCGCGTCCTTGCCACGGTCCATCCCTCCTCGCTTTTGCGGCAACCGGATGAAGAGAGCCGCGCGCGCGAGTATGCGCTTTTCCTGGCGGATTTACGTGTGGCCGCGGCAGCGGCGCGAGCCTAAAGCGTGTCGTGTTACAATTGCGGTGCGTTTGCGAAGGCGGTAGCACAGGCATCCTGCCGGTGTGGACACCGGGCGTCTCGCCCGGTGGTTCTTCGTTGCCTTCCTGAACGCAGTCTCACCGGGCAAGATGCCCGGTGTCCACACAGGCGGGACGCCTGTGCTACCTCCCGTCCAGCAGCAGGTAGTAAACACAGTGCACAAGATGCTCTAGACGCTTTCAAGAAGGCAAAAAGCCTGCGGAGGCACTTTCCCTCCGCAGGCCATGCAAATCCGGCTGGGACCGTTGCCTAGTTTTTCGGCGCAGGAGACTCCGCGGCGCCGGCCTCCGCCTTCTTTGCATCTTTCTTGGCCTTTTTCGCCGCGTCTGCCGTTTTCTCGGCCTCCGTCTTGCCGCCAATCTTCAGGCTCTTGACCTCAAGGGTGCCATCTTCCTGTTTCCAGTAGGAACCCGTCACGGCTTCATTTTCGGTCAGGTCGGAGAAGGTCGCAGGGCTGCCGGCTTTGGTCAGGGTGCTTTTGTCTGTAACTTTAAAGACGCGTGAGGCTGCCTTCCCCGCGATCGTGAAGGTCTTGGCGCTGGAATCGAGGGCGGTGGCGTTGCCACGAAACGGGATGGCGCGCGGGGCCTTGGCCGCCGGCGAAGCTGCTTCGCTCGCTGTCGGCGTGGGGGAGGCGGACTTCTTCGGCGCGGCGGAAACGAGGGTCGGGAGGCCGAAAGCAAGAGCCGCCAGACAGGCGCCGGTGAGGAGTTGGGATTTGATTTTCATTACTTAGAGGAGTTGTTCTTGATGGGTTGTTTTGGGGTGGTGGCCTTCGGCTCGGCAAGATCGCCGGGACGGGAGCCGTTTGTTCCGTCCGGTATAACGAGTCGGTTCACAGAAGGCAACAGCTATTTCTTGACCTTTTGGGTCGCAAAAATCCGGAGCGGCGCGGTCTTGAAAAGCGCCGCGATGCGGCTACGGTGTCGCCGCAGTTTCGGGGGTATAGCTCAGTTGGTAGAGCGCGTCGTTCGCAATGACGAGGCCAGGGGTTCGAACCCCCTTACCTCCACTCTTCGCTCGCCGGTGCAAGGGAGACGGCGAGCTACGACTGGCAGGCCAGAACCTCGGGGGGCGCCGTCGTTTATGGCGCTCGCCGGGGCGAGCTGCCGCCGGCCGAAGTTCCGCCGCAATGGCCGCTTTATCCGCCTCGGCCCCGCGGGCTCACTCATCCTCCGACGGCTTTTCGCCCGCCTCGAGCAGCGCGGCGCGCCAGGAGCCGAAGAGAGCTTCGGCGCGCTTGAGCAACGCCGAGCCCCACATCTCCGCCCCGACCTGGCTGTAGAGCACCGATTCGCCCGCCCGCTTTCGTCCTCGAATCTCAGCGATCACCTCCGATTTACTGGCCCTCGGCCACGGGCTCATCAGTCCCGCGGGCAACTCCACCCCGGCGGCGAGAAGGGCGGCGCTCCAGGATCCGAACAAAGCCGTGGAGCGATTCAGGAACGGGCCACCCCATTTCTCGCGCTCGATTTTTGTGGTCTGGAACGACTCGCCCGCCTTCTCACGCCGGCGGATTTCCGCCAGGGCGGCCGCGCGGCCGGCGCGGGGCCACGGGCTATTTTCTTTCGCGGGCTCGAACCCGGCCGCCCGCAGCGCCGCGTTCCAGGAGCCAAATAACGTTTCGGTGCGA
The DNA here is from genome assembly GCA_038233435.1 of Chthoniobacterales bacterium. GTDB lineage: Bacteria > Verrucomicrobiota > Verrucomicrobiia > Chthoniobacterales > UBA10450 > JACCTI01. The sequence goes on from JBBSLZ010000037.1 coordinate 4,237, forward strand.
GTCCGCAGCGCCCGGCCCCATTTTTCCTTGGCGACTTTTGCGGAACGCAGTGATTCCCCGGCCCGCTCCCGTCGGCGAATTTCGGCCAGGATGGCGGCCTTCTTCGCCTTTGGCCAGCGACTCTTTTCTCCCTCGGGCTCAATCCCAGCCGCGCCTAGCGCGGCGGTCCAGGAACCAAACACGGTCCGGGCGCGTTTGAGCAGCGGCTGTCCCGATTTTTCCTTCGCGATTTGTCCGTAGCGCAACGGCTCGCCCGCGGTTTTCCGCCGGCGAAGTTCGGCCAGAAGAGCCTCGCGGTTCGCGCTCGTCCAGGGACTCAGCGCGCCACCGGAGGGATCTAACCCCGCCGCGGCGAGCGCGCTGCTCCAGGCGCCGAAGAGCTTGCTGGCACGATTCAGGAAGGCGGGTCCGGACTCCGTGCGTAGAATTTTTTTCCAGGAGAGCGGCTCCCTGTCCGACTGGCGGCGGCGGAGTTCGGCGACGATGGCCGCTTTATCGGCGCGCCACCATCGGCTCTTGCCCGGCCACGCAATTCCGAACTCCCGATAAACCACCTCGAAACTGGCCACGTGTTTGAGCACGGCGGTATAGAGCCCGAGATCTTCGTTAAAAATGCGATAGGAAGTGAGCGGTTTTCCGTCATGCGCGCGTTGGCGCAGAGCGGCCATGACCTCTTCGCGATCGTGAAACCGTTTCCAAGTAAGCCGGTCCACGGGCACCCCGATTTCCGCGGCCACCCCGGCCCAGCCGCCGAAGCGGGCTTCGGCCAGACCCTTATGTTTCCGAAGGCGCAGCCAGGCCCCGTGTTGCGCTTCGCCGCGCAGCCCGGCCACACGGCGGGCCTGAGCAAGAAAGGCCGCGATCTGCCCGGGTTTGTAGGGTCCGAAGCTCTTGCGCACGTCCGCGGGGTCGATGCCCGCCATGCGCAAAGCGCGGTCGTGAGAAGCGAAATACTTCAGCACGGCGTTTTGCAATGGCATGTCATCTTTATAGAGCGCGCTGAAATTTACCGGCAGCCCTTCGTCGTGCCGCTTTTTCAAGCGCTCGATCACATCCGCGGCGGTCAGATGCTCCGTCGGTCTGGCCAACCGGATCCGCTCGGGATCCAAATCCAGCCGCCGGAGCGCCTCGTCCCAGGAGCCGAAAAATAGGATCGCCTTTCCGAGGAGCGATTGTTCGTGGCGGCTCGCCCACTCAGAATTGAGAGGATATTTCAGCCGGTGCAGCTCCGCCATTCGATCGAGGACGAATTCGGGAGTCCAGATCGCTTCCCAACGAGGCAGTGTGTGCCGCTTGCCCGAGCGAGGCAGGCTTAGTTTGGCCCGCACGGCCTCGCAGGTCATTTCCGCACCCGGGAACTCACGGCGATAGTCGTCCCCGGTCATTTGGTGATCATTGAATAAGTGGTAGGAGAGGCCCCCGAAATCTCGTCCGCAGACCTGGCAATCCACGTAGTCCCGCAACTCGACGTTGATCTCCGAGTAATCGAGGCCGGCGTCTTCCAGCGCTCGTTTCCAACCCCAGAATGGCCGCACCGCATAAACGCGTTCGATCAATTTCGGGTGGCTCCGTTTGGCCGCGGAAAGATTAACTGGAGCCCGGCGCGCATGGAGCCGCTGGATTTCACGGAGGATCTTTCTTTGCCCTGGAGTGGCCATAGGCAGGACGCTACAGAATCTCTCTTGCTCGGCGAGAGAAGACGCATCTCAAGATCTTAACGCCACTCCGGAGGCCCGTTCCCGTTGATAGAGTTCGTCGTTGTAATGACGGCGAATTTCTCGCATCGCGTGGCTGCCGGGTAGGGACGGCGCGCTGCGCCGTCCGGGCGGCGTGGTCGCCGGGAAAATGGCACGAACGTTTGCCGGCGACCACGCGTCTTGGCCGCCGCAGCGCGGCGGCCCTACCCGGGCGCGGATTTTCTTGTGACGCCAACGCAAACGAACGACCGGTGGAAAAGTGGGGCAAGTTTTCTAACTTGCCCTTTCCAGATCCCCGCAAGTCGGTGGTCCAAAAACGAGGTGGGCTGGTGTGATAGAGTTTTTCTGTCCCGGGTTCGGAATGCGCGAATCCCGATTTCGAGATGATCCCGTTTGTCATCGATCTTTAGTGTCTATTTCAAATGGCTTCCGGTGAGTCGTTTATAACTCTGCACGATCGCTGGCACGAGGCTTGCAATGCCTTCCGGTTTGCGACCGTCCGTCTCCCCTTCTCCTTTTTCTGCGCGACTTTGCGCCTCCGATCGCCGAAAGTCTTTCCTTAGCCCACTCACAGCTTCCTCATCCTCATGTTAAAACGCTCGCTCTTTTCTCTCATCGTCGTCTGCGCTCTCGCCGTCTTGGCCCACGCGCAGGAAACCCGGCAAATGACCGTCGACCAGTTGGTCGCCAAGAACATCGAAGCCAAAGGCGGCGCGGAGGCGTTGCATGCGCTGCAATCCGTCAAGCTGACCGGCAAAATGCTAGTTATGGGCGGCAAGCTGGAGCTCGCCTATACCGAAATAAAAAAGCGGCCCGATTCCGTCCGCACGGAGGCCACCCTCCAGGGCATGACACAAATCCAAGCCTACGATGGGAAAGACGCCTGGCAGGTCTCACCCTTTCGCGGGCGCAAGGATCCGGAGAAGATGTCGGAAGACGATACCAAGGCTTTGATCGAAGAAGCGGAGATCGGCGGCCCGCTGGTCGATTGGAAAGAAAAAGGGAGCACAGTCGAGTACCTCGGGACCGAAGATGTGGAAGGGACCGCCGCCCATAAGCTCAAGGTCACGCGTAAGAACGGCGATGTGAACTACGTCTATCTCGACCCCGATCACTTCCTCGAAATCCGCATCGTCACCCAGCGGATGGAGCACGGCGCGCAGGTCGAGACGCAGACCGATCTGAGCGATTACGAAAAAGTGAATGGCGTTTTTCTACCGCTCTCCCAAGAGTCCGGTCCGAAACGTTCGCCCGATAAAGCCCAACTGATCCTCGACAAAGCGGAAGGCAACGTCCCGGTTGACGAGCAGCTCTTCCAGTTTCCCGCAGCCCCTTCCAAGTAAATCCCTATGCGTAATTTTTCTCTCACCTTTTTCCTCGTCCTCAGCGCGGCCAGTCTCGTCTTCGCCGCGGAGCAGGCTCCCTATAATTCCTCCACCATCTCCGGCCTCGGCGCGCGGAACATCGGCTCCGCCGCCATGAGCGGCCGGGTCTCCGCGATCGCGGCTCGCCGGGAAGATTCCGGTAAAGTGACCCTCTTCGTCGGCGCGGCCAGCGGCGGGGTCTGGAAGTCGGAGGACGACGGCATGACTTACAAACCGGTTTTCGACGACCAACCTGTGCAATCAATCGGCGCGGTCGCGCTCGATCCGAAAAATTCCAAGAACGTCTGGGTCGGCACCGGCGAATCCTGGACGCGGAACAGCGTCTCAGTCGGCAACGGAATGTATCGCTCCACTGATGGCGGCGAGACCTGGACGCGGATCGGGTTGCCCAACTCGGAGCGGATCGCGCAGATCGTTGTCAGTCCGGAAAATGGCGACACTGCATACGTCGCGGTGCCGGGTCCGCTCTGGAGCGACTCGCCCGATCGTGGCCTCTACAAAACAACCGATGGCGGCCAGACCTGGAATCAGATTTTGAAGGGCGGCAATCTCTCGACTGGTTGCTCCACCATCGCGATGGACCCGGCCAATCCGAACGTGCTCTTCGCTGGGATGTGGGATTTCCGGCGCAAAGGCTGGACCTTCCGCTCCGGCGGCGATGGCCCGGAGGCACCGTCTGGCAGCGGCCTTTTCCGCTCCACGGACGGCGGCGCCACCTGGAATGAAGTCACGCCGGAGAACGCCAAAGGCTTTCCGACGAAACCCTACGGCCGGTTCGCGGTTGCGATCGCGCCCTCGAACGCGAAGCGCGTCTATTGCTTCGTCGAATCCACCGACAGCGCGCTCTTCGTCTCCGACGACGGCGGCGCGACCTGGGATAAGCGCGACAAGAGCACTTGGATGGTCTGGCGTCCCTTCTACTTCGCCAATCTGATCGTCGATCCGAAAAATCCCGATCGCCTCTTTAAGACCGACGGCGCCCTCATCCTGAGCGAAGACGCCGGCAAGAGCTTCTCCACCGTGGGCGGTTTCAACGGCGCGCACGGCGACGTCCACGCGGTCTGGATCGATCCGACCAACCCCCAGACCGTCATCGCGGGCGACGACGGCGGGATGTGGTATTCCTCGAACGGCGGCACGAAATGGCGCAAGGGCGAGAACCTGCCCATCTCCCAGTTCTACCACGTCAGCGTGGACGATGCGGATCCGTACCAAGTCTACGGCGGCCTGCAGGATAACGGTTCCTGGGTGGGCCAATCGCAATATCCTGGCGGCATCACCAACGCGCAGTGGGAGACCTTCTACGGCGGCGACGGCTTCTGGATGTTCCCCGATCCGGCCGACCCCGACTACATGTATGCGGAAGCGCAAGGCGGCTCGATCGGCCGCGTCAATCGCAAGACGCACCAAGGCCGGGACATTCAGCCGAAGCCCAACTACAAAGAGAAGCTGCGTTGGAATTGGAACACGCCCATCGCGCTTTCGCCTAACGAGAAAGGCACCATCTACATCGGCGCGCAGTTCCTCTTCCGCTCCCGCAATCATGGCCAGAGCTGGGACCGCATCTCGCCCGATCTGACCACGAACGATCCCGAAAAACAGAAGCAGGAGCAATCCGGCGGCGTCACGATCGACAACTCCGCGGCCGAGATGCACACCACCATTTACTCCATCAGCGAGTCACCCAAGGACAAGAATGTCATCTGGGTCGGCACCGATGACGGCAATCTCCAGATCACCCGCGACGCCGGGAAGACGTGGACCAACGTGGTCACGAACATCGCCGACCTCCCCAAGAACTCCTGGGTCAGCCACGTGCAGGCGAGCAACTTTGCCGCCGGCACCGCCTACGTCACCTTCGACCGCCACACCTACGGCGACATGACCGCCTACCTCTACAAGACCGAGGATTTCGGCAAAACCTGGACGCCGCTCGTCACGCCGAAGGAACTCTCAGGCATCCGAGGCTACGCCCACGTCATCAAAGAAGATCTGGTCAAACCGAACCTGCTCTTCCTGGGGACCGAGTTCGGGCTCTACATCTCGGTCGATACCGGGAAGACCTGGGCGCAATACAAAGGCGGCCGCTTCCCCGCCGTGGCCGTGCACGATCTCGTCATCCAGCCGCGGGATAACGAGTTGATCCTCGGCACGCACGGGCGCGGCATCTGGATCGTGGACGATATCACACCGCTCCGCGCGCTTACGCCGGAGTTGTTAGGCCAGGAAGCCGCCTTCGTGCCGGTCAAGCCCGTCCAGCAGCGCATCGATGGCAATGGTGGCGGCCCCGATGGCGCGGCCAGCTTCGTGGGCGAAAACCCGCCCGACGCCGCCGTCATCTCCTATTACCAGCGCACCCGGCACCTCTTCGGCAAACTCAAAATTGAGGTGCTCGATTCGACCGGCCGCGTGGTCGACGAATTGCCCGCCAGCAAACGCCCCGGCTTGAACCGGGTGATGTGGAACATGCGCGAAAAGCCGCCCCGGGTTCCGCCCGCGGCGCAGCTCGCCTTTGCCGGCACTCAAGGCCCGCGCGTTCTGCCCGGTGAATACACCGTGCGCATGACGAAAGACGGCAAAGTTTCCGAGACAAAGTTAACCGTCGCGCTCGATCGCCGGGTGAAATTTCCGCCCGCCGAGAGGAAGGCGCAATACGATGCCGCCATGCGCGTGCATGCGCTTTTCGGCGCGGAGAGTGCGCTCATGGATAAGATTCTGCCGTTGCGCGCGGCGGTCGCGAAAGCGGCCAAAGGTCTCCCGGAAGGCGACGCGCTCGCCAAAACGTTGAGCGATTTTGACGGCAAGCTGGACGCAGTGCGGAAGCAGATCGTTGCCACCACCGAAGGCGGCGCGATTACCGGCGAAGAGCGGCTGCGCGAACACACCGATCAACTGTACGGCGCGATCCTGAGCTACGAAGGCAAGCCGGCCGATTACCAAATGGCTTACATCGAGACGCTGACCAAGGAACTCGGTGACGTGACGAAGGAATTCGAAACGCTCAACACGAAGGATCTGCCGGCGGTGAACGAGGCGCTGAAAGCGAAAGGCTTGCCCGCCATCGCTTACGTGCCCGAGTCCTCAACCGCATCCGCCCTCTTCGCCCGCTATCTGGCCGGTGCCTTGGAGGCACCCGCCGCCACCGAGTAGCAGGATCCACCCGCACCAGAAAGCGGCGCGGGGACGCGCCGCTTTCCGCATGTGCTCCTCCGCCCAGAAATCAAAACGTCGAGCTTGCGGCGCGCGGCGATCAGGGAATCGCCTTTCCCCGTGCGGCCGTCGGACAAGCCACCTCTGGTGTGGGCGCCGCCTTCCGCCGCCCTGCCGTGATCACCAGCGCCACCGAGCCGACAATGATGGCCGCCGCGATTCCGGTCATCAGGGTCAGCTTTTCTCCCGCGAAGACGGCGCCCAGCACGACCGCCACCACCGGGTTCACATACGCGTAGGTAGCCACCTTCGATGGGTCGCAGTAGCGCAACAACCACGCGTAGGAGACGTAACCGACGATCCCTCCGATCACGACCAGGTAAACAAACGCCCCTAACGACTGGACGGTGACCTGCGCGGGATCAAAGCGCTGCCATTCGCCTCTCGCCAGACCGAGCAAAATAAGGAGCGTGCCACCGCAGAGCATTTGCTGACCAGCGGCCAGGAAGGGTGACGCCGCGCTGGGCGCGCGGCGCGAGTAAAGCGAGCCGGCCGACCAGGCAAAGGAGGAAAAAAGTAAAATCGACATCCCGATCCAGGCGTGCGGCGCGAGGCCATTATCCGAGACCCGGAGGGCAGGCCCGATTAAAACTCCCACGCCCAGAAAGCCGCCGGCCAACCCGACGAGCGCAAGCGGGCGCGGGCGTTCCGACATTCGAAACAGCCAACTGAGAAGGGCGATGTAAAGCGGCACCGTGGCCACCAGGAGCGCGGCCAAACCGGAGGGCACATATTGCTCCGCCAGGGTGACGCCGCCGTTTCCGCCCACGAGAAGACAGGTGCCCACGATGAGCGCGGTGCGCCACTCCACCACCCGCGTGCTGCGCGCGCCGCTCAGCCTCGCTGCGAGATAGAGAATGAGGCCGGCCGAAAGAAAGCGCGTCCCGGCCATGAGCAACGGCGGAAGCGAGCGAATCGCGAATAGGATCGCCAGGTAGGTGGAACCCCAGATTAGATAAATCGAAGCGAACGCAGTCAGAATGGCCGCACGCGAAGGAGCACGCATCGGCTATCAGGGCACCGGAAACCGGCCCACGCAAGTCAAGCAAATCGCCGCTCGCGCTCAGCGCGCCGCCGTGGCGAGCTCGATCTGAAAGGAAGCGCCTTGTCCCGCTCCGCCGCTCCGGGCGCGAATCGTGCCGCCGTGCAATTCCATCACCGCTTTGCTGATCGCGAGACCCAGCCCGAGACCTTCGCGGCGCGGGCCGCCCACTTGTTCGAAGGCATCGAACACCTTGTCCAAAAACTCGGGCTCGATGCCGATGCCGTTATCACGGATTTCGATCGCCAGCTTCCGTGCCTCGGGGTTGCTCGTTTGGATGGAAACGGTCCCGCCTTCCGGGGTAAACTTGGCCGCATTCCGCAGCACGTTCCAAAAGACCTGCTGGAGGCGGGCGCTGTCGGCCTGGACGGTGTGATCGGTCGCGGCCAGGGCGAGCTGGAGGTCGATCTTCCCCTTCTGCAAATCGCCCCGCACGATCGTGAGAGCGTGTTCGAGCACGCCGTGGGCGTCGGCCTCGCGGAGATCCAGGCGCAGCTTCCCGCGCGCGATCCGGGTGACATCGAGGAGATCGTCGATCAAGCGCGCTTCCAGCTCGATATTACGGCAGACCATCCGGAGGCCTTCCGCCACGTCCGGTGGCAGATCCGGTTGCTCGACAGTGCCGCCGGCCCAGAGCAGGATGGGCGTCAGCGGGGTGCGCAGTTCGTGGCTTAACGTGGCCAGGAAGCGGTCCTTGGCGGCATTGGCTGCTTCCGCGGTTTCCTTCTCCGCTTGCAAAGCCTGCTCGATCCGCCGCCGGTAAATAAAGAGACCGATCTGGCTGCTAAGCGCTTCCATGAGCTGGAACAAATCATCGTCCGGCCGCGCGTTCAGCGGACTGAAGAGCTCGAGCACGCCTTCCATATTATCCTCCACACAAAGCGGAAAAGCGAAGCCGCCGCAGAGACCGGCCCGGCGCGCGGCCGCTGCCCGCGGGAAGTTGGGATCCTGGGTGATATCCGCGATCCAGACCGGCTTCATCGTGGTCACGACGCGGCCGACGAGACCTGCGTGGTGGGACAGGGTCAGGCCACGCGTTTCGCGTTCGAATTCCTCCCGGTCGGCGCTTTCTGCCTGCCAGGTAATGGCACAACGGAAGTCATTTCGTTCCTCCTGGTGCACCCAGATGGCACCGAAGACCCAATCCCCGCTCGCGGCGATCGTTTGTAAGATCTGCGGCCCCACTTCTCGAAGCGAGCGCGAGCCGGCCAGCAGACTGGCCACACTATATTGGGCGGTGCGGCGCCGCTCCGTGCGCACCCGGTCCGTGATGTCGCGCAGGTAAGCGGTGAAGATGGGTTCGTCGCCGATCCGATAGGCGGTGATGGCCAACTCGACCAGCAACTCGGTTTCATCCGCGCGGATGGCGGCGATCTCAATCCGGCGGCCGAGGAGCGGGCCCTCGCCACTTTTCAGATAATGCTCCAGCCCTTTGCGATGCCGCTCGCGCAGCGCGGGTGGGATGATTAACTCCGCCAGTTCCCGTCCGACTGCCTCCTCCCGGCGGTAGCCGAAGACGCGCTCCGCCGCCGGGTTGAACTCCCGCACGATGCCGCTCGCGTCCATCGTGATGATGCAATCGAGCGCTGAATCGAGAATGGCGCGGTTAAGGCCTTCGAGCCATTCGCGGGGAGCATTCTCACTCGGGCCGGAATCGGTCGCAGGAAGCATCTCTTTGCTTCGTCCTTCGGAAGGTCCTCGGCCTTACCGCCGGAGAATTAATCAAGCCGCCTTACAGGCTGCCGTTGGCGAGAGGTCCACCGGCCGACCGCCTTGGCGAGCGCGGGCCACCCGATAACGCACTCGGCCAAGCGCTCGGCGCCAGCGGCAACCCCGATTCGTGGCGGCCATTCCGGAACGGAACCGCGGGCTAAGCGCGATGCCGGCTTGCGTGCACATCGTCTGCGCTTCCGCCGTCCAGAGCCCGCGCACGACGGCCGAACGCAGATAGGGAATGGGCCCGGCGACGGCCGGCCCGTAGGAGTAAATCGTCATCTCGCGAGTCCGGCGGCTGCCGCGCGCTTCCATTTGCCAGGCATCTTCTCCGGAGTGGAGGAGCGTCTGGAATTTTTCTTTCTCCCAGAGCGCCACCTGCAGGCGGGTGCGACCCTTCGAGTCCACTGGGACCAGACCGAACCGCCCTGTCGCTGGCGCGAAGTCCGGTTCCAGTAAAGCGAGATCGGAAAACGAGAGAGAGGCGGCCTGGTGAGCGAGGGCAAAGGCGATATCCGCGGCCAGTTGCGTTTCGTCCACCGGCCCGGTCAGGAAATAATCTTCCTGGAAATAGAGGAGATGGGACTGCTGAATCTGGCCGAGGGCGCGCTGCATATTGGAGGCCCAGCCGCGGTCCGGCCCCACCGCGAGCGGCTGGATAAAGGAGGAGCGGAAAGTGAGTTCGTTCACGATCAGGCAAACGGGAAACGGGCACCGGCTCCAGTGTTTCTGGAAGAAGTGCGCGAAGGGCCGCCAGCAATCGAAGAACCGATCGCAACTGGAGACGACGATTGCGATCGAGCCGGCAGGGTGAGGGGAGGTCATACTCGTGGTCACGCTGCTGAAAAGCGGTGCGGGGACGCACCGCACTCCAAAGCGCTGGCGCGCGAAACATTACGCAGGCACAGCCTGCTTTGGAGTGCGCTGTGTCCTCGCCGCGCTTTCTTCACGCGACCGTCCCCTGTTGAACGCCTCGAACTCATCACGACTCCGGCAAAAACTGACGGGCCCATTCGTTCAAGACCCAGAGATTCCAGAGGCGTTGCGCATGATTGGCGCGCCCACTTTGGTGCTGCTCGATCAATTGTTCGATAAATTTCGCCTCCAGGAAGGGCACCAGCGCGGGATGCAACGGCAGGAGGCCCGCCCGAATCTGATCCCGCGCTTCGCCGCGCCACCACTGCGCCAGCGGCACGGAGAAGCCGCGTTTGGGCGCGTGCAGGACTTCCGGCGGGAGATCGGCCGCCACGATCGCGCGCAGAATTTTCTTGCCCTGGCGCGCGTTACCTTTCCATTCGTTAGGCAAGCGCGCGCAGAATTCCACCAGCTCGTGGTCGAGGAACGGCGAGCGCACTTCCAGGCCGCGCGCCATGCTGGCGATATCAAGTTTGGTCAGGAGCGAATTGGGCAGCGGCTCGGTGTTGTCCCATTGCAGAATGCGTTCAAGTGGGTCCATCGCGCCTTGCCAAAAATTCGCGATCACGCCGGCCAGAAAATCGTCGCTCTCGGCGCGCAGGCGCGAGCTGGCGAGGCGCGGGTAATGCGCGCCGGAAAAGAATTCGCCGGAGAAGAGGCTGGGCGTTTCAGCCAAGAGCTCTCGCCGCAGTTTGCCCAGCGCTTTGATCCCGCCGGTCATGGAAGCGAGCGTCCAGCGTTCCCGCAGCGCGCGCGGGAAAAGCCGGGAGACGCGACTTTGCCAGGCGCTTAGCCGGTGCTTCGAATAACCGGCAAATGCCTCGTCGCCGCCATCGCCACTCAGCGCCACTTTCACATGTTGCCGGGTCAACTCGCAGACGAGCAGGGTGGGCAGGATCGACTTGTCGGCATTCGGTTCGCCGTAGTGGCGGACAACTTCTGGGACGAGTCGAAGAAGATCGGTGTTGCCACGAAGCAGATGATGCTCGACTCCGAAGTGCTCCGCGGAGGCGCGGGCGAGTGCGGATTCGTCGAAGTTTTTCTCGGCGAAGCCAATCGTGAAGGTCTGCACTTTTTGGTCCAGCCCCCTCACGAGTCGGGCGAGAAGCGCATTGGAATCGAGCCCGCCGCTCAGGAGCAGCCCGAGCGGCACATCGCTGCGTAAACGCAGGCGTAAGCTTTCATCGAGCTTCTCGCGCAGGCAGTCCTTCGCTTCTTCGTAGCTGCATTCCAGTTTCGGTTTTTGGGTGAAGGACCAGTAGCGCTGCACCTCGATGACGCCGTTTTGCCAAAGCAAGAAATGCGCGGGCGGCAGTTTTTGAATCTGCCGCACGATCGTTTTCGGGGCGGAGATGAAACCAAATTGCAGATACGCGGCCAGCGCCTCTGGATCGATCTCCCATCCGGCCAGCTTTTGCTCGAGCAGCGGCGCGAGCTCCGAGCAAAAGTAAAGAACGCCATCCACTAGCGCGTAGTTGAGCGGTTTCTTGCCGAGACGATCGCGTGCCAGGAAGAGCCTCCGCTGGCGCGAATCCCAAAGCGCGAAAGCGAACATGCCGCGCAGATGCGAGAGCATCTCGACCCCGTGTTCCTCGTAGAGATGGACGAGCGTTTCGACATCGCCGTTGGTCGTTAGGTGATGTCCGCGCTTTTCCAAATCGGCGCGCAGTTCCACATAATTGTAGATTTCGCCGTTGCAGATGACGTGGATCGTTCCGTCTTCATTGGCGATCGGTTGCTGGCCGCAATCGAGATCCACGATGCTGAGCCGCCGCATCGCGAGTCCGACGCCGGGTGCGGTGTAAAACCCTTCATCGTCCGGTCCGCGATGGCGCAAGGCATTGGCCATCTCGCGCAGCCATGATGGAGCCGGCCCGCCCTCGGGCCGGTCGTTATCACGGTTCTTCGCGCTGACGTATCCGGCGATGCCGCACATGCGCTAATCTGTAGAGCCGACTGCGGATCGCGGGAAGCGCGATTCTGATGGGGACGCGGCGAAACCGATTCTGGGGAGCGCACGCCTCCAGGCGTGCTGGTTGAGGCATCCTGCCGAAACAGGCTTTCCGAGGCGATCGCACAAGAGCTCCGGTTGCATCTAACGAAAGTTCGTTATCGCAGAATGCGAAACCAGCACGCCTGGAGACGTGCGCTCCCCAGAGTGCGAACAACGCGTGATCGGCCGCTGCGGGTCGAAGCAGGACGCCAATCGACGCCGAAGCGAACGAATGCTTACAGGCCCAGCTGGCCGCCCAGATGCGAATCCATTACATGGCTCAATGCGAAGTTTGCGAAAACAATTACGACAAATCTTTCGAGGTCACGATGAAAGGCGAGAAGCACGTCTTCGACAGCTTCGAATGCGCGATCAGCGCGCTCGCTCCCAAATGCGCGCAATGCGGAACCCGGATCATCGGCCACGGGGTCGAAGAAAAAGACGGC
>JBBSLZ010000038.1:0-16578 GCA_038233435.1 Chthoniobacterales bacterium
CGACCGCATCACCGACGTGAAACAATCAGCAGCCGGTTACGACAATTACCAGCAGTGGATCGCCGGAACCAATCTCGACCGCAAAGTCTCGCTGGAAGATTATTCGGTCACGAATCGCGGACTCGCCTCTGGTCTCGTGGGCACACCCGCGCAGGTGCAAGAACGCGTGGCCGAATTCGCAGACGCCGGCGCGGATCTGCTGCTCTTGCAATGCAGCCCGCAACTGGAGGAGATGGAGCGCTTCGCGGAAAGCGTGATCCGCTCCCGCGCTCGAGCCCGGAACGGAATCGAGATTAGCGACAAAGCGGAACCCTCGGGCGTAAAGAGCACGGTGTGATGTTAGCCGACAATGCCGCCCCGCGGCTCACAGGCATGTCACGCCCCTAAGACCGCGCCGCGGTGAAATCGCCTCGATTTGCCGCACGCAGCGCTTCGCCCGCGGTCCAGAGCGCGGCGCCGAGCAGGAGAAGATCTTTCGCGAGAAACTGGCCGGGGACGACGGACAAGAAGGGGAAACCGTAATTGGGTTGCCACACACCTGGGGTAGTTAAAAGAAAGGTCAGAGTAATGAGGGCCATAATGATGGCGCCGATGCTGCCCACGGCCGAGAGCATGGGAGCGAGGAAACGCAGGGCAATCAAAATGCCGAGGGTAACTTCAATGCAGCCGAGGACCGCGGCGACGGCACGCACACTCATAACGCCGTAAGTCCACGACATGAAGGGAGAGTGCGCGACGAAGCCCTGGACGCCTTCGGCCTCGTAAGCGGTGAATTTCAAAAGCCCTACCCAGACCAGGACTGCGACTAACCCATAACGAATCACGAGGGCGCCGATTTTTTCCAGTTTGTCTCCGGGACTTTCTGCCAGGCCGGTTTCCATTGTTCTTGTTGTCATGTTTTTTCTTTCTGGTTTGCGGCGGTCCGCGGGCTATTTCGTCTGGACGTTCATGTTCTTGGCGAGCGCGCGGATCATTTCCAAGTGATGCTGGAGAGTCGGCAGTGTGGCGGCGGCGAAAGCTTTCACATCCGCATCAGTCGCGTTTTTGGAAACGGCTGCGAAAGCGGCTACGTCCTTCTCGTGCATCTGCACCATCGCTTTCACATATTCACGGTCGAAATTTTCACCCGTCAGCTTCGCTAATTTTTCTTTGGTTTGCTTCGCCTCCGGCAGAACGCCGGGGGGAAGTTTCACTTTCTTGAGCTGAGCCAATTGCTCCAGCTTCTTACCCGCCTTCGAGTGATCCTCGATCATTTGCTGCGCGAATTGTTTTACCTGTGGGCTGGTCGCGCGTTCGGCCGCGAGCCGGCCAAGTTCCACTTCGGCCAGACCGCCGGGAGCGGCATCGTTCATGAAAGCGAGATCGCCCCCGGTGACGACGCGATCGCCTTTATCGCTCGGAGGCGAAGCCGCGTGTGATGCGCAAAGCGGAAAAAGCGAAGCGATGAGGGCAATGGCAATGGAGGCACAGGTGGTTCTATTCATTTGCTCGTGAGAATCTGGGTTTCGGCGCCACTTACGACTTGGGAGCAACCAGGCGCGGCTTTTATTCCAGGCTGGTTCGAAATAACCTGCGCACCACGCGGCGACCATGGGTCTGGCGGCGATGGGATCAAAAGAGCGCGACAAGACGCAGCCATGGATTCCGCTCGCTCGCGGCCAAGACCACCGCCGACGCGGTGCAAGCGGCCAAGCTCACCTATGATCAATTCGCCAAACACAAGGCGGCATGCCTGTGGTGCCTGGTCGCGGCCGCAGCAACCTTCGTGAGCGCGGCGCTCGCGATTCCCGAGGCACGAGTCGCAGCGCGGGCCTTGAAGGATCGTATCTGAAGCCATGGCGCGGACGATGGTTCTCACGGGCGCATCCGCTGGCGTGGGACGAGCGACGGTGCAACCGTTCGCACGGAAAGGCGCGCGCATTTGGCTTGAGCACGCGCGGGCGCGACGGACTCGAAGGCGCGCAACGCGATGTCGAAGCGGCCGGCGGATCCGTATTACTTTGCCGGCAGATGTGGCGGATGCAATTTGAAGACGAAATCGCGTGACAATCTGTGACAAAATTGCCGCAACAAGCCGAAGTCGATGACGACGAAAAACGTTTTTCCCTCGTGTACGGCATCAGATAGCGCGGTTTGTGCGGTTCCGAGCGGGTTCAACTCCCCTCGCCTCCACTCCGTTGATCTCGAGACATTTAAGATTCTAGACGCCCGATTGTAGGAACAGTAGTAGGAACACATCCGCAGCAGGTCACCAGCATTCGCGGGACCCAGATCCGATGTGCCAGCGCAAGAACGGACGCTCCGACCAAGTGAAAACGGAGGAAGGCCTGAAAACAGCCCACCAGTTCACTGGTCGTGATCGACTGAATAGAACGCTCAGTCCCGGAGGGACGGCAGGATCCAGACGCGCCTACCTTTTCGATTCGACTCTGACTTAGATTCTTTTCCCGGTACGAGACTTAGAGTTCTTCTTGGCCGTCGTCTTCGCGCTCAGTTCTCGATCCAGAGTGGTCTCCCCGGATCTCGGCGTTGCCTTGACGACTTGGAACTCTTTTAGGGCCGGCGAATCGAGGACGGTAAATATATCGTTGTCGTTCCAGGGCCCGGTAGCATCAATCTCCCCGTGATCGCCCTCGCCGGTCGAGTTGTTGTAATACCGGTCGACGATTCCCGGCGTGGGCGGAATCCTGCCGATGGTAAAGGGAGGTTTGCCAAGGCTTTCGAGCGCCTGGGTGAAGGCTCGCAGGTGGGTGATCTCGCGCGTCATCAGAAACTGCAGTGCTTGCTTGGTCCCGGAGTCGTCACAGAAATCGATCAAACGTTCATAGACGATTTTGGCCCGCGCCTCGGCGGCAATGTTCCCGCGCAGATCGACACCCAGTTCTCCCGTCACCTTAAGGTAATCCGCCGTCCAGGATGTCCCCATCGAGTTACACAGCGCCACGCCGCCGCCGCCGGCGATCGCGATGAGCGGATCGTGCTCGGCCGCATCGGCGTCCTTCTTCATCGGTTTGAGATGCATCCGTGCGAGTGTGCCGATGATTTTCCAGATGGCTTAGCTCTTCCGTGCCGATATCCATGAGGAGATCCTTGCAGGCCATATTCTCACAGTTAATCCCCTGCACTGAATACTGCATGGCTGCCGCCAGCTCACCATTGGCTCCGCCGAATTGCTCGAGGAGCATGTTGCCAAAGCGCGGCTCCGGGGTACCAACGCGGACGGTGAACATGAGTTTCTTGATGTGATGATACATAAATTGTCTTTTCTTGCGCCGCACCTCTTGCAGCGACATAGAGGAAACGTCGGCACTCTGCGACAGTGGTTTCCTTTATGTGAATTAACTTTCGGTGGCGTGGGGGAACCTCGCTTGCAATAGACGGAGTGGGAGGTTTTCATTGGACGCTCTTGTCCTTCTAAAAAGAGATTCTGGGACGCATCACCTTGAGGCATCCTCGGCGCGGTTGGGCGGCGTTCATTATCTTAGTGCGTACCCGCCCATTCCTGCCGCGCCCGGAATATCCGCGTCCGGACCGGCAGCGCGGCTTTGTCGAGGGCGACGACTGGCTTAATCTCAACGGCGCCTGGGAATTTCGCTTCGACCCGAATCGGCTCGGGAGAGAGGAGCGTTGGTTCGAGCCGGACGCGGAGCGGTGGCCGGATCAAATCATCGTTCCGTTCTGCTGGGAATCACTCTCGGCCTGGGGCGAGGGCGACGCGGCCGGGAACGACAATTATTTTTCCCACCGCGTCTATCGCAATCCCTTGGAAGTGGGCCCGGAGAATTACCGGAGCGCGGCGCGCTTCGAGGTCGGCTGGTATCGGCGCACCATCCGGGTTCCGGAACACGCGCCCTGGTCGGGCCGACGAGTCATCCTCACCGTCGGCGCCGCGGATTTCTTCACCGAGGCTTGGTGCAATGGCCAGCCGGTCGGTCAGCATGAAGGCGGCTACATCCCCTTCGAGTTCGATCTGACCGAGAGCTTGCGACGCGAGGCCGACGGAGCGCTCACCGCCACCATTGTCTTCCGGGTCGAGGATCCGATGGATAACGCCGAGCAGCCAGTGGGCAAACAGTGGGGGTGGTACAGCAGCGTGAGCGGCATTTGGCAGACGGTTTACGTGGAGCCGCGCGCGGAGCATTTCATCGAACGCTTCGAGGTCACCACCGAGATCGAGCAGGCAATGGTGCGTTGCAAAGTCTTCGTCAGCGGCGGCGAGGAAATGTCGTTAGGCACGACCAGCCCGACGGGGGAACTGCGAAGCGCGCGCGCGCCGGTGAGCGGCGGGGTAAGCGAATGCACGATCGCCCTTGGAGAAGCGCTCCTCTGGGATCCCACGGCGCCGCAGCTTTACCGGCTGGTCTTGACCTTGCATGACGGGGAGGCCTTGGATGCGGTGCACAGCTACTTCGGGTTGCGCAGCCTCTCGGCCGATCCAGTGCGGGACGGCGGCGGCGCGCCTCCGATGCTCTCCTTGAATGGCGCGCCGATCTTCCTGCGCGGCGCGCTCTATCAATCGTACCACCCCGAAGGCGTTTACACGGCGGCCGATACCGCGGCTTTGCGCAATGATATCGCGGCCGCGAAACGCGCCGGGTTCGATCTCCTGCGCATCCACATCAAAGTGGACGATCCGCTCCTGCTCTATTACGCGGATACGCTTGGGATTCTGCTCATGTGCGACCTTCCGAATTTCGGCGAAGGCGGCGACACCGAGACGGGCCGGCGGCGTTACGAGGAGATGCTGCGCGGCGCGCTCGCGCGCGATTTTAATCACCCCTCGATTGTCGCCTGGTGTCTCTTTAACGAGACTTGGGGGTTTGGCGGTCTGGCGTCATTCGTCCAGCTGATCAATCCCTCGATGTCGGAGAATCAGGCGCCCGCGGCGGGGACGAAGCTGAGCAACGAGAGCGCCTACGAATGGGTGCAGGCCAGGTGGCGACTAGCCAAGTCGCTCGATCCGACGCGCCTAGTCGAAGACATGAGCGTGGTCGCGTGGGAGCATCTGCAATTTTACGGCCATGGCGAGACGGATGTGAACTCGTGGCATTTTTACACCGATGATTACGCGCGGGCGCGGAGTCAGATCGCGGATGTGGTCGCGCAAACCTTCACCGGCTCGACCTTTAATTTCGTGCCCGGTTTCCAGCAAGGCGCGCAGCCGTTGATCGCGAGCGAATACGGCGGCGTGGGCGCGCTCGATGGCGATCGCGATACGAGCTGGTCGTTCAAGTTTCTGACTAACGAACTGCGCCGCCACAACAAGATCTCCGCCTACATCTACACCGAGCTGCACGACGTCGAGTGGGAGCGGAACGGCTTTCTCAATTACGACCGGACGCCGAAGGAATTTGGTTACGATCCCGTGATTGTGAACCAGGGGGACGTGCTCCCGATCGACGCTCCGCCGATCCAGCGATGCGAGCCGGGAACAGAAGTGAATGTCGAAGTCTTCTCCTCTCATTTTTCGCGAAAAGAGCGCGTCGATGTGCGGCTGGAATGGCGCTTCAGCGGGATCGACATGCTCGGCTGGGTGCATGATCGGATGGCGTCGGGCAGTGAGCCGATGGCGTTCCCGCACCTGGAGGTGGCGCTGGCCCGCAAGATCACCCTGCGCATGCCGGAGCAGACGATGCTGGCGACACTTTGGGTGCGCGCGGTTCTGCCGGATGGCACGCCCGCGGCCTCGAATTTCGCGCAATTTTTCGCCGATTGCGGTTGCCCTGACTGGCGGCAATTGAATCGGCGCAGCGTCTTCTGCCTCAACGCGCAGAGCTGGGACCGTGCGGAATGGAACGGCGGAATGTCCAGCCGCGAGGAGACACTGCACAGCGGGATGGCCCGCGGACTGGGCAGCGGATTCTTTGAGTGGACATTTCCGGTCGGCCGCAAAGTCTTGCGCGGCGCCCGGCGGATCACTCTGTTGTGCGAAGCCTCGGCCGCGTGGAAAGACGCGCCGCAGACCGATAGCTTTAAGTGGCCGAGCACGCTGCGACTGCTTCTTAACGGGCTCCCGGTTTACCGCACCATCCTCCCGAATCACCCGCACGACGCGCGCGGAGGTCTGACTTATCTGCGCGGCGGCCGCGGCGCCTATGGCTATCTCTGTCATGCCACGATCGAAGGCGAACTGCTCGCGGAAGTGCTGCGGAAAATGAGAGGCGATCATCTGCGGCTGCGTTGTGTCGTGCCGCGGGACGAGCCGCCGTGCGGTGGCCTCACGATTTACAATTACGATTGCGGCCGTTATCCGATCGGGCCGACGCTGATCGTCGATTGAGGCCGCGGATGAACGCTGCGACCGCTTTCGCTCCGGGCCGGGTCGAGCTGCTCGGGAATCACACCGACTACAATGGAGGTCTCGTCCTGGGCGCGGCGATCGGTCGCGGCCTTACCGTGCTGGGCACCAAGCGCGACGATGGCCGCGTTGTGATCGAATCAGCGACGATGGGCCGAATCGAGCTCCCGCGCGCAGGGCTCCGTTCGTTAACTGAGAACCGCTGGGCCAACTATCCGCTGGGGGTGGCGCACGAGCTCAATCTCGCGAGCGAGGGTTTCGAGCTCTCGATCAGCGGTGACCTCCCCGCCGGAGCGGGCTTGTCCAGCTCAGCAGCGCTGGAGGTGGCGACGGCGCTGTGCCTGCTCGCGCTGGATGAGCGCACGCTCGCTCGGATGGAAATCGCCCGCGCCTGCCAGCGCGCTGAGCATCGTTTTGCGGGAGTGCGATCCGGATTGCTCGATCAGGTGACTTCGCTTTTTGGCTGCGCCGATCACGCTGTCTTCTTCGACGCCCGCAGCGAAGCGGTGCGGTTGATTCCGTTCCCGAAGAATCTCGTTTTGCTCGTGGCGGAATCCGGAAAGAAACGGGAATTGGCGACCGGCCAATACAACCAGCGGCGCGAGGAAACGCGAGCCGCGGCCGACGCGCTCGGAGTCGACCTATTGCGCGACGTGACGCTGGCCAATCTCGAGCACCGACGCGATCTTCCTGAACTTCTGCGCCGTCGCGTGGCCCACATCGTGGGGGAGAATGAGCGCGTAGCGCGAGGAGTGGAATTGCTTGCCGCCGGCGACGGCGCAGGTTTCGGCGCGCTGCTCAATGCGTCGCACGAAAGTTCGCAGCGGAATTTCGAGAACAGCACCCCGGAGCTCGATCAGCTCGTCTCGATCGCGCAAGAAATTCCCGGCGTCCTCGGCGCCCGCCTCACCGGCGCCGGTTTTGGCGGAGCGACCCTCACATTGTGCGAGGAGAACGCTGCGACGCAGGCTGCCAAGGAGTTGGCGGCGCGCGTCGCCCAAGCCAGCGGGTTCCTTCCGCGTGTCCTCATCACAGCGATCGCCAACGGCGCCCGCTGCTCATAAGGAAACCACCTATGGCCAGCTCCGCTCCTCACTCACAACCATTACCGACGAGATTGGCGATTTCCGCTTAGTATGGATTCAATGGAATACGGTTTCACCCTCCCGGGCCTGCGCAGGCCCGGGTTTCCGATCATCGTCCACTCCCATCTCGGGTGGGATTGGGTGTGGCAGCGGCCACAACAGTTTCTCTCGCGCCTTTCCCAGCATCATCGCGTCCTTTTCGTCGAGCCGCCGGTTGCGGACCCGGCGCTGTCACGCTCGGAGATAAAGCTCCAGCCGGCGGCGAATTTTCCGAACGTGGTCGTGCTCCAGATGAGAATGCCGGCAGCCGATTTTGCTGACCTGCGCTGGATGGATCGAGAACGGCGGCGGCTGGTGCAGTCGGTTTTGGCCGGTGCGCTCGGGAAAGCTTTCGAATCCCCGGTGCAATGGTTTTACGACCCGATGGCGGTGACCGCGTTCGCCGGCGCTCTCGAGGAGCGGGCGAATGTCTACGACTGCATGGACGAACTGTCGCTCTTCCGTGGGGCGCCGCCCGAGCTCGTTAGGCGCGAGCGGGAGTTGCTCGCGCTGGTCGACGTGGTCTTCGCCGGCGGGCCGAAGATTTGGGAGGCCAAACGGCTCTTGAATTCGAACTGCTTCTGCTTCGGCTGCGGCGTGGAGCAAGAGCACTTCGGGCGGGCGCGCGATCCGGAGCTGGCTCTGCCAGAGGAGGTGGTGCGCTTGCCGCGGCCGATCCTGGGATACTTCGGAGTGGTCGATGAACGCCTCGATTACGACTTGTTAGGCGGGCTGGCCGACGCGACGTCGGGCAGCGTGGTGATGGTGGGGCCCTGGACGAAGGTGGACCCGCAAACATTTCCCCGCCGCGCCAACTTGCACTGGCTTGGCGGCCGGCCCTATGCGGAGCTGCCGGCTTACGCTAAGAGCTTTGATGTTTGCCTGATGCCGTTCGCGATGAACGAGGCGACCGAGTTCATCAACCCGACGAAAGCTCTCGAATATATGGCCACGGGTCGGCCAATCGTCTCGACGCCGGTGCAGGATGTGGTGCGCCAATTTAGCGACATCGTAACCATCGCGCTGCGCGAGGAGTTCGTCGCGGCTTGTCACGAAGCTGCGGCCCGGCCTAACGAGGACCAGATCGAGCGTGGGCTTGCGCTGGCGGAACGCAGCTCCTGGGAATCGATCGTGCGTCAGCTTGAGAATCACGTCATCGAGGCGTTGGCCGCCCCCCGCGTCCTGACCCGGAGCGCAGCATGAAGAAGCGCTACGACTTTCTCATCGTCGGCGCGGGCTTCGCCGGAAGCGTCCTCGCGGAGCGGCTCGCGGCGGATCTCGGGCAGAAGGTGTTGGTCTGCGATCGTCGCCCGCATATCGGCGGCAATGCCTACGATCACGCGGATGCCGCAGGTCTCCTCGTGCACCAGTACGGCCCGCATATTTTCCATACGAACTCGGCCGACATCTTTGCTTATCTTTCGCGCTTCACGGCCTGGCGCGGCTACGAGCACCGCGTGCTTGCGAGTGTTGCAGGGGAGTTGCTCCCGATCCCAATCAACCTCGATACGATCAACCGCCTCTACGACCTCCGCCTGACGGAGGGAGAGGTGGCCGCTTTTCTCGCAGCGCGCGCCGAGCCGTGCGAGAATCCGCGCACTTCCGAAGAGGTCGTCCTCAGCCGGGTCGGGCGCGATCTCTACGAGAAGTTCTTTCGCAATTACACCCGTAAACAATGGGGCCTAGATCCCTCGCAGCTCGATGCGCAGGTGGCGGCGCGTATCCCGGTGCGGACGAATCGGGACGATCGCTATTTTACCGACCAGTTCCAGTCGATGCCGAAGCAAGGGTTTACACGGGTGTTTGAAAACATGCTCGATCATGAGAACATCGGGCTAGCCTTGGGCACGGATTACCGGGAGCTGCGCGAGCAGGTGGAATTTCGTCAGCTCATCTACAGCGGCCCGATCGACGAATATTTCGATTACCGCTTCGGGCGCCTGCCCTATCGCTCGCTTCACTTCGAGCACAGGACGCTCGCGCAGGAGTGGTTTCAGCCGGTGGCGGTGGTAAATTACCCTAACGAATTCGAGTACACCCGGGTGACCGAATTTAAACACCTGACCGGCCAGCAGCACGCGCAGACGAGCGTGGTTTATGAGTATCCGCGGGCGGAAGGCGATCCGTATTATCCGATTCCGCAGCCGGCGAACGCGGCGACCTACGCGCAATATCGCGCGCTGGCCGCGAGCCTGCCGGACGTGCATTTCGTCGGGCGGCTGGGGACCTACCGCTACTACAACATGGATCAGGTCGTGGGCCAGGCGCTGACCCTCTACAAAAAGCTGGCGCGCCGCGAAGCGGAGAATGCTAATGGAACAGATGGAGCTGTGGGGCGGAGTCGAATGTACGATCAATCGGGTCGGCGACCGCTTCTTCAATCAACTTAAGCGTAGCGGACATTGGGGGCGGGCGGATAGCGACCTCGCGCGGTTCGCGGCCTTGGGTTTGCGGACGCTGCGCTTTCCGATCCTCTGGGAATCGGTCGCACAGCGTTCGGCGGAGGAGTGCGACTGGAGCTGGTCCGACGCGCGGCTTGCGCGGCTGCGCGATCTCGGCGTGCGGCCGATCGCGGGGTTGCTTCATCACGGGAGCGGGCCGCGCTACACGAGCCTGGTCGATCCGGAATTTCCGAGAAAATTCGCGGCCTTCGCCGCGGCGGTGGCGCGGCGTTACCCGTGGATTGAGGCTTACACGCCGATCAATGAGCCCCTCACGACGGCGCGTTTTAGTGGAATTTACGGGCACTGGTATCCGCACGGGCGCGACGATAAGACGTTCGTCCGCGCGCTGCTCCAGCAATGCCACGCGATCGCCCTCGCCATGCACGAGATCCGCAAGGTCAATCCGGACGCGGTCCTCGTGCAGACAGATGATCTTGGCCGGACTTTGAGCACGCCGCGGCTGCGGCATCAGGCGAACTTCGACAACCAAAGGCGCTGGCTGGGTTGGGATTTGTTGCGCGGTGAGGTCGGTCCGGGTCACGTGATGTGGAATTACCTCCGAGAAAACGGCGCGGACGCGGCAGTCCTTAATTCGTTAGGCAAAGACCCGTGTCCGCCGGACATTATCGGGATTAACCACTACGTCACAAGCGATCGATACCTTGATGAGCAAATCGAGGACTACCCTTCCGAGACGCACGGCCGCAACCGTTGGGAGAAGTATGCCGACGACGCCGCGGTGCGCACCTGCGCTCATCTCTCTGGATTCGCGGGCGCTATTCGCGATGCACACCAGCGCTATCGCACTCCGCTCGCGCTCACCGAAGTGCATCTGGGCAGCTCGCCGGAAGAACAACTGCGCTGGCTGGCGGAGGCGTGGGACGCCGCGACCGAAGCGCGCGCGGAAGGGATCGAGCTGCGTGCGCTGACTGTTTGGTCGCTGCTGGGCTCGTTCGATTGGGACAGCTTGGTCACTCAGCCTAACGAACACTACGAGCACGGAGCGTTCAATGTGAGCGACGGCGAACCGCGGCCGACGCTCCTCGCCACGGCGATTGCGGCGCTCGCGCGAGGTGAAGCGCTCGACCATCCTGCGTTGCAACGGCGCGGTTGGTGGCGCCAGCCTTTCCGCTTGCGCGAGAGCGCGCGACGGAAGCTGGCCGCCCAGGTGATCGAATCGGCCGCGGCCTGAATCATCTCCCAGACGGCACGTAGGGGCGCCTCCGTGGTGTGGCTGTTGCCGAGGGCGAGCCCGATGGCGCTAAGGCCATGCAGCTTCGTTTGCGAATCGAAGGTCCGCGACGATCCGTAGGAAGGGATGAAACCGTGAGGGTGGCGTACCGCGAGCGCGCGCCGCAAGTACGGCGGTCACCTAATCAAACGGCTGGTCGCCGGGACGCTAACGTTTCACGTCGCCGCGATCGTCTTGTCCTTTTTTCACTTTGTTCTTCGCCTTTGTTCGACGATCGGCGGCGAGGGAGCGGCCGACAGAGACTTCTTTCTTGAACTCGCCTTCCTTGTTCCGCCGGACATAACGACGATCACCCTCGTGCGGTTCGATGACAGTTCGCCTGCTGGTTTTACTGCTCTTTTTTGCTGGCTTAATCTTTTTCCACCAGATCGCGCCTGCAGGTGGGAGCGGCTTCCAAAACTTTCACCGATAACATCTGACTTGAAGCCGGCGAGGCAGGCTGCGCGGCTTCTTGTCGCGCACACCGTCGCGATCCGCCATTTGAAAATAGGCCAGACTCGGTCGCGTCGCTCGCCCGAATTTGATCGCCCACGCTGCTAATTCTTCCGACGAGTAACGCGCCCCGAGACGGTCGGCGATATGGCCGAAGTCACGCACGAGCGCGGCAGCTCACTGATGGTGCGTGTCCCGTAACTTGGAACCTACCTCCTGTTCGTAGTGACGAGGCGAACACTCGACCTCCAGATGCACCCTCTGGAGAAACGTCCTTTCGCCTTCGGCAGGCGCCGTTTTGAGCGCCGCGTGCGTTACCCTTGGACTGTTTTTATACAAGCAAGCAAGGCATTGTGCCAACGTTGCCCGCTTCATTTGCCCCACAAGCGTCCCACGGCGATTTTAAGGGCCACGATCGCGTCGAGACCCGTTAAGGGGGAATGAAACAACACAAACTAATTGTACTTGCAGCGGTGGCAGCCGCGACGCTCTCACCATTGGTGGGAACCGCTCAAACTTCACCCGCAACCCCAGGCTATAACAGCACGATTACGACCGCCGATCGGGATGATCATCAAGATTATGGCTGGATCGGGTTAATTGGCCTTCTCGGCTTGGCCGGTCTTATGAAGAAACGCGACGATCGTCGCTACGACACGACTGCCGCCCGATAGTCGAAGGAAACTTTACTTCAGCTCTCGCTGCTCTGAGTCGTCTCAGAGCAGCGATGAAGCTGGTAGCGATGACAAAAGCCGCCAGCATCCTTTGACATCCGACCCCTGGCTTATTCGCGCGGGGAGGACTCAGATTGCCTCTTTGGGCGAGGCAGCTGGCAGCGTAAACGCGTGCCGCCGCCTTTACGCGGTTCGATCTTAAGTTCCGCACCGATGACACCAGCTCGGTAATGGATGTTCCGCAGTCCCATTCCGTCCGAGCCTGAATTCTGATTAAAACCTTTTCCTTTGTCCTCAACAACCAGAACCGTTCTTCCCCCGAGTACGTCCAGTTCGACGGCAATGTTTTTCGCCCCGGAGTGCTTCACCGCATTTCCCACCGCCTCTTCGGTTATCCGGTAAAGGTGAAGAGCCGTGCCCGGCTCAAGCGTAATTCTCGCGCCTCGCGGCCATCGGAAGTTTATTCCGACCGGCATCCTTTCGGCCAGTTCGTCGAACGCCGCAGGCAGGCCCTTGGTCGCCAGTGTTACGGGATGCAGTCCCCGGGCAATCATTCGGCAGCTATCGATCGTGTCGTTTATCAACCTGGAGATCTTGTGGAGTGCGGCGCCCGTCCGGCTGTCTTTCCGGCCGATTCGCGTTGCCATGACGGAAGTCATTAAGGCCGTCGCGCCGAGATGCTGGCAGAGATCGTCGTGTAAATCTTGCCCGATCCGCTCGCGTTCGCTCTCAACCGCTGTCAGCAATTCAGCCTCCAGTCGTCTGCGGTGGCGCACTTCACTTTTTAACGTGGAAAGGGCAGATTGCAGGGGGCGCGCAAGGCCTGTTGTAGAAATGGAATCCAGCAACCCTTGGTAACGCTCTTCGCAGTCGCGGAGGTCAGAGATCACCTTTCGATACAGAGGCTTCGCCCCCTTTTCGTGTCGCTTTTTGTTCTCCTGGTCGCCCGGTGCCACGAACAAGAATCGCCGCACGCCTGCTGTCAGGACGCAGCGAATTATTAAAATCGCGGCACCAAACTCTTGGTGTTCGTGCTGTAGAGGTCTTGGCGGTTCTCCGATTTGCAGCACGCGGCGAAGTGGGGAGGGCCTGCGCTGGGCGCCGACTTCGCTATGGCTTCCAATCGCGATGCGCCAAGGGTGCACCGACCTTAAGACTCGTTTTGCTAACGCCGTGGCGATCGAGTTGTTCGGCGAGCCATTGGAACCATTCCCAGCTTTTCTGCTTGCCGGTGCGAACGCGTTCCTCTTCCACAAAGGGCCTGAACCTCTGCCAAGCGACGCGTGCCATACCACCAATGAGATCGTCCGCAACGGAGAGAAACACAATTCGCGCGAACACCGGTAACCAATTCCCTTCATGATTGTTCCAATTTTTAGGGCAGCCTCTAGGAGACGCGGATCTCCTTCGATCTCGGCGGCCGAGGTTCCCTGCGGAATCGAAGCCATAATCATCAACGCCTCATTCATTCATCCACCCCCCACGGCCGCGAAGGGGGCACGTTCCTGTCGATCGCGGCGGGACCAATGCATTTCAATCAATCCAAACCCTACGCCGGTCAGCACCGTCAGTGCGGTGGCGACGTTTGCGATCGTTGAGAGATCCACGTGCGCAAAATAGCATCCCTCCGCGCTGGCGAAGGCGTTTTCCTCGCCGCGCTTCAGCAACGCCTATCACTTCGAGTCGGCTGCCGCTAATCTCAAAAAGGGCTAGCGTCGCCCCTCCCTCAACCCCTTGGGCGCAATCACCGAGCTCTTATTCACGATAGGCCCAGAGTAACCCGCCACCAACCGAGATGATTCCCCATCAGTTTGGCGGGGGCGGGGGAGATTGGCGCTGTCTCCGACGCTTTGACGGCGAGAGAAGGGAAGATTTCGTCGCGGACACGCGCGACGAACCCGTTCTTTACCTTGGCCAAACTTCAGCTGCTTCTCTTCGTAAATCCCCACCAGCAGCGAGTCAAGATGGGAGCAAAAGCTAATGCGAAGCGGCTGCGCGGACCACCGATCGATATTTTCAAGGCCTTTGCCGCAGCGGCGCTCGATTCGGTGGCATGTTCGGATTCTTTTCCAATCGCCTTGGTTTCCTCGGCTCTCTCCTCGTCTCCGCGATCGGGACGGTCATTTTTATGGTCCTGATTCGCGGCTGCGCCCATTAGCTGGGGGAGCCCACGTCGAAGTGGCCCGCGAGATTCGAATTACCAATCCGCCGGCCGCCGCCCCGACGATTTAGTCACTACTATGGAACTCGAAACACTAAAAGACCTCTACATTCACGAACTGAAAGATCTCTACAGCGCAGAGAATCAGATCATCAAAGCCCTCCCGAAAATGGCGAAGGCCGCGACAAACCCAAAGCTGGCGGACGGTTTCAAGCAGCATCTGGAACAGACGAAGGAACACGCCACGCGCCTCGAACAGATTCTCAAGAGTCATGACGAGGCGACCCGCGGCCCGAAGTGCAAAGGCATGGAAGGTGTCATCAAGGAAGGCCAGGAAATGATCGAAGAAGACGCCGAAGACGAAGTGCGCGACGCCGGCCTTATTTCTGCAGGGCAGCGGGTCGAGCACTACGAGATGGCTGGCTACGGCACGGCTCGCACCTACGCCAAGCTGCTCGGCGACGCCGAGGGCGAAAAGTTGCTCCAGCAGACCCTTAATGAAGAGGGCGAAACGGATAAGAAGCTCAGCCGGCTCGCCGAGAGCATTAACGTCGAGGCGGAATAACCAACGGCAGTGGAGGTGAAAGCGCAGTTCGGCGAGGTCTCGAACGAGCTCCAGGCGCTCGGGCTAAAGAAAAAGTCGGAATACCAATCGCCCCCGGGGGACGAGGACTCCGCCCGCCTCCACGCCACCGGCAAACGCGTAAGTCAGCTCCGATTCCGCGCGGCCGCGACCGACAGTCAGGCGCGGCTGCGCGGAGTTCGGATGATGTGGGGAGTAACCTGAGTTTCCCGACTATCATCCACTGCACTACGACATGGCGACAAACACAGGCAAAGGATCGCGCAAAGGCGCGGTAAAAAACCGGACGCAATCAAAGAACCCGGTCACGAAAGACTTCACGAAGCGCAACGAAAGCCCGGTAGCAAAAAGAAGGGCGAGTTCATGGACGTAAAAAGCGACGGCAAAAAATTCAAAGGCGTCGCCAAAGAACCGGATAAACGGCGAAAATAATGGACGGGGTGCCGAAGTTCTGGGCATTTCACGCTACGGCGGCACGTGTGCGTGGCGGCTGCGCTAGGATCAGAACTCATACGTCGAACAGGCATTTGGACGTTAACCAGAACGACGCGACACCACTCGCCGCCGCCAACTACGATCTGGCCGCTTATGACCGCATCGCATTCTCTTTTCCGAGCCTGAAGGATGTCCCCGGCTCTACTGTAAGAGCAATGAGCCACGCGCAATACGGCGGCAAATATATGTGGCTAAACGGTGGCGGGTTTGGCTTCTACACCGTCGCCCACGAACTGGGCCACACCTATGGGCTGCGCCACGCCAACCGCTGAAAGTGCCGGACGGCAACCCCCGTCAACTCGAAAGGCAGGAGCGAAGAATATGCCGACAACCTCGATATCATGGGAGACACGGGTGACCCAGCTTGAGGGACTTCAATCGCTGGTTCAAAAGCCTTCTGGCTCGATGG
The DNA here is from genome assembly GCA_038233435.1 of Chthoniobacterales bacterium. Classification (GTDB taxonomy): domain Bacteria; phylum Verrucomicrobiota; class Verrucomicrobiia; order Chthoniobacterales; family UBA10450; genus JACCTI01. Next base: position 15,873 of record JBBSLZ010000038.1, read on the forward strand.
GCGGTCATGTTCAGACGGTTACCGTTAACGGCACCTACCGCGTTAGCGATTCGATAACGCTCCTGCCGCGACCGGTATCCTGGCGTTGAAGATCAGAAAAAACAACGCGCGCGACTATGGGATAAGCTATCGTGGCAGCTTCGCGGAAAATCCTGCAATAAAGGACGGAGCCTATATCGTCTGGGGACACAACGGCATCACGGAAACCAGTGAACTCATTGATATGGTTCCGGCCACGAATTACTCGGATGCCACGCTTCCGGTTGGTCCGACCCTCACCGATTCTTCCGCGCGCCTTCGCATCACTCCGATTGCCAAAGGGGGAATTGCTCCCAATGAATACCTCGACGTGACACTGGAGTTCTATTGATGCCGCTCGCCTTCGCGCCCCTCGTCATATTAACGGCGGCATGTCGAGGATGGTTCGTTGGCCTCGTTAAAATCCGGACCAAAAAAAATAAATGCAGATCACCAAGATCTCGCTCTCGCGGCTTAATTGACTGCGATGTCCCGGGTTGGACGCCTGCTACGGCTTGAGACATGGACAGCAGGTTAATCGGACGGCGGAGTGACCGCGCCGGACGGTGAAGGAATTTCGTGGTGGCTCGATGGACGGCGTGTGCCGGTGCAACGTCCGACCATTTAAAAATAATCATCGGCTACACATGTAGAAGCTCGCGGGGACAGCGATTAGGACAGGGGTTCA
>JBBSLZ010000039.1:0-16461 GCA_038233435.1 Chthoniobacterales bacterium
ACGGCTCCCCACGGGTCCTCCCCTCCGCGTCTGCGTCTCCAGAACCGCTATCCCTGATGCCGACGTGTACAGGTCACTGCCACAGAGTGCAGGGCACACAGCTGCGAAACTGCGTTTTTTTTTACTTCACAAGCCGTGCAGGTTTCCACCGTTTAAGCGCTCGCTAAAAAAAGGAAAAAATGTTTGACACATTTTTGCGCCTTTCATAAAAAGCGGATCGATAGAAGAGGAAAATCACCACTTCAAAAATCCCAATGATAAATATCTCCCACCTACGTGCCCTCGGGGCTTCCATTGTCAGCGTCGGCTTGCTCGCGCTGACCAGCGCGTCCTTCGCCCAGGCCCCGGCTTACGGCCAGGGTTCGCTCACCGTCGACGATCCCACGTTTACTCGTCCCAATGGAACCGCAGGCACGCCATATTTTTACGACGTGTATCAGTTGTCGGTCACCGTCACCGGGGCGTACACGTTCGAGCTTTCCTCGCTGAACACCACCCCCGGGGGGACACCGTCGAATGCTCTCGACACTTATCTGGTGGTCTACGCCAATATGTTTAATCCGGCCGCGCCTTCCGGCCAGATCGCTTTTAGCGACGATTTCACCGGGACGTTAACCGTTCTTCCCGGTCCTTTCACCGGTCAAGGCTACACAGCTACGTCGACTGGATTCACGGGAGCGCAGCCCGGCTCGCGGTCCCTCAATCTCAACCTCACCGCTGGCACCCCGTATTTTCTCGTCGTAACCAGCTTCCGCCCCGCCAATTCTGCCCCGGTGACGACCGGTACGGGTGGGCAAAGGATTGGCGACTATGTCTTCGGAGTCGGCGGCGGACCGGGGGACGTGGTCATCGTGCCTGAGCCAACCACGACGGCGCTCCTGATCGGTGGCGTGGGTGCACTGGCCCTCGGCGCCTGGCGCAAGCGCAAGGCCGCCTGAGGCTCGCCGAGCTTTCTCTTCTCAAAAACCCGCGCGGATGAAAGTCCGGGCGGGTTTTTACTTTTCAAGGACAGGCGTTTTCCAAACACGCCCGTTGGCGGCTCGGACGCGACCCGCAGCCTGATTAGGGTTTTGCGCATCGCCGAATCGAAACTGCCCGCGGCCATCGGAAAACTTTCCAGAAAATGGACGCGTGATACCCTTGCAGGATGAAACTCCATCTTTGCGTTTTCGCAGCCCTTTGTGTCTCCAGCCAACTCGCCCCTCTCGCCCGCGCACAGGAAGTGGACGGAAGCGAGATCAGCAAGTCGTTGACGGAGAGAGACGTGAAAATCAATCAGCTCACATTCGAAGAGAAACTGAAGTTGCGTGCCGCCCAGAAAAAAGCGGCCGAAGATCCAGAGATCAAGAAGGCGCTCGAAAAACGCGATCAGGCCATCGAGGAATTCCGAAAAGCCCTGCACGACAACATGGTGAAGGCCGACCCATCCATGGAAGATATACTGCGAAAAATCGCGATCGGCGACAGCGCGGGATTCTAGCGACAAAGGCGCAAAGGCGGCATCCTGAATCGGATCTGAGTCCGCGAGGGGAGAAACAGAAGGAAACAAAGGGAACGAAGACTCGTCGCGCACGCGGAAAACACTTCCAAAAACTCGAAGCTTCGTTCCCTTCGTTTCCTTCTGTAAAATAGCCCGTCGAATCTCTCCGCCATGCACTCACTTTTCTCCAAGGCGGATCAGCTCAGCGGGACGGTCATCGGAGCCGCCATGGAAGTACATCGCAACAAGGGGCCGGGATTGATCGAATCAATTTACGAGCGATGCCTCCTGCGGGAGTTGGACCTCCGCGGAATCCCCGCGGCCACTCAACGCGTGGTGCGGATTGAATACAAAGGGCTTTTCTTCGACGAGCCCCTGCGGTTCGACGTGCTCGTGGATGACTGCCTCCTCGTCGAACTGAAAGCCGTCGAGGTGCTGCATCCCTTTTCCAAGGCCCAACTTTTCAGCTACATGAAGCTCCTCGACGTGCCGATCGGCTTGCTCATGAATTTTCACGAGCCCGTCCTCAAGAACGGCATTTCCCGGATGATCCTCCCGGGCGCAAACCGGACAGAAGGAGATGACGGCGTAGATGTGAGTTTCTGAGGAAGAAACAGAAGGAAACAAAGGGAACGAAGGTTCTTGCGTGCGGAAAACAGTTCCCAGAAATCAAAACTTCGTTCCCTTCGTTTTCTTCTGTAACAATCTCCCCTCCATATTTGCTCTCTTCTGTTTGGAGATGGTTTAGTCCGGCCCGCATTTTTGCGCCTCACAATCGAAACGCCTGTGCTACCATCTGTCCCGGTGGCTCGCAGACCCAAAAACAATGCTTGGAATGAGGTCTTCGCCCTCATTTTGCTCGGCGTCGGCACGCTGCTTTTTCTCGCGCTAATATCCTATTCGCCGCGCGATCTGCCTTCCTGGGTTCCCTTTAGCAAAGTCTCCACACCAAACTCGCCCGCGCAGAATTTCATCGGGCCTCTCGGCGCGATCATCGCCGGTTTCTGCTATTTCATGATCGGCGGCGCGTCCTATCTGCTCGCCGTGGTCCTGCTCGGTTTCGGCGCGGCGAAGCTGTTCTACGCCGAGCTCGGCGTGAGCAAACGCGCCCTCTGGATCGCGCTCTTCGTCGCCTCCGGCGCTTGCCTGCTCCATCTCCAGACGCAGTTCCTGCGCGATTGGAACTCGGCCTTTAATATCCAGGGCCCCGGCGGCTGGGTCGGTTATTACTTTGGTCGCCACGTCTTCGCGCGCTTCATGGGCCACGTCGGCTCGCTCATTCTGCTCGGCGGGATCTACCTGACCAGTTTGATTTTGATGACCGGCCTGCGCCCGATCCACATCGTGCGCCAGACCGTGGCCGCGTTCCGTCGCAGCATCATGGATCTCCGCCAGTGGCAGCTCCAGCGCAGTCTGCGGCGGACGGATTTAAAAGGGAAACTGGAGATCAGCCAGCGGGAACTGGCCAAGCAACAGCGGTCCATCGAGCGCCAGCTGAAGAAGAAAGGCGCGCCTATTCCGGAACCGGTCAGCGGGTTGATCGCCGCGGAAGAGATGGTCGACCGACCCAAGCCGAAGGTGGTCGATACCACCGCGCTCCCGGAGGAGCCGAAGCGCAAAAAGCCCTCCCTTGCGGAATTGCGCGGCAAACCGAAAGCCCGGCCCGAGGTCGCCGGTCTAACGAATCAAACCTGGGACGCCGAAAATTACCAACTGCCCGGACTCGATCTCCTCGACGCGCACGATCTGGAAGGCCGTGTCGCCGCCGATCCGGCGGAGCTGGAACGCATCCAGCTCACCTTGATCGACACCTTGGGGCAATTCGGGATCAAAGTAGCCGCGGGCGACATTACCCGAGGTCCCACCATCACCCGCTACGAAGTATATCCCGCTAAAGGCGTCCGCGTGGATAAGATTGTGAGTTTGGAGCGCGACCTTGCCCGCGCCACTCGCGCCGAGCGGATTAACATCCTCGCCCCCATTCCAGGCAAGGACACCGTCGGGATCGAGCTGGCCAATAGTCGCAAAGTCAAAGTGACCTTGCGCGAGCTGATGCAATCGCCCGATTGGACGGAAACCAAAGCCAAGCTCCCGATCGCGCTCGGCAAAGATGTCTACGGCAAAACCATCATCGCCGATCTCGCCCAGATGCCGCATCTCCTCGTCGCCGGCACCACCGGCAGCGGCAAGAGCGTCTGCATTAATGCGCTCATCGCCAGCATGCTCTACCGCTTCACCCCGGAAGAACTGCGCTTCATCATGATCGATCCGAAAGTGGTCGAGATGCAGGTCTACAACGAGCTGCCGCATCTCATCATCCCGGTCGTGACCGATCCGAAAAAAGTGTTACTCGCCCTCCGGCACGTCATTCTCGAAATGGAGAAACGTTACAAAATTTTCGCGAAAACCGGCGTGCGCAACATCACCAGCTTCAACGGCCGCCCACCCAAGAAAACGCAAAAGGAACTGGACGCCGCCGCCAGCCTCGATGCCCAACTGGTCGAACCCGACGACAAGCCGCCCGTGGGCTCCGTGGAAGAGTACACCCAAAAGCTCAACATCCAGGTCCCGCGCGATGACGAGCCGATCATTCCCGACAAGCTCCCCTACATCGTCGTCATCATCGATGAGCTGGCCGATCTGATGCAGACCGCGCCGGCCGATGTGGAAAGCGCCATCGCCCGCATCACCCAGATGGCGCGCGCCGCCGGCATTCACATCATCGTCGCCACCCAGACGCCGCGCGCCGATGTCATCACTGGCGTGATCAAGGCCAACATTCCGAGCCGGATCGCCTTTCAGGTCGCCTCGAAGATCGATAGCCGCGTCATCCTAGACGAGAACGGCGCCGACCGCTTGTTAGGCCAGGGCGACATGCTTTATCTCCCGCCCAGCACTTCGCGCCTCATCCGCGCGCAAGGCGTCCTCGTTACCGACGAAGAGATCCAGCGCCTGGTCGAGTTTGTTTCCGCGCAAAGCCCGGCCGCCTACGATCTCGCCATTCACGAAAAAATCAGCAGCAGCGATAGCGGCGAGTCCGGCGAGGAAGTCACTGAAGAAGACGAAGAGCTGGTCGAGAAGTGTCTCGAGATCATCCGCCAGGAGAAGCGCGCCTCCACTTCCCTCCTCCAGCGCCGCCTCCGCCTTGGGTATACCCGGGCGGCGCGGATCGTTGATATTCTGGAGCAGCGCGGCATATTGGGGCCCGGCGAAGGCGCGAAGCCGCGCGAGATTCTCGTCGATCTCGACGCCGCCGTTTAAGCGACAGCACACATCGAATCTCATGGAAGGCTTGGGCGAAAAATTCAAGAACGCACGCGAGGCCCGCAACCTCACGCTCGATGAAGCTGCCCGGATGACCAAGATCCGCCCGGCCAAGCTGGCCGAGATCGAAGCCGAAGACTTCTCCCAGTTTCCCAGTCTTGCCTACGCCAAAGGCTTCATTCTCATCTATGGGAAGTTTTTGAATGTCGACGTCTCGCCTTATCTGGAAGCGTTTGAGACCTCCGAGCACGTCACCGTCGATGGCTACTCCTATCTTCAGGACAATCCCGCGCCCGCCCCTCGCCGCACCGAGGTGGTGCGGAAAGTGCCCGCCGGGAGCAAAAGTTCGCTCATGCCGCTGGTCATCGGGATCGTGGTGTTGGTGGTCGGCTTTACCCTCTTGAAACTCCTGCTCGACGTCCGGCGGCTCAAACCAAGCGCGGACCGCGACGCCCAGGCGCTCGCTCAGGCCAACCCAAGCCCTTCCGCCATCAGCGCGCCGAGCACCATCGTCGCGCCACGGGCGCTGCCCGTGGACAACACTCCCGCCCCCAGTCCCACAGCCGCCGCCATCATCGCGGCCGCCACCCCGATCCCGACCCCGCTACCCAGCGCCACGCCGGAACCTACCGTGGCCGTCGCCGCGGCTCTGCCGCTCACCCCGGATGATGATCAGGAAGTCCGGCGCGCAGAACCGGTCAATCCCGAAGATTTGAAGAAAGCTGAGCTGGCCCTCGCCAGCCCTACCCCTTCGCCCTCACCGGTTGTGAACCGCTTTGAGCTACGCCCTCTGCGAAAAACCTACGTCCGCGTGGTGGTGGACGGTTCCTCTCGCACCACCGAGCGCTGGATTAATGCCTCCGAAGGCCTGCAATTCCGCGGTCGCCGGATCGCGATCAAAGTGCTCGATCCGAATGACATTGAAATTCGCAAGAACGGCAAAGTGGTCGGCCGCGGCGATGCGGATGTGAGGTTGGAGTGAACGCCGTGGCGCTTGAGACTGAAGTTCCGTTGCCACCTCGCGCTGGCGTCCGGCCGAAGATCGGGATGATCAGTCTCGGCTGCGCGAAAAATCTGGTCGATGCCGAGATCATGCTCGGCAGCGTGCTCGAGCACGGCATGGAGATCACCTCGGATCCGGGCGATGCCGATGTTTTGGTGGTCAACACCTGCGCCTTCATTGACTCCGCCAAAGAGGAGTCGATCGATGCCATTCTGGAAGCGCATCAGCAACGCGGTCTCGCCCGCCGTGCCGGCCAGAAGCTCATCGTCAGCGGCTGCATGTCCCAGCGTTTCTCGAAAGAATTGCGCGAGCAATTGCCGGAAGTGGACGCCTTCATGGGCCTCGATCAGGTCACCGAGCTGGGCGCGATCGCGCACCGCCTCCTCACGGCGCCGCCCTCCGCCACCGAGGCCGATCCGTTAAATTTCGTCACCCGTCGGCCGACTTATATTCCGAACTATGACACCCCGCGCTTCCGGCTTACGCCCAGCCACAGTGCGTATCTGAAAATCGCGGAAGGTTGCAATCATCCCTGCAGCTTCTGCGTCATTCCACAAATGCGCGGCCGCCATCGCAGCCGCCCCCCGGCCTCCGTCCTCGCCGAGGTGCGCGCGCTCGTTGCCGAAGGCGTCAAGGAAATCAACCTGATCAGCCAGGATACCACCTACTACGGGATGGATTTGTGGACGGAAAAAGCCGGACCGCGCCAGCCGGTCGATTCCGCCCGTGGACTCACCCTGTCCGCCTTGCTCCGCGAGATTCAGGATGTGCCCGGCGATTTTTGGGTTCGGCTGCTTTACACCCACCCCGCCCACTGGAGCCAGGAATTAATCGAGACCATTGCCCAGTGCGACAAGGTCGCGCGTTACATCGATATGCCACTCCAGCACATCGATGAAGCGATGCTGGGCCGGATGCGCCGGGAAACCAGCCGGCAGCACATCGAAGACTTGGTCGTCGCCTTACGCGCCGGCATCCCGGGCGTCGCCCTGCGCACCACCTTCATCGTCGGTTTTCCCGGCGAGACTGACGCGGAATTCGAGACCCTGCTCGATTTCATCCAGCGCGCCCGCTTCGATCGGCTCGGCATTTTCAAATACTCGCAAGAGGAAGGCTCCCGCGCCGCGCAGATGCCCGCGCAAGTGCCCACCCGCACCAAAAACGCCCGCTACCGTCGCGCCATGCTCCTCCAGCAAGAGATCGCCCGCCAGCAGGCGCAAGCCTGCGTGGGACGCGAGCTAAAACTGCTCGTCGACCAGCCGCACCTCGCGCGCAGCGAAGCTGATGCGCCCGACGTCGACGCCACTGTCATCCTCGGCACTGCCGCGCCCGTGGGTGAATTCATCCGGCGCAAAATTACCGGCACGCGCGGTTACGATCTGCTCGCGTCCTAGACTTCGGCCCGAAGCCGGCTCCAGGGAACGCGTTGGATCCGGCGCGCCCTCGCGCCGAAGAATCGTCCGGAATACCTGCAGGCTTTTCAGATCAAAGCGCGGGTGATACTCTCCCCCCATGAAATTTCGATTATGCCTTATTGCGGTCGCCGTGGCCGCTACCAGCCTGCTTTCTCCTCTTCTCCGAGCGCAGGAAGTCGAGGGCAGCGAACCCAGCAAGTCGCTCACCGAAGGCGACGGGACGACCAACAAACTCACCCTCGAAGAGCAGCTAAAATTGCGGGCCGCGCAGACGAAAGCGGCCGAAGATCCCGAAGTCAAAGCCGCGCTCGCGAAGCGAGATCAAGCGATCGAGGAATTCCGCGCGGCTCTCCACAAAAGCATGGTCGCGGCCGATCCGAAGATGGAGGAGGTCCTCGCCCGCATCGCGGTCGGCAACAGTCCCGGTTTCTAAGCTAAGGAAGCGGCGCCCCGCCCGATGGGATTCCGACCGCCCGCGCGAAGTTAGCGAGTGACAATCCGCACGCTTTCCCGCAGCCTTGCCCTCCCGTAAATCCGCGGAAACCATGAGCGACTTGAACGGCCCGAAAAAAGAAACCGTTCGCATTACCCTGCCACCGCGCTTGACGCCGGGCGGGGAGGCGGGCCGCGGACCCAGTGGCACCAGTCGAATCAATCTGCCCTCCAAAATGCCGCCGCCGCCCGGTGCGCCCACTGCCACGGCCCAACCCTCGAAGCGAGTCCTCCCGCCCCCGCCGCCTCCTTCTCGTCGTCTCGCGCCTCCGCCACCGCCGGGCGCCACCCTGCCGCCTCCTCCTTTGCCGCCCGTCGCGCCTCCGCCGGCCCCCGCTCCGCCCATCGCGGCCGAGGCACCCTCCCCGCCGTCCGCGATGCCCCCGCGCCCACGCGTGTTACCACCTCCGCCCAGAATCCCGTCGTCGTTCCCGCTGGCGAATCCTGTCAGCTCGGCGCCCAGTCATTATCCCGGCTCCGAATCTCAGCCCGGGCTGCGGAAGGAAACCGCGCGCATCACCATCCTGCCCGAGCCTGCGTCCTCTATGGCCGCCACAGTCAAGATGGCGAAAACCCAGCCACTCCTCACCGTTCCGGTGGCACAGCCCATCGCCACTCCGGTGGTCATCCCGGCGGCAGAGCCCAACGAATCCACCTCCGACACGCTGGCGCTCCTCGAGGCCGTCCCCCTCCCGCTCTGCTGGGTCATCTTCGGAATCTCGACCGTCACTTTGCTTATCCAGATTTGGAACTACTTTAGCTCCTAAACCTATGGAAAATTCTGCCACCGTAACGATCGACGAAGCCAATTTCGAAAGCGAAGTAACCCAGAGCGAGCAACCCGTCCTGGTCGATTTCTGGGCCGAATGGTGTGGACCGTGCAAAATGATCGCCCCCGTCCTGGACGAGATCGCAAAAGAAAAAGCCGGCACGATCAAGGTCGGAAAAATCAACATCGATCACAACCAAAGCCTCTCCGCGCGCTATAACGTCCGCGCCATCCCCACCCTCCTTCTCTTCAAGAACGGCCAGGTCGTGGATCAGGTGACCGGCATGACGAGCAAGAAAGATTTGCTCGGCCGGCTCGAAGCCGTTTCATGAACTGCGCCGCCGCCGGCCCCGGTGCCCTCCCTTTCCCGACCAGGGAAAGAGCCGAAGCACGCAAGCCGCTGGCGGCTTGAAGGAGGAGACCGAGCCTTCGCCAGCCTGGAATAGTCATGGACGCCGCTGCTCTCCGCACCGTTCCGCTTTTCAAATCGTTGGACGATGCCGCCGCCGGCGAGCTCTGCCAGATTGCGCAGGTGCGCGAATACGAGAGCGGCACCGCGCTCTTCCACATCGGCGACGAGGGGAACGCCCTTTACTTGGTCGAGTCCGGCCGCGTTCGCATCAGCCTCACTGATACCGATGGCCAACGGGTCACGCTCGCCGAGTTAGCCGACGGCGATTTTTTCGGTGAGATGTCCGTCATCGACGGCTGGCCCCGCTCCGCCGACGCCACCGTCGAAAGCAAAGCGCGGTTGGCCGTGATCGGCCGCGAAGACTTCATCGGCCTCTGCCGGCGCCAACCGGAGATAGGGTTGGAAATGCTGAGTGCGCTCGGCGACCGCTTGCGCCGCGCGGACGAGATGCTGCGCCACCGCGTCTCGCGGAATGTGAACGAAGCGCAAGCCCAACAGCTCACGCTCGCGGACCGTGCCGCGGACGTCATTGCCGAGTTCGGCGGGAGTTGGAAATTCATCGGCGCCTCTGTCGCCTTCCTGATCGGCTGGGTCCTGCTGAACACGTGGCTCCTCTTCGATCGAGGCTTTGATCCCTACCCCTACGTCCTGCTCAATCTCGTCCTCGGCATGATCGTCGGCCTGCAAGCGCCCATCATCATGATGTCGCAAAACCGGCAATCCTCGAAGGACCGCCTCCGCGCCGATCTCGACTACGAGGTGAACCTCAAAAACGAGCTCGTCCTGACCGAAATCCTACGCCGTCTCGAGCGGCTGGAAGGCATCGACCGGTATCTCAAGCCAAGGACGCCGCCGCGCCAAACTTCCGCCTGAAGAAAGTTTCGTGCGCCCGGCGCGGCTCGAACGCGCAACCTACAGCTTCGGAGGCTGTCACTCTATCCAATTGAGCTACGGGCGCAGCTTCCGCCGATTATAGCGGGGCTGCGGCGGGATCACAACCCGCCGCTTGTGAGCGCTCGGAACCGGCGTTTGCAATTTCGGGCGACTGGCTTGAAAATGTCGACCCGCCAGCGACGGCAGCATTTTATGAGCACGATCATCGACACCATCGAAAAAGAGCACCAGAAGACCGACGTCACCAGCTTCAAAGTGGGCGACGGCATCCGCGTGCACACCAAAGTCAAAGAAGGCGAGAAAGAGCGCATCCAGATTTTCGCCGGGATCGTGATCGGACGCAAAGGCCGTGGCATCAACGAGACGTTCACCGTTCGCCGCATTTCGTACGGCGAAGGCGTCGAGCGCGTCTTCCCGATCCACTCCCCGCGCATCGCGAAGGTCGAAGTGGAAAAAGCCGGCAAAGCCCGCCGGGCCAAGCTGAACTACCTGCGCGATCGCAAGGGTAAGGAAGCGACCCAAGTGCGGGAGTAGTTTCTTTCGCTCCTCGCTTTCACAATCGCGGACTTCGCGGTTAACCTCCGGCCATGCGCCGCTGCGGCTTCCGTCATGAAAAGCAACTGCGCGCCCTCGGCGTCGTCCGTATCGCTGGCATCGACGAAGCAGGACGGGGCGCGCTCGCCGGGCCGGTCGTGGCCGCGGCCGTCGTCCTTCCGGAAAAATTTCGCCATCAACGGCTAAAAGACTCCAAGCAGCTCCTGCCCGAGCGGCGCGAAGCCATTTACGCCGAGCTGATTTCCAACCCGGCGATCGCCTGGGCCATCGGCGCGGTCGATTCGCTCGAGATCGACCGGTTAAACATCCTCCGCGCCACCCACCAGGCGATGCGCGTCGCCGTCGCCGCCCTCGGCCTACCGCCCGAGCATGTCCTCATCGACGGCCTTCCCGTGCATCCTTTCCCGCACCCGCAGACTGCGCTCGTGGACGGCGATTGCCTCAGTCTTAGCATCGCGGCCGCCAGCGTAATCGCTAAAGTCACGCGCGACCGCATCATGCGCGACTTCTGCGCCACCTTTCCGGAATATTGCTTCAGCCAGCACAAAGGCTACGGCACCAGACTGCACTTGCTCCATTTGCAAAAATTCGGACCCTGCCCGATTCACCGCCGCTCCTTCCAGCCGGTCGCACAACCGCTCCTCGCCTTCGCGCGAGCCCTCTAGCCACGTCGCGGCCAGCGCTTGTAGCCACGTCCCTGCGGGACGTGCGAGGGGGGACGTCAGCCGCCGAAAGAAGCGTCAATTTTAAAACCGGCCCCACCCCCACACGTCCCGCAGGGACGTGGCTACAAAAACCCGCATCCGCCGTTTCCGTAAATCCCGATACAATCCCTCCCAGATTCGCCCCCCATGAAAACAGGCTTCGTCTCTGCGCTCGTCCACCTTTGGCGACGCTCCTTCTTCATCACCCGCGCCGAGCACCTGCGCCGCGGCGCCCGAGGCGAAAAGCTGGCGTGTCGTCACCTGCGACAACAAGGCTACAAGATCCTCTACCGAAACTTTCGCGGGCGCAGCGGCGGCGAACTCGACATCGTCTGCCGCGATCACGAAACGCTCGTATTCGTCGAAGTAACAACACGCACCGGCGAGGACTTTGGCCGTCCGATCGAAACCATTTCCAGCGAGCAACGCCAGCGGATCGTCCGCGGCGGCCTGGCCTGGCTACGCCTGCTCGATAACCCCGACATCCTCTTCCGCTTCGACGTGGTGGAAGTGATCCTAAGCGAAAAAAAGCCGCGCCTCGAGCTAATCAAAAACGCCTTCGGCCTGACCGAACCGCTCCGCTATTAGAAGCCACGTCTCGCCGCCACGCTCCGCCATGTAGCCACGTCCCGAAGTGTAGCCGCGTCCCTGTGGGACGCGCGGGCTGACGGCCGGCCACAAGATCGACGCCGAAACTGCGAACCCTCTCCTCCCCCACACGTCCCGTAGGGACGTGGCTACACGCGCCTTGAAAAAGGCGCAGCCCAGAGCGTCTGTCCTTTATGGCGAGATTTCCGAAGCGGCCGCCTCGTCTCGATCGCGTATTTCAAAATTACGCTTCCCCGGTCTACTTCGTCACCTTCTGCACTCACGACCGGAAGCCATGGCTGGCCACGCCGGAGATCCATGACGCCTTTGTTCGCTTCGCGGAGAACGCTGAGGCGCGCTTCAATATCGCGGTCGGCTGCTACGTTATCATGCCGGATCACGTCCATCTCTTCGTCTGCGGCGGACTGGAGTTTGAGCTTGGGCGATGGATCGGACAACTGAAGCAATTTCTGGCCAAAGCCGCAGGCAAAATAAGCGCTGGTGGCACGCTCTGGCAGGAAGGATTTTTCGATCACCTCCTCCGGAGCGGCGAGAGCATGAGCGAGAAGTGGGATTACATTCGGCAGAATCCGGTGCGTGCCGGTTTGGTCAACGATCCCGAATCCTGGCCCTACCAAGGCCAGATCGTGCTTATCCAATCCCGCGTGTGAGTCCACCATGTAGCCACGACGTCCCTGCGGGACGTGCGGGATGACAGCCAGCCACGTAGCCGACGCCAAAACTGCAAACCCCACCCTCCCCCGCACGTCCCACAGGGACGTGGCTACATCCCCGCCCATGCGTGCTAGGGTGCATTTGTGCCCGTGCTAGGGTGCATCTGCGCCCGTGCGCCCGTTCGAACCCCTTTTAAATCATGATGCTCTCCCTACGCTCCACCCTCGGCCTGCTCCTCCTCGCCTCGCTCCCATCGCTCCCTGCGCAAACCACCCTTACCGGCAAAGCCGCGGTCGAAGCCGACTGGACCGCCGACGCGCCCGGCGTGCGTCATAAGATCACCGTCGCCGATCTCCCGCCGCCATATCAGACCGAGTCCGTCACGAATGACGCCGACGTGGCCAAGCGCCCCGAAGGCGCGCAGCTCCGCGTGCCGGCCGGTTTCAAGATCGAACAATACGCCGCCGGCTTCCGCGACCCTCGTTACCTCCTCACCGCTCCGAATGGCGACATCTTCGTGACCGAAAGCCGGTCGAATGGGATCAAGGTGCTGCGCGACTCGGATGGCGACGGCAAACCCGAGGTCAACGAAGTCTTCACTACCGACAGCCTGAACAAACCCTTCGGGCTGGCATTCTATCCGCCCGGCCCGAACCCGAAATTTCTCTACGTGGCCAACACCGACGGCGTCATTCGCTTCCCCTATGTGAACGGGGACCTGAAAGCGCGCGGACCCGCCGAGAAACTGGGAGCGGAACTCTCCGCCGGTGGCTTGCTGCACGGGGGCGGCCACTGGACCCGCGATCTCACCTTCTCGCCGGATGGAAAAAAAATGTACGTTTCGATCGGCTCCCGCTCGAACGTCTCGGACGATAAAGGCGAAGCCGACCGCGCCCGCATTTTCGAGTTCAATCCCGACGGCACCGGCCAGAAAGTCTACGCGTGGGGAGTGCGCAATGCGGTCGGAATTAAATTCCGTCCCGGCACGAACGAACTCTGGATGAGCGTGAACGAACGCGACGCGCTCGGCGACGGCCTCGTGCCGGATTACATCAGCCACGTCACGCCGGGCGGCTTCTACGGCTGGCCCTGGTATTATCTCGGTAAAAACAAGGATCCGCGGCACAAAGGAGCCAAGCCCGAACTCGCCAGCCGGGTCATCGTGCCTGATGTGCTCCTGCAAAGCCACTCCGCCAGTTTAAATCTCTGCTTCTACGAAGGCTCCCAATTCCCAGCCGAATATAAAGGCGACCTCTTCGCCGCCTTCCATGGCTCTTGGAACAAGGCCCGCCGCACCGGCTACAAGATCGTCCGCATCCCGCTCGATGAAGGCAAAGGCAAAGCCTCGGGCGAGTATGAGGACTTTGTCACCGGCTTCGTTACCCCCGAAGGAAAAGTGTGGGGCCGGCCCGTCGGGATCACGGTCGCAAAAGACGGCAGCCTGCTCTTCAGCGAAGACGGCAATAAAACCATCTGGCGGGTGACACATCTATAGCCGCGCCGCTGCGATTTCGTCTCTGCGGCAGCGTTTGTCAGCCGTGCCTGTCGCCACGTGCCTGTAACCACGTGCCTGTAGCCCCGTCCCTGCGGGACGTGCGGGCGACCGGCGGATCTACTCATTCGGCGCTTGTCCCGCTTCAACGTCGCACTCACACGGCCCGCAGGGCCGTGGCTACAGTCGCTCGCCCACGCCACCTCTCCCATCTCACCGCTCCCGCATCAATTCCTCGCATCCCACGAGAAACGCTTCACCCGCCCACGCGCGTCGAAAAGCACCACGCCAGTGCGATACTTCGGCCGCGTCAGCACGAGAGGGTTCAACGCTTTCCGCCGCACTTCGCCCGCGTTTAAGACGTAATACCAGCGCTCGCCGTCTTCCGTCAGCACGCGCCGGCCGCGGCTTGCCATAGCGCGTCAGTAGTTGCGGCTTGGTCAGGCCGACCGTGGGCGCGTCTTCATAGCTGTGCCGCTCCGCACGGACACGCTCCCGCGATTGACTCGAGCCGGCTGATCGACGCGCGGAAGCGCAGCGCGAACGCCGAGATAAGAAAGAGCGCGTTTTTCATTTCGCAGCCCGATGCTTTCAGCCAGCCCGGGATTTGGAATCGGCCCGCAGCCTAGTAATTGCCCCGCGCCGCGGAAAGCGAAAAAGACAACCCTCGCTACGCGCATGTAGCCACGTCCCTGTGGGACGTGCGGGATGACGGCATGCGACAAGATCGACGCCAAAACTGCGGTCCACCGCTCACCCTCACACGTCCCACCGGGACGTGGCCACAAGTCACTAACCAGCGGTTGTCTGGAGCCGCTGGATAAAATCCAAAAAAAACCATGGCCGTGAGGCACATGGCTTTCTCTGGAGAGAATCTTTTACTGCGCCGAAAAGCAAACGGCGGCGGGGTCAGCAAACTCTCAACCTGCCCAGATTTTGGCAATCCAATTCGCGATAAAATGCATTCAAGCGCGGTCCCACTGCGCGTGCGCTGCCGCTAGCGCCCGGGCGAAACCTGCCGAACACATTGCTTTTCCGGCCGCGGCCGGATAGGCAATTGGCGCATGAACGTGTTCATCGCCCGCGACGGCGCCGTGATCGGTGAATACCCGGACGTGCAATTGGAGTATCTGTTGCGGAACGGTCAACTCGGGCCGGATGACGATTACTGGCACGAAGGGATGGAGGAATGGGGGACGCTGCAGAATTTTTTGTCTCCGCAGACAGCGGATCCGGAATTGCCCGCCGGGCCCTCGTTGGAACTGAGGCCGCCTTCCTCTAATCCATTGATGGATCGCCGCCTTCTATATAGCGGCGTCGCCACGCTGCTTGGGTTGACTCTCCTGCTTGGATTTTGGGTAATAAAGCCAGACGCGGTTGAGGATCGAACGATTGCGTTGGAGAGCCGGGCCCGGCCAAACACGCTCAGTGCCACGGAGACGCGTGACCTGGCAGCCGCCGATCTTCGAAGAAAAATTGAGGATTTACCCACGAACGCAAAACCCCCGCAGAACACTTTTTATTACGACGTCCGGGTCAACATGGACCGGACCCTGTCGCTACAAGCTCCGTGGAGGGCTAAGATCCACGGCTGGGAAAACGTCGTGGATCCGATGACCGCCGAGACGCTCACCAGGACCGAATTCCTCCTGATCACGGATTACGAAAACGGCGAATGGATTTATAAAAGTTACGAAGCGGCCGTGGTCCACCCAGGGGATGGCGCTTCCCAGCAAATCGTCGACGATGAAAATACCCCGATCCCACCCAGCCTCGTTGGCGCCTTGGGACTAAAAAGGCGTGGACCCTCGGTCATGCCGCCGTCGATGCTCTCGGGTGGACCAGCAGCGGTTCCCCCTTTACTGCAGACGCCCCGCCCTTAAGGGGGTATCGGTCAGCAGAAAAAAACGCTTCTCGGACGAACTGGAGAGGCGCTCCTAAAAGAGTTAGGGCCGCACTCTAGCTTTTCTTTGCGCGCCGGAAGCGCTGCGCACAGGCGAGCAAGCCAAGACCGAAAAGCATGTAAGTAGCTGGCTCCGGTATCACCGTGATAGAACCGAGTCCAGTGATGAAGGCCGGATCAGTCATCGCGTTATGGACCCCCGCACCCTGCACCATCCCGTTGATCAGGAAACTACCAACCACGTCAGAAGCTCCGGCGAAGTTCAGGTTCAACGTGGCACCCGTCACCAAGCTGATGGCGGCATTGTCCGCGATGTAATTGTTCAGCGCGCCGTTCTGCAAAGTGAGCGTCACCCCTGTGGAAGTGAGACTGACGTTGCCCGTCCCAAGAGCCCCGTCCGCGTTCGCAATAATTGTCCCTCCGGCGATCGTCACCTGGGTGCCGCCGGAATAGCTGTTCGCCGAGTTCAACGTGAGCGTGCTGGAGCCGCTGTAGCGCAAAAGGCCAGGCCCTGCGGCTCCATCCTGGACCACTCCGTTAATGATCGCGGCGGTTGACCCGTTAATCACGAGAGTTCCCGGGGCCGTATTCCCCTGAATGGTCACATTTCCACCAAAAGTGGTTCCCCCGGTGTTGCTGATCGTGACGGTCCGGCTGTTCGCTCCAGCAGTCGACACGTTGCCGTTGATGACAAAAGCATTCCCTCCGCTGACGGTGGTGTCTGCAGCGAAGACAATCGAATTGGTCAGCGTCCGCGTTCCGCCCCCGGCCTGAATGGTAGCGGAATTGTTGATGCTAAAAGTGCCCGTTCCGAG
>JBBSLZ010000040.1:0-15960 GCA_038233435.1 Chthoniobacterales bacterium
CAGCCGCGCGCGTCTCTCACCGGCGCACGCCTGCTGAAGAGCTTTCTCCGTTAAGCGGGGCAACCGAGGCTCCCCGCGAACCGGCGGCTAGGCCCGCGCAGTGATGCCGTTCCGTTCCAGCTCGAGAAAACGCGCAGAGCCGAACGCCAGAACCACATCTGCCAGCCGCGCTCGAAACAGCGCCTCCAGCTCGGGATTGTGATATTGCCTGTCGAGACGATTAAGAGCCGAGACGGTTCGGCGCGGAGGAAAAATGAGTCGGTGAATCCGAGTCTTTCGTCACCAGCACCCGATCGTCCCGCTGGCAAACCTCACAAAGCTCGCATCCGGCGTTCTGTTTCCACCTGGCAGATCGAGCGTGTGGACAGCGTTGTGCCCCGCTTCCGTGAAAAGGTGCGCCAGCCGTCGAGGCAACTGTGCGTCGACCAGGAAGTTCATCACGCCAGCGCGATGCGCTTGGCGTCACTCAGCCGGGCGGCATACGCCAGCGCCGCGAGCAGATCATCCGGCACGAGATCAGCGTAGTCCGCCAAGATCTCTGGGTGCGTCATCCCGCTGCTCATCAGTTCCAGCAGCATTGTCACTGGATAGCGGAGCCCGCGAATGCACGGCTTCCCGTGGCACACCTGCGGATCGACCGTCACGCGCTTCAATAATTCTTCCGTCGACATCCTGAATCGGAGAATACCCGATCCGCCACCTGCTGGCTACTGACTTCGCCCGCCAGAACTGACGCGCCGGTCGTGCCGCCGAGCGGAAGATGCCAAGATTCGCGGACTGAGCCTCCGGCCTCAGTCGCCGCCAATTGGGGATTAGGGCGCCGAAAATCCGCGTAATCTGTGGATCATTCGCATCCTGTTGATCAGGGCCGCGTCACGATGGAATCTGCGTCACATGCCACAGTTCCCTCGCATCGCGTTACGTCCGGTTGAGCCGGCCGATTTGCCGTTGTTCTTCGAGCACCAGCGCGATCAAATCGCCGTCGCTATGGTTGACTTCAAATCGCGGGACCGCGCCGCGTTCGACCAGCATTGGGCGAAGATCCTCGCCGACGAGACAGGCCTGATCAGGACGATCATGGCCCCGTTCGAGGGCGCACCGGAATCCGAGGAGCACGTCGCAGGGAACATCGTGAGCTGGAACTCGGACGGGCAGCGCGAGATCGGCTACTGGATCGACCGCGCGTATTGGGGCCGTGGAGTCGCCACCGCTGCGCTCTCCGCTTTTCTTCACCTGGAAGAGACGAGGCCACTTTACGCCGGTGTCGCGAAGCACAACGCCGCTTCGGTCCGAGTCCTGCAAAAATGCGGATTCACTTTCCGCCACTCGACCGGGGAGACATCTGATGAATCCGACGATTCGCACTTTCTTCTGGTGCTCTCACCCAGCTGATTGCGTGGCCTTCATCCCTGCTCTCCCCGCCGCGCCGCCGGACTCTACAGTTCGCGAAGACGCCAGGCGCCGAGGACGATGCCGCTGATGGCAAAGGCGAGGAGGGGCCGGCCCATATTGATGAGAATGAGCGGCCACGGGTTGGTCTCGGAAAGAGAAACGCGAACCAGCAGATCAGCGCGATCTTCAATCCGGTGAGAGCGTGGGCGACATGCAATCTGGCGAAGAGCCAGGCCAGCGCGTAATTCACGATGATGGCCGAGACGACGGCGGTCACTTACGGGACGGCAGTATGCGGTTGTTCGATATCCGTCATGGTGCGGGCGTTGTAATTCAGCCACGCTTCGCCGAAGAGCGCATACCATCCCAGCCCGATAAAGAAATGAATCAGGGCAAGGATCCCGACCACGAGATGATGGATTTTGTGGGTCATGGGAAGGACCGGCAGCCGGGTTTCTGGTGAGTTTCTGGCCAGGGGATATACGGCCATCGGGAGGTGAGGGAAAGGCCGAAGGAAACACGCTTCGCATGCGAACGCTCGCCCTCACCGGCGCCCGCCTGCTGAAGAGCTTCCCTGGCGTCAGCGCCTCCTACCCGATCAGCCTTACCTTCATCGTCTACACGGTCCTCACGATTGCCTTTTTCGCCCTGCTGGATCCCCGCTCGCCGCGCCAGCCGCGTCGATCCGATGATCGCGTTCCAGGAGGCGAGTTGATCGGTCGGTCTGGGTCCGCCCGAAAAGGGTATCCAGTTCAGCAGCATTGCGGCGAGAGACGAAACGACCTTTACTGAGCGAATGGCGCATAGCATTCCGGCACTGGTCACGCCCGCCCTGTTGAAGTGGGCTCGTGAACGCTCCGGACTGACGCTCGGTCAAGTCGGCGAACGCGCCGATATTCACCTGACAACCCTTGAGGAGTGGGAAGCAGGCCACGAGCTCCCTAGTATCGCCCAAGCACGAAAGCTCGGAGAGATCTACAAGCGACCTCTTGCAGTGTTCTTTTTGCCGGAGCCACCGCGCGACTTTGATCCCCAGCGAGAATTCCGGCGGCTGCCGGGCATCGCTCTCGAGAGTGAATCTCCGGCGCTGCGCAACGCCTTGCGCCTCGCGTTGTATCGTCGGCAGGCTGCGCTAGCGGTTTACGAAGCGACAGGCGAGTCTCCCCCGGCGGTGACTACAGCCGCACACCCCAATGAAGATCCAGAGGTCGTAGGCGACCGCATTCGGACACTGCTAGGCGTCACGTGGCAGAAGCAACTCGACTGGCTTAGCCCAGCGGTCGCTTTCAACGGGTGGCGGACAGCCGTCGAAGCGCTTGGCGTCCTCGTGTTCCAGACGGGGGGCATCTCGTTGTCAGAGATGCGTGGCACAAGTATTCCCCGATCACCGCTCCCGGTGATTCTGGTAAACAACTCGGACGCGCCACACGGACGTATCTTCACGCTGCTTCACGAGTTCGCTCACATTCTGCTGACGAACGGTGGCCATGAAACAACATCGATGGCGACGCGCCCGAAGCCAGAGGATCAGGTGCTAGAGCGAGTCAGCAATCGGATCGCATCTGCCGCACTGTTGCCGCGCATGGAGTTTCGAGCCGAAGCCGCTAGCTTTCCGGGTATCACTCACGGCGACGAGGAGGCTTTGCGCCGCTTTTCTAACCGCGTCAAAGTGAGTCCGGAGGCGATCTTTCGGCGCCTACTAACCTTCCGGCAAGTTTCTGCATCTTTGTACAAGAGCAAGCGCCGGGGGTGGCAAAGCAAGTCTTGGTACGTGCCTCCGAAGACAGGTGGAGGACCGCCGGTGGAGGTCCGTGTCATCTCATCTGCAGGCCGGCCGTTTGTCTCTCTAGTTCTCGACGCATATCGCCGCCGCGCCGTTAGCAGCGCTGACGTGGCGGATTACCTAGGAGTCCAACTGAAGTATATCGATAGGGTCGCGCGGCAGCTTGCACCTGGCCCGACGTCCGATGTCGCCGTCTGATATATGGCATTCTGCGTGGATACCAGCGGGTGGCTCGACGGCTGGAACCGGTATTATCCACCGGACGTGTTTCCCACATTGTGGATGAAAATCGAAGAGTCCGTCGCACGCGGCGATATAATCTCCAGCGAGGAGGTCTATGTCGAAATCGCGAAGAAAGACGATGATCTTCTCAAGTGGATGAAGCTCCGGAAATCGATGCTTGTTCCCGCAGAAGAGATGATTCAGCGGCGGATGCTTTCAATACTGGAATCCTACCCACGGCTAGTCGACACTCTGAAAGGCCGCTCGCAGGCAGATCCGTTTGTTATCGCGACTGCTCTAGAGACGAGTTCAGTCGTTGTCACAGGCGAGTCGTTTGGGACGGAGACAAAGCCGCGAATCCCATTTGTCTCGGAGGCACTCGGCCGCAGATCGATAGACTTCTTGCAAATGATTAGAGAGATGAACCTAACGTTCTAACATGATCTACCAGAAGGTTCTTAAAGGTGTGGCTGAGCTTAGTCAGGCGGACGCTTGCATTACGCTCCGTGAAACTGGGATTCTCTGTGAATGGTGGCGTCGCAGCCACACTATAGCAGAGAACGAGATCGTGCTGAAACTCACCGAACGAAATATCTTTTGGCACCAAAACCACTATGACGATAACGACCCGACAACAGGTCGACCGTTTCATGAGAACACTCCGTATATCTCGACGACAGCGGGCACAATAGAGCGACACGGATACTTCAATTTGCGGCGTCCTGCATTTTTGATCGCGCTCCAATTCGCTACGCGTAATTTCACGACTACAGGCGTTGTGTTCTATGCATACTTGAACGTCCTCGGACGGAAAGCACTGCCATTGCAAGAGTTTTCCGAAGAGACGCGCGAGCTTAACATTTGGCACGCGTTCCAGCAGTATCATCCGGAAGGCGAGGTCGTCGCGAAAATATCGATTCCGCCTCCGCATCTGGAAAAAGCCGTCGCCTATGATGGGCCCGCAGCATTAATCGACATCGAAACAGTTGGCGTCGCTACTCCTCTCTGGACCGAATACAATTTTGAACGGTATGTAACACCGGATACGGTTTCGAACCTCCGAGAGCCAATCGAATAATTGTGAATTATTTTTGCGAACTGCTCGACATCGACGAGCGAACCGCGCGAAACCTCGCTAGCGCTTACGAGTCATACGCCCCTACTCTAGAGCGAAAACAAGTGCGCGTTCAGAACGAGGCACGAGAAATCGCCGCCGAACGTGACGGGCATTCTAGTCGACTGCTTCTCGCGGGCAGCTACTGGCTTCTGCTTGATGCTGATAGAGCCGCTGTGTGCTTCGAACGTGCGAGCGTAGTTCTTGCTGACTCGCTCCATCAGCAAACGGCGGAACATCGTCAGCTTTTGTCGGAAGCCATATCGCCGGATCTCTCGCGCATCGCGGCCGCGACAATTGTGCTTTGTGTACTGGCAGGGACACCTCCATCTCCTGTTGCCTTGAAACTCGTTAATGCGTCGGTGGCAGCCAACCCATTTCCAGATTTGCTGGCTGTTCTCTCATTGGTAACTGCGTTAGAGAACGCGCGCGGCCTCGATCCGACGAACGATTCCGCCCACTTGACAGAGCTTTTCGTTCGATACAGAGCGACACCGATCGGGCGATTAGGCGTTCCATTGAGGTTATATCAACAACTCGCTGAAGCTCTGTCACTGCCGCGCACGGAAATGATTAGAGCGACGGGGTCTTGGTTTAACACGATCGGCCGACGAATCAGTGATGCGGTCGGTGCCGCACAGGTGGATCGATACCACTGGCGCATGTTGTACTCGACGTTGCTACCATTTGAGCCTGAAGTGCTTTCGCTATTCGTCACATACGAGATCCGGCGACAGCGCCTACGAGAATTGCCAGTCCGCCGGCGCTATCGCGACCTGTCGAGACACCCGGCAGTTGCGTACGAACAAGCGGCGAGAGTTCTCGTGCTCCGTCACGGATTAGATGCTCCGCCCCTGCCGCAATGACAGGACCGACAGCCCCGGCGCGCTGGCGGCTGTCCTTCCCGGCCTTCGCTGTGTTCTCGCCCTCTCCGCACGCGCGGAAATGGACCCCGGTGGACGTCGCGCCTGCCGCCGGTCCAAAATCGCAGAGAATTTTTTCTATTTCGGAGGCCAGAACCTTTGGGCATCTCTCGTGACGCCGCCAGCGGGGCCTCGGAATTCGCCTCGGGAGATTCGTGCCGGCACGAAAACGGCCGGACGCTTTCGCATCCGGCCGTTCTAATTCTTTCGCGTTGAACACGGCGACAGAGCGCCGTGGCTACAGTTCTATTCGTTTAGCCGCCGACCGTCACGCTGACCGGGTTACTCCATTCGCCCACGCGGCTGTCGCCTGCGTGGTAGATGGCGCGGTACTGCCACTTCGCGGGTTTGGCCGGGAAATCGTGGGTGTCGGTGTAGCCGGGGGTGGTGTCCATGGCTAGCAGGACCCAGCCGGCTGCGTCGTCGCGGTCCCCCTGGATTTCGCACATGTTGAGGAATTGGCGGTAGCCCCGCCCCAGTTCCAATCGATGTCCACCGCGGTGCCGTTGATGGTGGCTTTGAGGGCGGGCTTGAGGGTGGCGTAATCGGGGCCGGTCGCTCCGGGCCGATGATGCGAGGGCTTCGAGGATGGATGGGCCTGTAATCGGTGTCGGCAGGGCCGCAACGGCGCGCGTAACTGAGGGACCCCCGGGCCAGAAACTCCCTGCTCCAACGCCAGCATCCGGACGCGAAAGAAGGTCGCCGCGGCCAAAAATCCGGCTACGCTCCGCCCATGCGCTTCCAGACGCGACTCGTCGGCTTGGTCTTTATTTTCCTGTGTCTCACGACTGCTCTGCACGCCCAGCGGCGGCGAATGACGGAGGATCGCGATTTGGTTCCGATCGATCTTTCGAAAATGGATTGCCCCGACTTGAGCGGGAGCGCGAAGACGCAGGACGGCGTGGAGCGGAACCAGGGCAAGAATCGCGCGATGGTGGACCTTTCCCAGCTCTCAATTCCCAGTTTCGAGACCGCCAGTTTTTTGAAAGCGGTCAGCTTTTTCGATGCCCAGACGCAAGGCAGCCGGCGCAAGGACCTGACCCCTGCTCAGCAGGCGCAACTCGCGGGCATGGAAAAGCAGATCGTTTCCTTTACCGGCTATCTCGTCCTCGCGTATCCGGGTCCGCCGGAGACGACCAACTGCGGGAGCGTGGACTTTCACGATTGGCATCTCGAGGTTTTTGAGAAGCCGATGGATCACCCGCCGGAGATCGGCGATCCCACCCCGATCATTTGCGAAATTACGCCGCGAGTGCAGAACATGTTTTATGAGGCCGGCATCCGCCTGAAGGATCTGGCGGCTTTCATGCGGCTGCCGGACCAGAGCCACGAATCAAATGGGCACCCCGCCCGGCGGGTCCGCTTCACGGGCTACCTGCTCTGGGACGATGATCATAATGGCTCTGCGGATATCGGGCCGCGGATCAATGAAAAAGCAAAAAACGGTTATCACCGCCCCTGGCGTTCGACTGCTTTCGAGATTCATCCGGTTTTGAAGATCGAAGCGCTGGATGGACCAGCGCCAGGCGCCGCGCCTCCGGTGAATACCAGTTTGAAAGCGGAGGTCGTCGCCGCCGCGCCCGTGCCGCCCGTGGCGCCGCCCGCTCCGGTCTCCACGCCGGCCGTTGCGACCATCCTGGAGCCGATCACAATCAAGATCCCTTACGGCGAGACGGTCATCCCGCGGGGGACACGGGCGGAGGTGGTCTCGCGCGATGCGAAGACGGTCATCGTGCGCTATCTGGGCCAGGACGTGTTGGTGCCTCTCTCGTCCACCGATCTCCGTTAGGCGCGCGCCCCCTTAGCCAGCCCAGGCCAGCAGTCGTCGCGCCGCCTCTGGCAGCCCGTCTGCGCTCACATCGGGAGTCCGCATGGCGGAGGAGCCGCGCGGTTGCTTCCGGGCCAAATACGCGGTCGTGAGGCCAGCCCGGCTGGCGCCGTCGATGTCCCAATCGTGCGCCGCGATCAAGGCCAGTTCGCCCGGCTCCACCTGCAGGACTTCGGCCGCGTGCCGATAGACCCGTGGGGATGGCTTCCACTCCTTCACCTCTTCGATCGAGATGAATTTCTCGATCGCGTCTTCGAGGCCGGCGTGGGCAAACATCTTACGCGTCGTCTCGGCGCTGCCGTTGGTCAATGCGGCCACGCGCATGCCCGCTTCGCGCAGGAGGGTGATGCCTTCCTCCACGTCGGGGTGAATTGGGAGACTGGCGAAGGCTTCGATGACGTGCTGCATCTTGCCGGGCTTGGCCTCGATCTTGTGCTCCGCGAGAAAAGAGGAAAGGGCACCGGTCGCGACCTCGGCAAAAGGTTTAAAAGTCCCAGTGACCTGAAGGGCAAAGGCATCGCGCAGGACGCGTGGGAACCAGATTTTCAGCGAACCTTCCGGCAGGCCGAGCGCGCCCAGCTTTTCCTCGAGCGGATCGACCGCAAACAAAGTTTCGATGACATCGAGGACGACGGCTTTGGGTGGACGCTTCATAGAGTTGGCAGAGTGAGCAGTGTTTGAAGTGGACGCGCTAAAAAAGATGGCGCCATGCTGCCGGCCATTGCAGTGGTGGCAACCACCAGATGGCCACCACGTGCCTCACAGGGTGGGCCAGGGCAATCCATCCATCGCTTTCGTGCGAGATCAGGCAGCCGCGAGAAGCGCGCATGCGCATCTCAGCCCGGAGGAACAAAGAGATGATCCCGCGCCGCAGCTTAAGCCGCCGCGGCGGCCGCTTTCGCGAGCGCGCGCTGGTCCCACTCGGCACGCAGGACTTTTTGCTCCGCGCTGAGAATCGCGAGCCGGGCAGGGACGCCCTTATATTTCTTTACGATGCCATTGACCTTACGATCGACGGCACCCTGGCTGACCAGGCTCTGCAGTTTCTCGTAAGCGCGGAGGCGAAGCATCTCTTCTCCGCCGCTGGCGGCATTCCGCTCGCGCAGATTGGCGAAGATAATTTCGAAAAGAGCCTTGAATTCGAAGGTCCCTTTCGAGGAAAGAACTGCGACCAATTCTTCCGTAATGTTATCAGGAGCGCGGCGGGTGAAAGAAGCACCGGTGGGTTTGGCCATCGCCGACGATAACACGATATATGCGTTTCGCCACTACCTTCGTTGGGTTCTGAGACGAGTCGGTCGTTTTTTATGGTCTGTCCAAACCGTTTCGAGGGCTTCGATCGGCCTGTGAGGGTATTCGCCACCCAACGCACCTTGAAAGAGCGCAATTCCCGGACGAGATTCGATACCTCTATATGATTAATCCGAATGGCGAAGAGTCTTCGCAAAATAATCCGCTTCCGGGCTCGATGAAGCCGAGCGGTCAGGAAATTTCACCGGGCGCCTATGCTTCCCCAGCTTCTCCCGTGGTCGCTTCACCCGGTCGCTTCCAGGATACCTCGGAGAGAGTGTCCGCGATGGCGGGCGATGCTTGGGAGCAAACCAAGGCGACGGCCACGACGGCGCGTCAGAAAACCGAGTTTTTGATGCGGGAGAATCCAGTCCCGACCGTCATCGGCGCCCTCGCCGTGGGGCTGGCGATCGGTCTGGCGATTCGCTATTCTTCGGAAGCCGCGGAACGCGAGCGCGAGGTGAAGTCGCCTTTCGGAGACGTGAATCTCGGGATGCTTTCAATGCCCTTTCTGTGGCCGTGGTTGAAGACGATGCAACGCCGCTACGAAGAGGGGGCCGATGTGGTCAAAGATGGCGTGGATCGCTTGAAAAGCGTGGACGTCGATGACTACGTGAAGCCGCTGCGGAAGAAGTGGCGCGCCTGGACCAGGTAGTCGCCGGCTGCGCCTGAAATCTGGCTGCGCGGATAGCGCGCAAAAGAAACCGCCATCCCTCACCTCCATCGCGAGAAATGCTTCTCAGTGGAGGTTTGGTGATCGGCGGTTTTTGTCGGGAGGCCTCGGATTTTGGCGCTTTCCCGCAGTGCTTCGGCAATTCGTTTGAACCGCGGCGGCTTTAGCCGAAAATATCCGACCGATGGCGATCTCTTCCTCCGGCCGCCCGAGCTGGCAGCGCAATCCCGTTTTTAAGTTTTTCGCCTCGCTCAAACTGGCGGTGGTGCTGCTGGCCGTTCTCATCCTGGCCAGCATCGCGGGCACGATTTGGGAGTCCACTTTCGATGCCAAGGTGGCGCGCGCTTACGTCTACGGTGCGCCTTGGTTTAATCTTTGGCTGCTTTTCCTGGTGGCAAATCTGACCGTCTCCGCGCTCTCGCGCTGGCCGTGGAAGAAACACCACGTCGCCTTTCTCATTACCCATCTCGGAATCATCACCCTCCTCTTTGGATCGCTCATCGGACGGCTCTGGGGCATCGAAGGCACGATCACGCTCTTCAAAGGCGAGCCGCCTTCCAACCGTCTCCTCGTCGATGAGCATCAACTGCGCGTGCGCGACACCGACGGCATCATCAAAGGTTACCCAGCGGAATTCATTAACCGCCACCCGACCCGGCAACGCCCGTGGGATCTCGGTCCGCTCGCTTCCGGCGCCCGGCTCAGCATCGCGGAATACGCGCCGGCGGTGGAGGGAAAGCTGATTCCCCGGCCGCTCGAAACGGGTGGCGTGCCCGCGCTTCACTTCACCATCTCGACCGCGATGATGGGACAAAAGCTGGAGAGCTGGCTGCTGGCGGACGACGATCACGACGGCCACGGCACGTTTAACATGGGGCTGGCCACGATCGATCTGAAACGCGGGACCGCCCCGGCCGTGGCGCCTAACGAGACAAAGCCGACCGGCGAAGTGGAGATCGAGGAATCGATTTTCGCTTTCGCGAAAGCGGTCGATCAACAAGTGGGAAAGGCCAGCAAAGGCGGCAGCACCGGTGCGAAAGTCGTTCTCTCGCAGCCGACCCCTGGGAACAAGGGTAGCCTCACCGTCACGCTCGGAGAGAAAAGCTGGACGCATGAAGTGGCCGCCCATCTCGGCCAGGATACTCCGCTCGAAGGAAGCCCTTTCACCCTCCGGATCGAGGGTTACTGGCCCGATTTCCGGATCGAAAATGGCAAGCCCACCTCCGTCTCGGAGGAGCCGAAAAACGCCGCCGTCGTCGTGACCCTGCGGGGCCGCGCCGTCCCGGTGGCGGCCGTGACGCCGGACGCGCACGCCGGCGAAGCCGCCGAACCGGGCGGGGCCAATCGCCTCACCCTCTTTCTCGCCGATGACGGCCGCGTCACCTACGATCTGGTCTCGCGCAAAGCCGGCCACTCCAGCGGCCCGCTCGACCTGAACGCGCCGCTCCCGACGGGCTGGGCCGATTGGCAACTGGTGATCGATCGGATGCTGCCGCACGCGGAGCATTATATGGAGTTCAATCCTGTCCCGGCCGGGGCCGCCACCGCCAGTCTGCCGGATGGCGTCCTCGTTCGGGTCCAAGAGGAAGGCCAAACCCACGAGCAATGGGTGCCAGCCGGATGGCAGATCGCAGTCCCGACCACGCCTGCGCCGGTGCAGGTGGCGTTCGGTTGGAAACAGGTGCAACTGCCGGTCGCGCTCGAGCTGCTCGCCTTCGAGGTGCAGCGGAATGAAGGCAGTGAAAGTCCGGCCGGATTCAAGAGCACCGTCCGGGTGACCGACCGCGAAGGCGGCACCGCGCAGGGCCAGTGCTGGATGAACAATCCGTTCAGCTATCCCGGAGCGATGTGGCGCACCTGGACCGGGCTCACCTACAAGATGTCGCAAGCCTCCTGGAATCCCGAAAATCTGAACCAGAGCACCATCCAAATCCTGCGCGATCCGGGCTGGCTCCTGAAGTGGATTGGATCAATTCTGATCTGCACCGGCATTTTCATGCTCTTCTATCTGAAAGGCTTCCGGCGGCCTTCCACGACTCCGCCGCCGAAGGCGCCAGCGCGCCCGAGTGAGCCCGCTTTGGTCGCGGCGCGGGATTAACAGCCGCCAGATGAAACCGATCCTCCTTCTCATTCTTTGCGTGCTCACGGGCTGCAGCTCCGGACGCCTCAATATGGAACGCGAGGCCGCCCGCGCAGAGAAGAAGCTCGATCGTCAGGCTGCGAAAGCGAAGGTGGCGCGGGCTTCGAACTGGGGCTACTTCAGCGGCGCGGTCGAGACGCGCTGGGCCGCCGACGGGGTCACGATGGTGCTCCTGAGTGAGCTGCGCTACACCGACCCTTATGGTGTGGTCTGGGTCGCGCCAGTGGGATCGGAAGTGGATGGCGCCTCCATTCCGCGCGCTTTCTGGAGTCTCATCGGCGGCCCGTTTGACGGCAAATATCGGAAAGCCTCCGTCCTGCACGACGTCGCCTACGACAAGCAGACCCGCTCCTGGGAAGATGCGGATCGGATGTTTTATAACGCGATGCGCTGCAGCGGAGTGGGCGCAGTCACAGCCAAAACGATGTATTACGCGCTCCGCCGCCACGGCCGGCATTGGAAACATCGGCAGGCCATCCCAGTGGAAACCGGGCCGCAGCGCTCCACCGCGGTCACGCCCGCGGAAGTAAACGAGATTCAGGATTGGGTGAACAAAAACGATCCCAGCCTGGATCAAATCGAGGGTCGGGCCGCGGGCCGCGGCTCACGCTGAGACGGCTGGACGTGCCGGCCGATTTCCCTCATTCCCTGCAGCCGGCACGCCGCCATCTTTACTCGTGACCGAACCGGATCGCCCTATCCAAAAGAAGCGCGATGGAGGCGCTCCGCCCTCTCCGGTCAGGTCTCGTTAGATTTTACGCCGCCGTTTCCCTGGCGGGTGCCTGGGGGCGGAATCTCATTTCGCGGCTCGCGTTTCAGCCAGCTTTCCGCCTCGCCACGAACACGCCTTCCAGCTCCGCCGCGACTTCATTCGCTTCTTCCACCCGAACACGCAGGCGGATCCGGGCTTTCCCGCTGGCTGAAAGTTTTTCCTGGAAAGCGCTCCACGCAGCCGCCTCCGGCCGCGCGCAGATGGCGCGAATGACGGTCCGGATGGGACGCAAAAAGCGGATGGAGCTTTCACTCACCACCAATTCCATTTCCCGCCCCCGTAGTTCCATCCAGAGAAGCCCGTAAGCCGCCAAGGTGGCGACCGCGTTGATACTGCCGCCGAAGGCGGTGCCGAGATGATTTGAGTTCTGCGACACGGGCGCCTCTAAAACGAAGCCTTCGGCGTCATATCGAATCACGCGCAATCCCATCGTGCGGGTAAGCGGGATGCGGCTGTGTAGAAAATCTTCCGCGGCGTGCAAGGAGGTTTCGGTTTCCATGAATATGAAAGCTGGTTGTTTCCGCGCCGGCGGGGAAAGGCTGGTGGCAGCATCCCACGCCTTTCCGCTCGCCGCCACGCGCTCTCCGGCATGGGGCAACACTTCATCCGAATCGAAGGCGCGGAGAGATGCTGAGGAGAACTTCGAGCGAAGACTTCCGTAATTTGCGCCACCGGACTAAAACCTTCCAGCGCGTGCTCTCCACTCCACCTTTTCTCCTCTGCTGCAGTCAGTTTAACGAATCCTCTAAAGCCAAAAACTTTTTTCGCTATTTGACGATATTTTTGTTGTCAGCGCTGGCACGAAGCCTGCATACAAAGCCGCGTGCAAAGTTCTCGCCTCCTTGCTCTTCTCTGTTTCGGTTGTCTGCTCGCTCCCGCAGCGGTTCTCCAGGCAGAAGGTCTGGCCCGCTCGACGACGCGATTTTATTACCGCACGGATAGCGGCAACGTCGGATCGGCTCGCATCGTGCGCCGTTATTTCGTGCCCAAGGTGCGCCCGCTGGCCGCGGTCGATTCTCGGATCGATCCCCGCTTACGACGTGCGGCCACGATCGCGGACGAGCGTTCCCATGCCCGCACCAAGGCGCGTTGTTGGCGCTATGTGAAGGAAGCTCTCCTCGCCTCCGGCGCGGTCAGCTCGTATCCGAAAACCAACTACGCCTGCCAGGCCGGCGACGAGCTGGTGCGCGATTTTGGCTTCAAGAAACTTCCGATGCGCGATCCCTACGCGGCGCCGCTCGGCGCGGTGATCGTCTACGGCCGGGGCTCGGGCGGTGCCGGGCACGTCGAGTTGCGGACGAAGACTGGATTCGCCAGCGATTACCACAGCAAGAATCGCTGCTACTACCCGGTGCTCGCGGTTTACGGGAAGTTCTCGTCTTAGGCGATTGCGGTCCGCAGCGGAACTCGGCTGGAGAGCCTTTCCTTTTCATTCGTCGCCGCTCGCGGCAAGTTTCACGGATGAAACTCGCGCTCCTCGTCGCCGCGCTCTTGGGCTCTTTCCTGCTCCCAGTCCGCGCTGAAAATATAGCGCTCGTCGGCGGGACGGTGATCAATCCGCGCGATGGGCGCATCATTCCTCACGCCGTCGTCGTCCTGGACGGCGACCGAATTGCGAGCGTCGCGCCTCGCGAGGGAACGACGGCGCCGTCGGGCGCGCGGGTGATCGACTGCACGGGCAAGTTTATCCTTCCGGGTTACATCGATACGCACGTCCACTTCTTCCAATCGGGCGGTCTGTTTACCCGGCCAGATGTGGTCGATTTAAATCGCGTCCGTCCCTACGGAGAAGAGATCGCCTGGACAAAGGCACACCTCGCCGACACCTTCGCGCGGTATCTGCGCTGCGGGATCACAAGCGTGATTGACGTGGGCGGGCCGCGCTGGAATTTCGAGGTGCGAAAGCGAGCGCGCGCGACCGCCCGGGCACCGCGTGTGGCGGTGGCTGGGCCGCTCATTTCCAGCGTGGCGCGGCCGCAGTTGGAGTGGGAAGGCGACCCGCCGATCGTGAAAATCGAGAGCCCGGAAGAAGGCAGGCGGCTGGTGGAAAAGCTGGCCGCGCAGCACCCCGATTACATCAAGATTTGGTATGTGGTCAGCCCCGACCGCCCGGTGGAAGCCTTCCGGCCCATCGTCCGTGCGGTCATCGCCGAGAGCCATCGCCGGAAGCTGCGGGTCGCCGTCCACGCCACCGAACTGGAAGCCGCGCGGGCCGCGGTGGAGGAGGGCGCCGATCTCCTCGTCCACAGCGTGACGGATAAACTGGTCGACGAAGCCTTCGTTAGACTGATGCAACTCCGGGGCACGTTGCTCACGCCGACCCTGGTGGTGTTCGAGCGCTATGGCCGCACCTTCGCGAACCGGCTCGAGCTCACCCCCGAAGAGAAAGCGTGGGGAAACCCCGAGGTCCTGGCCTCACTCGAAGTGAACAAATTACCGCCCGAGCAACTCCCCGACCGCCTGCGCAGCGCGCTGGCCGATCCCGAGCCCACGCTCGCCCGCATCCGCCAGACCTACGAAGTGGCGCTCAAGAACCTGAAGACGCTGAACGATGCCGGCATTCCCATCGCCACCGGCACCGATGCCGGAAACATCGGCACGATCCATGGGGCATCGCTCTTCCGCGAGTTCCAGTTGATGGGCGAAGCCGGCCTCTCCCCGATGCAAATCCTCAAGAGCACCACCGCCACCGCAGCGCGCGCATTCGGCGGCGAGATCGGCCCGAAGCTGGGCGCGATCGAGCCCGGCAATCTCGCCGATCTGGTCATCCTCCAGGCGAACCCGCTCGACGACATGGCCAACGCCTCCACGATCGAGACCGTGATCAAAGGCGGCGAGGTCTACCCGGTCGACGTCTTGTCCGAAGCCATCGCCCCGGGGAGGCCCTCGTCCGTTGCGCCCTAGAAAATGAGCACCTGATAGCCGTCGTCGATCAGCTTCTTAAAGCTGGGGTGGCCCTTGAACTCATCGATCAACGGAATCTGCGCCGCCTCGATTTTCTCCGTCACTTCGAAAGCTCCCGCGCAGTAGCTGCACGCCCCCTCGATCTGCCCACGGACCTTCTCGAACAGCTCGTTATACTTGTGCTCCTTTTTGGCAAACTCCGCGACTGCCTGCGTCCCAGCGCCGTCGAAAATGATCTTCGCCTCCCCGCCGCTTTCGGAACTGTATTCCAACGCTCCCATGAAAGCGTTAACCACTCGCCCCAGACTCTCGTGTGTATCCCCGGCCGCGAGGATGATGAATGCTGCTTTTGACATAATATTTTCCTTCTTCGTGTTTGGTTTTCTGAGCTGCGGCTAGAGCGCTTTCCGCATTCCGCGGCGCACCCATTCGGTCACGACACCGTAGACCAGATGGGAGGCGAGCGCATAGAGATGAGACGACACCGGAATTTTGACCGGCGTTTTCGTGAGACCGAGCGCGGGCAAGGAAGCTTCGTCCGCCGCCAGCCAGACCGCCGTGCCGAAAACTGTGCCTTCGCCCACCGTGACCACGGGTGCCACCTCCGCGAGCGCGCCGTAGACCGCCGCCGAGGCCCCGCCCATCGCGTAGTGGACTGCTTCCCCGGCCAGCTTCTGATGCTCTTTCGGCACCTCGTGGCCGACCACGCGCCGCGCGATCGCATCGGCCGCTTTCACGGTCGTCGGCTTCGGCTTCCGGCCCGCGTTCTTCGGCTCCGAGTCCTGCAGTTTCTCTCCCGCCAGACTCCAGAGCGCCTGGAATTGCTCCATCACAAACGAAGCCACCAACCCGCCGATGATTCCCGCGACGACGCCCTTCACCAGATCCGGCTCCGTTGGTTTCCTTCGAAATAGCATAC
>JBBSLZ010000041.1:0-15889 GCA_038233435.1 Chthoniobacterales bacterium
GATCCGCTCGCCGCCTTCGAGACTTTCTGCGGGAGCGAGAGTCGCGCCCGCGGGGGTCCCGGTGGCTGGCACGCGGCGCGGCCACCATTTTTGCAAGAGCCGGGGGAGCAGAATGGTGGCGACGATCCAGAAGGTGGTGATGATGTTATCGGCGGCGTTAATGGCGGCGAAGAGGGTGCCGTTTTTCGTCATCCCGTATTGCAAGGCGACGGCGTTGAGATTGACGCTGCCGCCGATGTAGGTGCCGGTAAACATGCCGGCGACGGCGAAGCTTTTTTCGACTCCGTGATTTTGGGGCGCGATCAGATGGTAGCCGAGCAGGACACCCGCCACGGTGGTGACGGCGCCACAGAGGAAAAGGATGAGCATGGGCAGCCCGGCACGGCGCAGATCCTTCAGCCGGACATCGAGGAGGAGAAAGAAGATCGCCAGCGGGGCGATGAAGCCGAAGATGCCGTCGTAAAGCGGAGTGGATCCGGAGGAGGATGGAATGATTCGGAGATTGGCCAGGACCGCGGCGGCGAGGATGACGACCAATGCGGAGCCGAGCGCGCGGAAGTACGGTCTCCGGCAGATCCACTCGGAAAAAGCGACCAGCAGGAGGAGGATCGTGCTGACGTAGATCGGATCGGTGAGGAACGACATGCGGCGCAGACTAGCAGAGAACTCAAGCGGCTGTCGCGGGCGACGAGAGGCGGTCGTCCCGAGCCGCGCGGCGCGTGCCGACTAGCGCAGGAGGCGGAACCGCGGGCGCTATTTTGTTTCGGTCGCGAAGGGATCGGAGGCGCTCCGGAGCGAGAGGGAGCGGGCCGGAAAAGGAGCGGTGCTGAGAAGGGCGGGCGGCGCGGGCGGCTTCCCCGCATCAATGGAATAGGCGTAGAGCTGCGCGTCCTTTGGTTCGATGAACTCGGCGTTGCTGACCGAAAGCGGCTGTTCGACAAATTTCGAAAGTTCTTGCGCGAGGACGATGGCGATGGCGCGCGGATCGCGCACGTAGACCGGGATGGGGAATCCGCCGGAATTCCGGTCGTAGCCATAGATGGTGCCATTGGTTTCCCAGACGCAGTAGGCATGCCCAGCCGCGTTGTTGTTGAAGCGCACGAGCAGGATCTTGGCCCAGTAATCGGGCTCAAGCTTATGGCGGGCTTTGGTGATGGCGAGATAGTTACAGGCGGAGACGACGCAGCCATTGAGGAGCACGAGATCGTTCTCATGCGGATCGACGAGAACGACCGGCTGCCGGCTGCCGCAGGCGGCGGTGAGAGCCAGCAGGAGGAGAGCAAAGACGCTACGGACGAGGAATTGAAACATGGAGGAAAATCTGAGCTGGAAAACGCGGTTTCTATGGAAGTTATGCTGAATGTAGCACCTCTGCACCTCGGATTGGAAGCGCATTCTGCGAATCTCGCACTGGCCCTGGGGCTCGATCAAACGTTTTCCCGGTGTTTCCTGGACGTGAAAACGGCTGAGTCCGACCCGCAGTCGAGGTGTACTTCTCGATTCGCTCACGCTGGCTGGAACCGGTTACGTGGCGCTTCGATGACGCGCCGAGGCACTGTGGCGGGTGGAGAGATTTTGCAGGTGTAGCCTGCTTTCGGAGTGCGGCGCGTCCCCGCGCCGCTTTCTGGCGGCGTGGCGGCGGTTTACGCCTTCGGGGGATTCTCAATGTTTCCGGCTCGCCGAAAAGCGGCGCGAGGACGCGCGCGCACTCCGAAAGCGCTGCGCGCGAAATGGCTTCGGAGTCTTTCTTTTTGGTAGCCGCTAATTAGCGCGCTCTCACCCCGCGGCTGCGGCCCTTACGCCCAACAAAGAAGCCGCCCCTGCCGCCCGCGCCTATACATCTACCAGGTTCTCTACTGGCGCTTCGTCAGGAGGTGCGTGAATTGACGGCTTTCGGAATTAGTTGGCCAGCTTGGCTCGAATCGCAGCCTTGAAATCTGCCGTGCTGAGCGCGTTTTCCGCGGTCGTCTCGGTGCTGGGAGTGCTGGACTTCGAAGCGGCGGGAGCGTCTTCGCGTCCCATCGCGGCCAGATCACTGACCGGTGCGCCGTGCTCGGTGGCCACGATTTCCCGGCCGGTGCCGTTCTCTTGCTGGACGTGAAAGCGTCCATACATGATGCCGACGAGCGGAACGAACTGGCGGCCATTATTTTCCACGAACAAAATGTCCCGGTCGCCCGCCGCGAACTTGGGAGAATCGGTGACCTCCATGGTCTGGTCGCCGACCGTGCCACCGAGCATCCGCATGGTGTAGGTGGCGCCGGCCTCGCCTTTGATGGACTCATCGACCTTGAAGGTGACGAAGGTAACGATATGACGTTGCGAACCTTCGCCAGTCCATTGCGAGGAGACGCCGGTGACGGTGCCCTGGAAGATGACCTCGGCGCGATCGACGAGCTGGTCGAAGGTGGGCGGGATCACGGTGGTGGCTTGAGCGACGCTCCAAGTGAGTAGGGCGCCGAGCGTGAGGAGGAGGGTGCGAGATGTTTTCATAATGCGACGGAGGTTGGAGTACAGGGGAATAGGGAAACTTTGATACGGGTTTCGCGATAAATCTAGCGCGAACATTGGTTAGGGCTCGAGGTCGTAGACTTCCACGAGCCCGATCCCGGTCCCGCCGTTGGCCCCGCGCACGATGGCGCTGTAGCTGCCGGGGGCGAGGGTGGTGACGATGGCGCTCTCGAGCGGATTAGAGGGCGCGACGGTGCTGGCGATGATGTCTGCCCGCTGCGCGCTGGTTCCCCAGTCGTCATTCGAAGCGATGAGGGTGCCGCTGCTGTTATACATTTCGAGGACGGGATTGGCCAGGGCGCCGCTGACAGAACCGGCGAGGGACGGCCCGATCGCGCGGACGATGATCTTTTTGCTTTGAGCGCCGCGCACAATCAAACCGCCGATCAAGACCTCGTCGCCCACGCCGATGCGGCCACGGGTGGAGATGTTAACCAGGCGGCTGGCGTTGGCATCGAGCTCGTAGCCTTCCACGAGGGCGACGCCCTGGGCGTTATTCGTTCCCCGCACAACCGCGGTGTAATTCCCGGGAGGCAAAGTGACGATCATGGCCGGCTCGAGCGGATTGACGGGGGCGACGCCGGAGGTGGCGATCTCGGCGGCCTGGCCGCTGGATTGCCAGTTATCATTCGAGGCCACGATGCGGCCGGCGGAGTCGAGCAAGTCCAGGCTCGGATCGGCCAAAGCGCCAGCGATGGCGCCGACCAGCGAGGAACCGATCGCGCGCAGAATCAGCTTTTTCGGTTCCGTGCCGCTGACGATGAAGCCGCCGATGAGCGCTTCATCGTTCAGTCCCACCTTCATGCGGGTGGAGATATTCGCCAAGTGGCTCATTTCCACCGTGGGCGGCGGGACCGGAAGGGCGGCAGGAACTCCATAAAGAGACTGGATGCCAGCGATGTCATCACCTGAGAACACTTCCCGATCGCTCGTGATGGGCGACATGATGTTGTCGCCGTCGGCGTGGCTCAAACCCATGGCGTGTCCGAGTTCGTGCAGAAGGACGCGGCGGATATCGCCGAGGGCGAAGCCGCCTGGGCCGCCGAAGCGCAAAGGGCCGCGATAGGACTCCATGGATTGCGCGCGATTAAATAAAATGTCGGCTTCGATCAAATTCGCGCCCTGAGTGAAGTAATAGGTGACCGCCAGGGTTCCATTTCCAAAGGCCTGGCCGAAGACGGAATTGGAGAACACGACCGCGTTCACACGATCGCCGGAGACGACGGGGACGCTGGGGTTGAGCACAGAGACCAACTGCACGCGAGCCAGCCGGCGATTCCACTCCGTGACCGCAGGCGTGACCGCGGTATCCCAGGAAGCGTTCCCGTCCAAGAGAGGTATGAGAGGATTACCAAGGCCAAATTGAAAAGTGACGCTGCCGCTGGGCCAGGACTTTCCGGTGGTCGTGAACGCCTTGCTTGTGCTGGGCAGAGAGGCGCTCACCAAAAGAAGGGCGCTGAGAAGCGAGAGCGGGGAAAAAGATTTGAAGACGCGGCGAATCATAATTCCCATAAAAGCAAGAATCATGCGCCGCTTTGGCTGGAATCCGCTTTTTCTCGGGAAAAATTGGAAGGCCACGCTCCCGAGAGTGGGAGCGCCAGCGTGGGCGCTCGAGATCGATGAATTCCCGTTCGCAGTCGTCGACCGCCCGGCCCGTCGGCTCCTGATCGCAACCATCCGGCCACGGCTGGCCATGCCATTCGATCGAGGCGCAAAAAGCCCGGATCGCACCGCCTACCCCCGTCGTGCGGGGTCGCTGGCGGAGCGAGCCAAGATTCCCGTCCTGCACCGCGGACGGTCAGCCCGTTCGCGGTCAGCTCCGCTAGAAGAACCTGTGCTGCCTCGCCACCCAAGCTTTCGGTTCCCTGCATCGCCCGGAGCTTTGAACAGGGCGCCTCGTGAACTTCAAGCTAAAAACTGCACTCAACCGAGCGACGCATCCCGGGAACCGGAGGATCCCCGTCTCTTTACTCGTTAGGGGACGACGAAAATCTGCTGGGTGTAGGGATCCTTCGCCTTATCACCGGACTTGTATCCGGTCACGTCGACGATCCCACCTTTGGGGTCGATGCTGTAAACGTAACCGGGCTTTCCTGGCACCGGTTTGGCGGTGGGAAACTGCTGTGTCGCTACCGCCTTCGGCCGCGGCGTGGCGGTGGGCGGCGCCGATCTCATTCGAGACGGCGCCTGAGAGACCGTCGAGGGAGTGGTCCGGACGGGCCCACGATCACGAGTAGGAGGTGGTGGCGGCGGAACAGTCACCGGCCGGCCGGGGGTCGAGACATCCGAGAGGCGGCCAGACTCCACCGTTCGGGTGGTCGTGGTGGTGGTTTCGCGCGGCTCGATCCGTTTGCGCACGAAGTTCGCGGGCGCATCCAAAACCCGGAACGAGGTCACGGCCACGTCGCGAGCTGTGCCGCAACCGACCAGCGCCACACTGGTAAAAATCAAAATCCGGGCCGGCAAGCGCATGCGTGCATCTAAGCGATCTTTTGAGTGATCGCGAGAAGAATTCGTGCCTGTGCAAGCTGACGCGTCCATCCCTAATTGGAACCGGAACTGGGCACGCGATTTATCCTTCCCCAACTTTCCCGGATTATTATCATGCTGGGGCAAGTTAGCGGCGGCTTCGTCGAGTCGATCGCACAGGTGGTCCGAGAGCGCTCGCGGCGCGGCCAACTTTCTCAGCCTTGCCGCCGCGACTTCATTTATGGAACCAAGCCAACCAAAAGATCATCCCGGCGTGATTGCATTCCCGCCCCTGCTTCTGCTGATCCACGCTTCTTTAGGAGCTTCGGTTCATTTTCTCTTTCCCACTCCCATGATGAGAAACGGCGCTTTCCTGATCGGGCTCGTGCTCGCCGCAGCGGCCATCGCCCTCGTCCTCTCGGCGGCACGCGTCATGAAAAAAGCCGGCACAAACGTGAATCCGAGCCAGCCCTCCCTCCTCATCGTGCGCAGCGGACCCTATCGCTTCACCCGGAACCCGATGTATCTCGGACTCTGTCTGCTCCAGATCGCGCTCGGCTTTTTATTGAACGATTGGGGGACGCTCTTCTTCCTCCTTCCCCTCGCCTTGCTCCTGCATTTCGGAGTGATCCTGCGCGAGGAAAGATATCTGACGAAAAAATTCGGCGCCGCGTATCTGGACCTCAAAGCCAGTGTGCGACGCTGGCTTTAATTAGTCGCTCTCGGCAAGGAACGCCTCGCGCAGAAACGCCCGGAAAGTCGCGGGATCGCGGAGGCGATAGCGAGCGCACGAGTTTTGCCGACCGACTTTGATCGAAACCAAATGGGGCACGGCGCTGGCAAACATGCTCTCATCGGTGGAGTCGTCCCCCGCGCATAGAATGAGCGCATACGGCTTCTCCCCGATCAGTTGGCGCACCGCGGCGCCCTTCGAAATTTGCGGGGCCGTTGCTTCCACGATCTTTCGGCCGTGGCGAATGTGGACCGGCTGATTAGCCATCAGCGCGCCCAGTTCCTCCACCAGTTGGTGCGCCTTCCAGGCCCCAAACTCCGGATCCGTCTTCCGATAGTGCCAGACCAGCGAGGTCGCCTTTTCCTCGACCCAGCTGCCTGGCGTGGATTGCTCGTATTGCTCCAGGACCCGCCGCAACTCGCGCTTCCAACTCAGATTCAGATTCCGCGTCATCGGCGTCCACTCGCGCTGGCCGCGGTGGCGAATGGACGCCCCGTGTTCCGCCACCAGATGAAAAGGAAGATCGCCGAACCACGTCTCCAGCGCCTCGCTTTTGCGGCCGCTAATAATCGTCACCTCCAGCTTCGGCACCCGCTCCAGATCACGCAGTAACGCATTAATCTCGTCTGTCGGCTTCGCCGCTTCCGCATCCCGCTCGATCTCGCGCAGCGTCCCATCGTAATCAATAAAAAGCGCCACCGCCTCCCCCTTCGCCGCGCGGATTAGCGCCCGCGCCTCCTCGATCTCACCGGCTGCGAGCGGGGCCGCCTCGGTGGTCGCCTTCAGCTCCTGAATAAAAGTGCGCGCCCAATGCTGCGCATCATAGCGCACCACTCGCGCGCGCATCGGCTCATTCGCCAGCCGCCGCTCTTCCTCGGTCAAGGCGAGCGCATCGGAAAGGCTCTGCGCCACCGCCCGCGTGTCGTAGGGATTCACCAGCACCGCATTCGATAACTCCTCCGCCGCGCCCGCAAATTCGCTCAGGATCAGCACGCCCTTGTTCTCCTGCTGACAGGCGATGTACTCCTTCGCCACCAGGTTCATCCCGTCGATCAACGGCGTGATCAAACCGACATCCGCGCTCGCGTAAAGCGCGCACAGATCGGTGAAGTTAACCGAGCCATGGATAAACCGGATCGGGCTGCTGTTCAGAGTCGCGTACTGCCCGTTGATCCGCCCCACCCGCGCCTCCACCTCCGCGCGCAGGTTTTGGTACTCCTCCACCTCTTCCCGCGAAGGCACGCTCACGAAGATAAACTTCACCGCGTCGCGATCGTCAGCCTGAGCGAGAAAATGCTCGATCGCGTCCAGCCGATGCAAAATCCCCTTCGTGTAATCCATTCGCTCAACCGAGAGCACCGTTCGCTTCCCCGCATCCGAAGCCAGCAACTCCTCCCGGCGTTTGGCAAACGCGGCCGAGCCGAGCGTTTCCTCAAACTTCTGCGCGTTAATCCCGATCGGGAACACCCCCATCGCGCTGATATGCCCATCCTCGCTCCGGACGCGCGAGACCTCCGATTCCAGCCCGAGCAGACGCAGCACCGTGCTGCGGAAATGCCGCATATAACCGAAAGTATGGAAGCCGATCAGATCCGCTCCCAGCATCCCCGCCACTAACTCCCGACGTTTCGGATGGCAGCGAAAAATTTCGAAGGACGGAAACGGCGTGTGCAAAAAGAAACCGATTTTCAATTCCGGCATCCGCTCGTGCAGCATCGTCGGGACGAGCATGAGTTGATAATCGTGCACCCAGACCAGGTCCCCCGGCTTCGCTCCTGCCAGCACCTTCTCTGCAAAGCGCTCATTGACGCTCCGGTACTGCTCCCACCACGCCGGGTCGTAGTGCATGAAATTCGGCATGTAATGCAGGAGGGGCCAGACACTGGAATTGGAAAAGCCCTCGTAATGTCCCGCCTCCTCCTCCTCACTCAAAAACACCGGCGTGCAGCCATGCTCCTCGATCAGCAACCGCTCCACCCCCGCCTGCCGATCCGCGTCCTCGATCGTCGCCCCCGGCCAGCCGATCCATTTCAAATCAAATTCCGTCGCCGACAAACCGTCCAGCGCCGCCACCAGGCCCCCGGATGACTTCGTGATCTTTTCCGCCACCGTCACCGGCAGACGGTTGGAGACATTGATCAGGGTCGTGCGCGGCATAACAAGAGCACCTATCTACGCCAATCGCGCTCTCGCGTCGCGCCCCGGTTGCAGAATGGAGCCGGCCCGCCCCCGGGCCGAAAAATCGTCCCAAAATTTTTCCGTTCGTTTTCTCCCGCGTCTTTCGTTAGGCTGCAAAACTCCGGAGCCGCCGCATGCCGAGCACGATTTCCCCTTCCACCCCCGCCCTCGCGAAACTCATCATCGCGCTTCGCGCCATCGTGCGCACCGAACCCGATCCCGCCCGCGCCGGCGCCGCCGTCGCGAAAGTGCTCGAGCCGTTTCTGGCCCTGCCGGACCTGCTCACCGTCGAACAAAAAACCCCCGATGAGTGCGCGTACTGCCGGCATATTCTCCACGTCGAACCCGACGCCAGCTTCTCCGTCGTGGCCCTCGTCTGGCTGCCCGGCCAGGAGACCACCGTCCACGATCACGTCTCCTGGTGCGTCGTCGGCGTGCACCAAGGCGAAGAAGACGAGACCACCTTCTGCCTCGCCGGCGGCGAGACCGATCGCCACCTGCTCGTGACCGATCACGCGGTCAATCCCCTCGGCTCCGTCGTCGCGCTCGTCCCGCCCGGCGACATTCACCGGGTGAAAAACTCCGGAGACGACATCGCCATTTCCCTCCACGTCTATGGCGCCGATGTGCAAACGCTCGGCTCCAGCATCCTGCGCCACTACCAAGACGAGGTCCGCGCCGCCGCGTCGAGCTAGTGCACCACCACGCCATCTTTCATCACCAGCCCCACCTTCCGCAGGCTCGTGATTTCTTGCGTAGGATCCCCTGAGACGGAAACCAAATCCGCCTTCAACCCCTCGCGAATCGCGCCGCGATCAGTCAGATGAAAAATGGCCGCGTTGCCACTCGTCGCCTGCCGTAAGACCTCCAACGGCGCGAAGCCGTATTCCTGCACGAGCAATTCCATCTCGCGCACATTCTCCCCGTGAGGGAAGACGCCCACATCCCCGCCCATCACAAACGTCACCCCCGCTTCGCGCGCGGCCTTCATGCTGGCGCGCTTCTGCACCAGCCGCGGCGGCTCCGGACCACTTCCCTTCGTCCAGCCGCGATAACGCGAGATCGCATCCCCCGCCGCCACCGTCGGGCAGAACGCGACGCCTTTTTGTTTCATCAACCGGAACACCTCCAGCGTTCCCTCGTCCCCGTGCTCGATCGTCTCCACCCCCGCGTTCAACGCCCGCCGCATCCCTTCCGGCGTACTCGCGTGCGCCACCGTCGGCCGTCCCGCCGAGCGCGCGGTTTGCACGATCGCATTCAATTCTTCCTGCGAGAAAGTCGGCCGCGCGGGCTCGCCCTCTCCCCACCGATAATCCGCATACACCTTCACCACGTCCGCGCCTTTCCCGATCTGCTCCCGCGTCACCCGGATGCACTCCTCCACCCCGCTCGCCTCCTGCGCGCCCTGCGGCAGGTCCACCTCACTGGCAAACTTCGGGCCGTAACTGCCCGTCGCCACGATCGCGCGGGTCGCAATGAGGAGGCGCGGACCGGGAATGATTCCTTTCTCAATCGCCCGCTTCAAACCCAGGTCCGCATAGCCGGCCCCTTCCGTCCCCAGATCGCGCACCGTCGTGAAGCCCGCCGCCAAAGTCTGCCGCGCATGCACCGTGGCGCGCGCGGTCCGTTCGGCTAACGACTCGTTCAAGACCTGCTCATTCCACGGCGTCTCGTTGTATGGATGGAGAAACAGGTGGCCGTGTCCTTCGATCATCCCCGGGAGGAGCGTCTGCCCGGGCAGATCGATCGTGCGCGCGTCCGCCGGCGCCACGACTTCCGCTCCCACCGCCGCAATCTTGTCGCCCACGACCAGGACGGACCAGCCCGCGTGCATTTCCTGTCCATCGAAAACCTGCGCTGGTTTGAGCAGCAATGACTCGCCGCGCGCGGGACCGAGCAGCGCGAAAAAAAGAAGAATGCAAGCCAGCCTCAAGGCCTTTTCTCCGCGATGATTTCCAAAAACATCGGCGTCGTAAACCAGGAGCCCGCCTGCGCCTCCGCCGTCTTGAACTCGCGCAGCACCTCCGCCGACCATTCGGGCGTGACCCGTCCCAATTCCTCCAGCCGCGCCAGATTAATCTCGGTGAAGCTGGCCGGCCACTGCCAGGTGTAATCCCGGGGCGAAACCGTCCGCACCTGCGGCCGGATTTCCAGCACCCGCAGGCCCGCCTCCTCCAGGAGACGCGGCAACTTCTTACCGATGTTTGGTTCGCCTCCCGCCGCGCGCCAGCTCTCCATCACCTCTTGAATGAAGCGCTGCAGATTCGGCTGCACCGGCATGAAACAGAAAGTTTCGTAGTCGCTGTACTCGTGGAAAATAGCGCGGCCACCGGGCCGAAGAGCAGCTGCTATCTTGGCCAACAACACTTCCGGCGAGGTCACGAACGAGGCCACCCAACGGCACCAGCTCGTATCACAGTGCAGTTCGCCTAACGACATCTCCATCAGATCGCCGGCCAGAAATTCCACATTCTCGATCCCGCGGTGCCGGCAGCGCTGCCGAGCCACCTCCAGAAAACGCTCCGATCGCTCCACCGCCACGATCGCGCCGGTGGCTCCGACGATCTCCGCCAGATCGGCCGTGGCATAGCCCGGGCCCGCGCCGACATCGAGCACTTTCGAGCCGTGCGTAATCCCGGCGCGCCGCCAGGCATCCGTGGCCACCGAACGCCAGACGCGATGCTGCAAACCAAGCCGCGCCACTTCTTCATCGTGCGTGCCGAGGACGTAATCTGTTTCCCGCTGGGTGGCCGTCATATCACCAAGGATGGCGGCAAAAGAGGTCTTCGCCCACGACGAATTTTGCAAACGAACCACGGCTCGGACTTGCCGGCCGCACTTGCCTCCCTTCGGGCGCCCTGCTTCGTTGCCCTCGCATATGAAGATTCCATTGGAAGACAACGCTGGCGATATCCTGGGCAAAGCGCAGCGCGGCCTCGGCTTTTCGGACAGCCAACTTGCGGAACGCGCAGGCGTGGAGCCGGAGCGGGTCCGGCAGATGCGCGACGGCGATTTCGATGACGAGGCTTTGTCTAAGGTCGCGCCGCTGCTCGGCCTCCATGCGACCTCGCTGATCAAGCTGGCGCGCCACGAATGGGAGCCGGAAGCGATCGAGGCGCCTGCGGGCCTGGCGCAATTTAACACCACCTACGAAGACATGACGGTAAACGCCTACCTGGTCTGGGACCCGGCCTCGCGAGAGGCGATCGCGTTCGACACCGGTGCGGAATGTGATGGGATGCTGGCGCGGATCACGAGCGAGAAACTACAGGTAAAATTGATCCTGCTTACGCATGCGCATCCGGATCACATCGAGGACCTAGCGAAGCTGCAACGCGAAACAGGCGCGCCTACTTTTCTTTCAGCGCGCGAATCGGCCGAGGGCGCGGAAGCGATCGAGGAAGGGCGGCGGTTTGAATGCGGCGCGCTCCGGATTGAGTCGCGCCTGACTTGGGGCCATTCGCGTGGCGGGATGACGTTCTTTGTCGAAGGGCTGGCGCGGCCGCTCGCGATCGTGGGCGATTCCATGTTTGCCGCCTCCATGGGCGGCGGCGCGGTCGCGTATGACGAGGCGCTGAAGAATAATCG
This sequence comes from Chthoniobacterales bacterium, assembly GCA_038233435.1. Lineage (GTDB taxonomy): Bacteria > Verrucomicrobiota > Verrucomicrobiia > Chthoniobacterales > UBA10450 > JACCTI01. The sequence continues at coordinate 11,480 of JBBSLZ010000041.1, forward strand.
CGAGAAGATTCTGACCTTGCCGGAGGAGACGATCGTGTGTCCCGGCCACGGGCCGCTGACCACGGTGGGCAAAGAAAAGCGCGAGAATCCCTTCTTTGCAGACAAGAATTCCTGATGAACATCGGCTTTGTGGGAGTGGGACGGATGGGGGCGAACATGGCGCGGCGACTGCAGGAGCGGGGCTATCATGTGACCACGCTCTTCGATGTGAACCGCACGGCGGTGACCGAGTTGGCACAGGAGATCGGGGCGACCGCCTGCCCGACACTCGGCGATGTAACCGCGGGCGCGGATCTGATCTTCACGGTGGTCTCGGACGATGCCGCCATGCGCGGCATTTTCTGCGGCGACGATCACCTGCTCGTGAATGCGGGCGGCAAGCTCTTCATTAACTGCGCCACGGTTTCGCCAGACGTGCACACGGAGGTGGAAGGATGGGCGCGGAAGGTGGGCGCGGAGACGCTGGAAGCTTGCATGGCATCGAGCATCACGCAGGCACGGGAGGGCTCGCTTTATCTGATCTGCGGCGGCGAGAAATCGGCCTTCGATCGCGCGGAGCCGGTGCTGAAGGACTTGAGCAACTCGCTCCGATTTGTGGGGAAAACAGGCGAGGCCGCGAAGGTGAAAGCGCTGGTTAACATGGTGATGAATATCAACACCGCGGGGTTGGCCGAGGGCTTGGGACTGGGCGACGCGCTCGGACTGGATCTGACCATGCTCCGCGAAGTCTTCTCGCAGACGGGCGCGGCCTCTCGCGTTTTGGAGACCGATGGCGAAGATATGCAGAAGCGTGATCACGCCTGTTTCTTTTCGGCGGCGCATGCGGAGAAGGATAGCGGGATCGCGCTGGCACTAGGCGACGACGCTGGGCTCAATCTCCCGCTGGCGCGCGCGACGAAGGCCCAATACGAGCGAATGATGGCGGAAGGATTCGGCGAGCTGGATAAATCCGGGATTGCGGAGTTGACCTTCAAAGGGCGGGGCCATCGCGGAAGCTAACTCTTCCGCCGGTGGCCAAATTCGCTGACTTCGGTCGCTGCGCGATCTGTGGGCGGGAGGAAACCCTGACGCGGCATCTCAGGTGCTGACGGAAAAGGAGCTGGAACGCGATTACAACACGATCTCGCGGCTGAAGGCGCATCCGGAGGTGGCGGAGTTTGCGGAGTGGATTCAAACGAAGCCGCGCGGGTTCAAAGCGGCTATGCGGCGCGCCACGGGCTAATCGATGATACGGCCCGCGCCTGCGTAGACGTTCATCGTCTCGCCGCGCAGGAAGCCCACCAGGGTCTGGCCGCTCTCGCGCGCGAATTCGATCGCCAGACTGGTGGGAGCGGAGATAGCGGCGACGATCGGTAGACCGGCGGCGAGCGCCTTCTGCATCATCTCGAAAGAGACGCGACCGCTCAGGAGTAGGATCCGACCGCGCAACGGCAGCCGATCCTCAAGCAGCGCGTGACCGACCAATTTATCGAGCGCGTTATGCCGCCCCACGTCTTCGCGCACGCTCTGCAACTGCCCTCCCAGACCGAAGAGCGCGCAGGCGTGGAGGCCGCCGGTTTGGTTAAAGGTATCCTGTCGCTCGCGTAAGCGCGCGGGCATGGCTTGCAAGGCGGTCGCGGCGATTTGGCAATCATCCGCCACCGGCGCAAACGATTGCCGGACCGCATCGATGGTGGCTTTGCTGCACACGCCGCAGCTCGAGGAACTGAAGACGTGCCGGGTCAGCTTTTCCGGCTCGAACGTGGAAGGATCGCGCAGGGTGATGTTGACCACGTTCTCCTCGCCGCCCGCGCCGCAGAGCGTGATCTCAAAAAGGTCCGAGGCGGCGCGGATGAGGTTTTCCGTGAGCAGGAACCCCGCGGCCAACTCGCGATCCTGCCCCGGCGTGCGCATGACGACGGCGATGCTGTGCCCTTCGATCCGGATCTCAAGCGGCTCTTCCAGCGCGATCTTGTCCGACTGCGCGGCTGAACGCTGGCCCGCAAGATAACGATAAATGTTTTCGTCCCTGGTCATGGAATCACGGGCGTGGGCGAAAGCGCCGCCAGATCGTGCGGCCGGTTTAGATTAAGAAAAAGCGAATCGTCGGACGGCGGGACGGGATGCGCGATGAGGAGATCATCGGCGAGGCAATCCTGCACGAGATCCTGGAGCGCGAAGCGTTGCTTGGAGAGATGTTCTTCGACCAGGGCGCGCGCGGCAACGGGATAAACGGCGGCGAGAGTTTCGTAGCGGTCATTTCGGCGCGGCACGACGCCCTGAAGAGGAGGGCTGGCCGCGAGAAGTCTTTGCAAGTAGGAGCTCGTCATCTGCGGGAGATCGACCGCGAGAGCGACGAGACGGGCCGTGCGGCAGCGGCGCAGCGCGGCGAGCAGGCCGGCCAGTGGGCCGGCGTCTGGTTGAACGTCGGTCAGAACGGTCGCGCCGTGATTGGCCCACTCAGCACGAGCGGGACCGGCGAGGAATAGCTCCGCGGGCGCAAGCTGTCGGAGGGTTTCGAGCTGGCGTTGCCAGAGAGTTTGACCATCGATTTCGAGAAAAGCTTTATCGCGGCCCATGCGGCTCGATTTGCCGCCCACGAGCAGGACCGCGCTGAAAGCCTGGCTCACTCCACGGGACCGGTTCGCAGCCAGCCGTCACTGAGAATCCTGGCGCGCAGGCCGCCCTTGTTATCGAGCAGCCAATCTTCGGTGCCAGGAGCGAAGGCGCGATCCATCCAGTAGCAGGGCTTGCAATGCGCGGTGCCGAGGAAACGCACGCCTTGCAGTTCGAATTCCTGGCCGATGAGAGCGATCAAGTCGACGCCGGAGACGATCACGTTCCGGCGCAGGACACCGGGCGATTTCTCCACTTCAGGGAAGGCGGCACGGAGGTCATCGAACGTTTCTCGGGAGAAGAAAGTGATCTGGCCTTTGTAATCTTCCTTGTAATCGAAGAAGCGGTCAGCGCGTAGGCCGCGACCGGCCACGCATTCGATTTCGGGCACTTCCTGAATGGGGAAATCGTCCGGCTCGCGGCCGGCGTGGCCGTAGTAATTGTGGCCGGGGGAGATGAAGATTTGTTGCACCTGCATGGCTGGGGGAAACGTCGAACGTCGAACGTTGAACGTCCAACGTTCAATTAGGAAGCAGCCATCTTGCGCGCAGCGAAGCGGTCGCTGACCTTATCGGTCCCATGGGAACTGTCCGGCGCGTCTTTGCCTATCTGAAACGTTATCCGCTGCTCGCGGCTGGGACGCTTTCGTGCGCGATCGTGGGGACGCTGATGGTGGTGGTGTTCCCCGCGGTGACGAAGCTGGTGATCGACGAAGTGCTGGTGCAGGGAAGGCGCGATCGGCTGACTCCTTTGGTCCTGACCGCGGCGCTGGCGTTCATCCTGCAGCATGGGCTGAATGCGGTCCGGATTGTATTGAACAACACGTTCGAACAGAAGGTGATCTTCGATCTGCGGAGCGATCTTTATTCGCACATCCAGATGCTGCCGCTGCGCTGGTTTGATAATCGGGCGACGGGCGACTTGATGACGCGGATTCTAGAGGATGTGAACTCGGTCGAGCGGATGCTGATCGATGGCGTGGAGCAGGGCTTGGTGGCGCTGCTGCAGGTGGTGATCGTGCTTGGGATGATGTTTTACGTGAGCACTTCGCTCACGCTGGTGGGGCTGACTCCGGCGCCTTTTTTAGCCGGGGGCGCGCTCTGGTACACGCTCACGGCGCATCGGCGTTATCGGCTGCAGCGGCGCGCTTCCTCGGCGATGAACTCGCTGTTGCACGATAACCTGGCGGGCATCCGGCAAATCAAAAGCTTCGTGCGCGAGCACGAGGAGCATCGGCGTTTCAACTCCGTGAGCGATCAATTGCGCCACGCCACTCTGGTGGTGATGAAGGTGTGGGCGGTTTATCACCCATCGATGTATTTGATCGGCTCGCTTGGGATCGTGCTGGTGGTCTGGGTGGGGGCTCGCAGCGTCTTGAACGGCGCGATGCAGGTGGGGGATTTGATCGCGTTCCTGATGCTGACCGGATTTCTCTACGAGCCAATCAATAAACTGCACCAGCTTAATCAACTAATGCAGGCGGGACGCGCGGCCGGTGAACGTGTTTTCGAGATCATCGATCAACCGATCGAGCCCGGCTGGGAAGCGGAGACGGCGCGAGTAAAAGTACGAGGCGAGGTGCGTTACGAGGAGGTGGGCTTCCACTATGGCGAGACGAACGCGCCGGCTTTGCAGGGGATCAATTTCGAAGTGGCTCCGGGAGAAACAATCGCGCTCGTGGGCACGACCGGCGCGGGGAAATCGACCTTGGTGAATCTGCTGACGCGCTTTTACGAGCTGAGCGAAGGCGAGATCTGGCTGGATGGGAAGCCGATCCGCTCGTATGGCGTGCGGGCATTGCGCGAGAATGTGGGC
>JBBSLZ010000042.1:0-15785 GCA_038233435.1 Chthoniobacterales bacterium
CGTCATCCGTTTGACCTTCGCGCGCGTAAACTCTGCGACCAGCCTTCCCTTCCCTCCCGATATCCTGTCCATCTCGTTAATCCTGTCTAGATTCCCGAAACCATGATCACCCTTGAACATCCGCTCGACGAGGAATCCCGCGCCTTCCTGGCCAGCGTGGAAGAATTCAATCGCACCGAAGTCGCGCCTTTTGCCGATCAATGGGATCACGACGAACAACTCCCGCGCGAGATTTTCACCAAGGCCGGTAAGCTCGGCTTCATGGGCATGGTGGCGCCAAAGGAATACGGCGGCCGCGGCCTCAGCTACGTGACCGCGGCGCTGGCGGTGAAAGAGCTGGGCAAAGTCTGCGCCTCGCTCGCGATGGACATCGCCGCCCACAACGCGCTCTCCGTCGGCCAGATCATTCTCTTCGGCACTGAGGAACAGAAGCGCGCCTATATTCCACGCCTAACGAGCGGCGAGTGGATTGGCGGCTGGGGCTTGACCGAGCCGAACGCGGGCAGCGACACCGGCGGGATCGAGACCAAAGCGGAAGCGCACGAAGACCATTGGCACATCAACGGGATGAAACATTTCATCACCAGCGGACGCGTGGCCGATCTTCTTATCGTCATCGCAACCACCGGGCGGACCGACAAAGGCAAAAACGAGATCAGCGCCTTCATCATGATGAAGGATCAGATCACGCCGGTGCGCAAGATTCACACCTACGGGATGCGCGCGAGCGAGACCTCGGAGCTGCGTTTCACTGATTCGAAGGCGGAGATTTTGGGAGAACGCGGACGCGGGCGCGAGCAGGCGCTCACGGTTCTGGACCGTGGCCGCATCAGCATCGCCGCGCTCGCGGTGGGCATCGCCGAGGCCGCCTTCGACCGCGCGAACTCTTACGCAAACGAGCGGAAACAATTCGGCCACGCCATCGGCAACTTCCAGGCCATCCAGTGGATGCTGGTCGATTCCGCGATGGAACTGGAAGCATCGGAAGTGATGACCATGCACGCCGCCTATCTGCAGGACAAAGGCGAGAACACGACCAAGGAATCCGCGATGGCAAAACTCTTCGCCTCCGAATCGGCGGTCAAAATCTGCGATCGCTCGATGCAGATTCACGGGGGTTACGGCTACAGCCGCGATCTGCCGGTCGAGCGTTATCTGCGCGACGCGAAGCTGTGCACGATCGGCGAAGGCACGAGCGAAGTGCAGCGCCTCGTCATCGCCCGCCACGTCCTCAAAGAAGCGAAGCCGCTCAAGCTCGCCCACCGCGAGCCGCGCGAGCCAAACGGGTAAAATACACCGGAGGTCAGGCTTCCAGCCAGACTTGGCGGGCGGGCATCTTGCCCGCCCATTCCTATCCGACAGGCTGGAAGCCCGTCGGCCAAGACAGGCAAGATGCCTGTCTTCCGCTCTACTACACCATCGGCCGAAAACGCCCCACGATTTCCTGTAGCCGCCCGGTGATCTGCCCCAACGAGCACACCTCCACCGTTTCGATCAACGTCGGGAAGCAATTCTCCCCGCGCTCGACCACTTCCGCCAGTCGATCCAGCGCAGGCCCGGCTTTCTTCGCGTTCTTTTTCTTGAACGCTTTCAAGCGATCCACCTGCAACTGCTGCTTGGCCCGCGGCGTGCGCGACAACTTCACTTCCGGCATTACTTCATTTTCATCGCGGTATTTGTTCAACGCGATGATCGGCCTAGTGCCGTCGTAAATCTGCCGCTCGTAGCGATGCGCGGCATTCTGAATCTGACTCCGCTGATAGCGATGCTCAATCGCCGGCAACACGCCGCCCAGCTCTTCGATCTGCCGGAACTCCTCCAGCATCGCCTTCTCCACGGAGCGCTCCACCGCCTTCATCCCGGGCGATCCACTCAGCATATTCATGGTGTGTTTGAAGATGCCAGACTCGTCCAGCAGGATGGCCTGGCCGTGCGCGGCGAGGCGGATCCACTCCTCGCTCGGGGTGGTAAACGGCTCGTCCGCGCTGTTGGAATGGCACGAGTTGGTGCCGTTCATGTATGCCAGCATCAGCTCCGCGGCGGTGCGGGTGAGGTTATTCTTGAACTCCGCGGCCACCAGCGAGCGACCGCTCGTCTGCGTGTGCAATTTGAACATCTGCCCTTTCGGACCCGCGCCAAAAACGTCCCGCATCCCGATCGCCCAGATGCGCCGCGAAACCCGAGCGAGCGCGATGTATTCCACATCGAGTCCGCAATCGAGGAAGAACGAAAGCCGCGGTGCGAATTGATCCACCGGGATGCCGCGGGCCGCCAGCATTTCCGCATAGGCGAAGCCGTTTGAGACCGTGTAAGCCGCCTGCTGCACCGGCGTCGCACCCGCCTCGCCGATGTGATAGCCGCTGATGGAAACCGGATACCAGCGCGGCATGTGCTCCGCGCTCCATTCCATCATGTCACAGAGAAAACGGAGCGACGCCTCGGTCGGGAAAATGGTTTCGTTCTGCGCCTGGACTTCTTTGAAAATATCGGCCTGGATGGTGCCGCGAAGGTTCGGGACCACCTTGTCGCCAAAGCGTTTCTTCGCCGCCGCGATATACATCGCCATGATGATCGGCGCCGGGCCGCTGATCGTCATCGAGGCCGAGAACGCCGGCGAGCCCATGTCGAAGCCGTCGTAAAGACGGATCATGTCTTCGAAGGTATCGATCGCCAGCCCGCCTTCGCCGATCTTGCCGAAGACGCCTTCCGCGTCACTATCGATGCCGTAAAGCGTGGGCCCGTCGAACGCCGTGCTCAGGCGAGCGCTGCGCTGATGGCCGGTGAGGAAATGAAAACGCGCGTTCGTATCTTCCGCGAGGCCGAGGCCGGAGAAGAGACGCGTGGGCTCTTCCACTTCCGCCGGTTTCGCGGTTGCGGAGGGCTTGGCTTTGCCGTTTTTGCCATTCTTGGCGAAGCTGCCGGCTTCCAGTTCGAGGAGCGGCTCGAGATACATCTCGCGATAGGCGCCGGCGGTGTAGGGAAACTGTCCCGGCAACCCTTCGCCTAACAAGTAGCGCGTGATCTCGCCCGGCTCATCGATCTCAGGCAACGCCAGCCGCGGCAACTCGAGACCGGTGGGCGCGCGCCCGCTCGGAATGTTCTTATTTATTTCCTCCCAGCGCTGCGACATCTCCGCGCCGAACTTCTCATCCGTGCGTGCGCGCTTCACTTCGTCGAGCACGAACTGGTTGTACTTCTCGACTGCTTCAACGACGTTTCCGAGTTTGCTCATGATTCAGTGCTCCTTCTTAATCTTTAGAGGTTAGAAGATCGCAGAGTTCGTCCACTCCCTTGTCACGATGGCGTTTCGCCACCGTCGAGACCAGGCGCTGCGATTTTTTATTTTGCTCCAGACGCTGCTCGATCTCGACCAGCGCCGTCCGCGCCCGATCCTGATCGCTCTTGTTCACGACCACGATGTCCGCCAGGTCGAGCATCGCGATCTTCTGCAACTGCAAACGGCTGCCGTAATCCGGATTCATCACAAGCACAGTCTGATCGACCAGCTCGTTCTGGAACGGCATCGCTTCCTGCCCGGTGCCAACTGTTTCAATAATCACGTAATCAAAATCCGCACCCGCCAGCGCGCGCAGGCAATCCTCCGTCGCGGGCGACAATCCACCGGCCTGCCCGCGCGTGGCCATGCTGCGCATAAAGACGCGCGGATTCTGCGAATTGATCATGGTGGCGCGGTCGCCCAGCAGCGCCCCCTCACCCACTACGCTCGGATCATGCGAGAGAATGGCGATCCGCGTTTTCGCGTTCCGCTCCAGCAGCCGGAGAATCAGCTCGTCAATCAGCGTTGTCTTCCCCGCGCCGCCAGGACCCGTGAAACCAATGACCTGCGTCCGACCCCGTGTCGCCTTCTCCGACTTCGACGTTCGACGTTGAGCGTTCAACGTTGAACGTTTCCCCTTTTTCCCATCCGCGTAACCGTCTTCGATTTCCGTCAGCTTCCGCGCCAGTTTCATATCCGCGGTCGCGTTGCGCGAAAGCCGCTTCGAACGCACATAATTCTTCCGCACGAACTCCACCATTTCGGTGAGCGAAGTGCCGGCGAAGAAAATCTTATCCACGCCTTTGCGCCGCATCACCGCCTGATCGTCGTGCGTGATCGTGCCGCCGCCACCGCCAAAAACCTTGATCGTCTCCGCGCCGTTTTTCTTCAGTTGCTTCACCACCTCGGCGAAGAAATCGACGTGCCCGCCATTGTAACTGGAGATACCAAGCGCGCCCACGTCCTCCTGAATCGCCGCGCGGACCATGTCTTTCGCATAGCGATGGTAGCCAAGATAAACGACCTCGATCCCATGCCGGATGAACTCGAGATTGATGGTGTTAATGGCGCTATCGTGGCCATCGCAAATCGGGACTGCGGTCAAAACGCGAATCGGAGCAGGCATGAGCGGCAAAACTTAGCGGCAATCGCTTGTGGGGCAATCGCATTTGCCTAACGTCCGAGCCATGACTGATCCTCTCGATTTCTCCGGCAAAGTGGTCCTCGTGACCGGCAGCTCCCGCGGCCTCGGCGCGGCCATGGTGCAGGCTTTCGCCACACGCGGCGCGCGGGTGGTGGTGAATTACCTCGCCGACGAAACGGGCGAAAACAAGACCGACGCCCAGAATGTGGCGAACGATATCGCTGACGCGCTGGTTCTGGCCTGCGACGTGACCAAGCCCGCGGACGTCGAAGTGATGATGAACAAAATCCGCGAGGAACGCGGCGGCCTCGACGTGCTGATCAACAACTCCGGCATCATCCGCGATCGCACCATAAAAAAGCTGACTCTCGACGATTTCGAAAGCGTGGTGCAGGTGAACCTGACCGGCACCTTTAATGTCACCCAAAAAGCGGCCGCCATTCTGAAACAAGGCGGACGCGTGATCAATCTCTCCTCCGTCAGCGGCCAGATGGGCCTCTTCGGTCAGGCCAATTATTCCTCCAGCAAAGCGGCCATCATCGCGCTCACGAAAGTTTCCGCGCGCGAGCTGGCACGGCAGCAGATCACGGTCAACGCGATCGCGCCCGGCTTCATCGATGTCGGCATGAGCAAAGGCATGCCGGACGAAGTGACCGAGAATTTCAAAAAACAAATCCCGCTCGGCCGCCTCGGCGACGCGCATGAGATCGTGGACGCCGCGCTTTTCCTCGCCTCGCCCATGGCCAGCTACATCACCGGCCAGGTTTTGAACGTGAACGGCGGATACTACATGGGTTAGTTTGGTCCTTCGGCCCTGGGGCGGGCCGGCTCCAGGTTTGCGTCAGCGGGAGCTGTTCAGTCGAGGCGGTAGACTTCGAGCAATCCAACCCCGGCACTTCCATCCACACCGCGTAGGGTGGCGGTGTACGCACCCGGGGTTAACGAAAGCATGGCGGCGGATTCCTGGCTCTCCTCCGGTGCCAGGGTGGACGCGCTGATCCCACCGGCCTGAGTGTCGCGCCAATCGTTATTGGCCGCCAGGAGCACGCCGTTGGCATCGCGCACCTCGAGGGTCGGATCCGCCAGCACTCCTGCCACGCCGTGCCGGGCGAGCGAGGGGCCGAGGGCGCGGACGAGAACGCGCTGCCGCCCGCCGGCGCCGCGGAGAATAAAGCCGCCGATCATGACCCGGTCGCCCGCGCCGACGAAGCCACGCGAGCTGATGTTAATCAACCGGGCCGCGGAGAGAGGATCGACATCGTAGACTTCCAGCAGACCGATCCCGGTCCCGCCCGTGGCACTCGTTAGGCTGGCGGTATAGGCTCCCGGCGCGAGGGTTTGGACGAGGGCCGCTTCGTCGGCCCGTGCCGGAGCGAGACCGGTGGCGAGGATTTCGGCCTGCTGATGGTCCTGCCAGCGATCGTTCGCCGCCAGGACGGCGCCGTCCGCTTGAAAAAGACGGATGACGGGATCGGCCAGCGGATTGGCCACCCCATGATCGGCTACCGAAGGGCCAATCCCGCGCAGCACGACCCTCTTGGGGCCGCCTCCCGAGATGATGAACCCGCTGATCATGAGCCCGTCGCCCGGCCCCACCTCCACTCGAGTCGAAATGTTGGCCAGTGCATCGGTCGGGAGCGCGAGCCCGGCGATGATCGGCATCACCACCGGGACGATGCCCGGGCCACCCTCCGGATCGCGCGGAAATTTTGCATACGGAAGACGCGTCCCGCGGAAGTCAAATTGATCCGCCCGGATGCCATCGGGCGGGAGAAAATTTGAGGTGCCGGATGCGCCCACGATATCGTCCTGATCGACGCCATCGCCGCTGATGCCGATGGCGCCGACGAGTTCGCCATTCCGATAAAGCGGGAAGCCACCCGGGAAAATGGTGAGCCCGTTCGGCAGCATCGGATTGGGCGGAAAGGGCGGATCGGAGAGAAGCGCGGCGGTCGGAACGAGAGCCGGCAGCGCGGCGCGGTCGAAACCGGAGACTTCTTCCTGCAGCCCATTAAACGGACCGGGCGATTCCGGATCGATCCCCGGCGGGTAGTTGCGTTGGGTAAGAAAGCCGACCGTGCGAGTGGAGAAAGCGGTCGTCCGGCTGGAGAACACGATCACCGTGCGCGCTTTCTGCACCGCCACGTCCCAACTAAAAAGGGTGGCATCGCCGGTGCGAAAGGTGCCCAGCACCTTCGGCCCCACGCCGGGCGTATTCGGATTATTGACCACGGTGATGAAGGCCTCCATCCGTTGCCCGACTGGCAGCCGGATGCCGGCGCGCGTGGTCCGAACGCGGTCCGCCGCCAGCGTGATGATCCCGGTGACCTCGGCGGCGGTGAGGCGCGGCTGGCCGTTGATCGTGCCGGGCATCGGGTCGGCCATAATCGGCTGGCGAACCTGGCCATTGACCGTGGCGAAAGTGGCCAACGGATAGGGAAACGGCGCGGGCGAAGCGATTACGGGATACATCGCGGCCGCGTTCCCGGTCACGCTGCTGCCCGCCAGCGAACCGGTCGAGCTGCCCACGTACGGAAGCGAGATGCCATTGATGAAAACATCGGAGGCAAAGATCTGCGGGCTCGGCGTGAAGCCAGCCTGCCCGGCGAGCGCGATGTCTTCGTCCTTCGAGTAATCGCCGACGAAGGCGGTGGGAGGGAACTCGATCCCCGATCCGGTCACGCCGATTCCGCCCACAAGAATGTTGTTCTTATAGAGAGGTAACCCGCCCGGAATGCCGTTGAGCGAGGTAAGCGGAATCGGCGACCCGAAGGTGCCAGGGGACGCGCTACCGGGGATGAAGTCCGCTTTCTTGAAACGGTTCACATCCGAAAACGGCAGGTTCGAAAAACCGACGCCGACGAGCGGACCGGGCGGAAGGTTGCGGACGCCAGGGGGGAAATGCTGTTGGATAATGAAGCCCGCGGTGCGGCTGGTGAAGGCGTTCGTGTTGCTGCTCAGGAACGAGGCGGTGCCCGCCTTCCCGACCGAGGTGGCCACTTCGAGAGCGGTCGGTTCGCCGCCGCGCACCACCCAGACACCGAGGACGTAGCCTTCGCGGTTCGTCACCGCAATGACGCTGTTCGGCGCGATCCGGTCGGCGCGGCGGACCGCTTGCTCGATCACCCGCTGCACGTCCGCGCTGGTTAATTGCGCTGACACGGGCGCCGCCAGCAAAAAGGCGCCAGCGAGAAGGAGAAAAAGACGACCGCGCACGCTCATTTTTTAACGAGGAAATGGCGTACTGGCGAGGGTAAATCGCCTATCCCTGCAGGGCCGATCCGCGCGCTTCTCGCTTGTGTCTTCGGTGCGAGGTCGGGCCGAAGGATCGTCTATCGCTCACGTCGCGATGTGCTTGCACATCGCCAACTCTCTCGCGCATTCTAAATAGCAATGCGTTGTCTCACACCGGAGCGCGCCGCCCGATTCGCGTCCGCATTTCTCTTCTCCCTCCTCGCGGTGGCTTCCGCGCAAGTGGTGGAGACGACGCTGACTGCACCGAAAATCGACTCGACCCGGATCGCCTGGCTCACCCCGGATGAGGATGTGCAGCCGCTCGAGCCACCCCTCCCGCCCTCCGAGTTTAATCCCGATCCCGGCGCCCTCGATGGCCCCGAGCTGCCTCCTCCGCCGGATCTTTTCCCACCCGTTCTCCCCCAGCTGCCCGATTATGGGGAAGAACCCGTCCCGCGCTCGCTGGAGCTGCCGCGCCGCGGCGTGCGCGAGGTCGTCCCGCGCCGGACGAAGCTGGAGTCTCCGGAATACGCGGAGGCGGAGGAAGGCCGCGGTCTGCCTCCGGGCATCCAGCCGGTGCCGAATCGGTGGTTCATCGGCTTCGGGCGTTGGCAACGATACGCGGACCCGAGCAGCGAGACGCCTTACCAGAGCGGCGAGTTAAAGCTTTGGCACCCATATTTGCAGAGTCTGCTTAAAGGCGACGCGCCCATCTACGGCGACGATATTTTTCTTAATCTGACTCTGGCTGATTTCGCGCAATTCGAGACTCGCCGGCTGCCGGTCCCGAGCGGAGTCAGCTCGGCGCGGCCGAACAGCTCAGATTTTTTCGGACGCAGCGAGCAGCTCTTTTTCGCGAACGATTTCCAGATCGGAATCGACCTCTTCCGCGGCGAGACCGCCTTCAAACCGGTCGAGTGGGCGCTCCGTTTCCTGGGCGTTTACAACGTCAATTACACCACCATCGAAGAAGCAAACGTCCTCGATATCGATCCGCGCGGCTCGGAGCGGCATCGCACCTCGCGGCGAAAGGATTTCTTTTCCCTCCAGGAAGCCTTCGTCGAACTCCACCTGCGCGATCTCTCCCAGAACTACGATTTCATCTCCTCGCGCTTCGGCATTCAACCCTTCGTCAGCGATTTCCGCGGCTTCATTTTCAACGATTCCAATCTCGGCGTCCGCATCTTCGGGAACTACGACAACAACCACCTGCAATACAATCTGGCCGCCTTCGACATGCGCGAGAAGGACACCTACTCCGATCTGAACCAGTTCAGCTCCCGCGAGCAGGTGGTCGTGATCGCGAACGTCTTCCGGCAGGATTTCTTCGCCAAGGGCTACACCGCGCAACTCAGCCTGCACGCCAATTTCGACCAGGCCAGTCGCCATTATAATAAAGACGGCCTCATCACCCGCCCTGCGCCCATTGGCGCCGTCCGCGATCATTACGTCCAGGCCTATTACCTTGGCTGGGCCGGCGATGGGCACATCGGCCGCGCCAATATCACCCATGCCTTCTATCAAGTGCTGGGCGAAGATAGCTTCAACGGGATCGCCGGCCGGCGTGTCAGCATCTTCGCTCAGATGGCCGCGCTCGAACTCTCGATCGATAAGGATTGGCTCCGCCACAAGCTCTCCTTCTTCTACGCCAGCGGCGACGATAACCCGACCAACGGCCAGGCCAGCGGCTTCGATACCATTCTCGATCGGCCCTTCTTCATCGGCGGCCCCTTCAGCTACTACGTCCACCAAGGCTTCAACCTCGGCGGCACCGTCGTAAATTTTAAACAGCGCGATAGTCTGGTGCCGAATTTCCGCAGCAGTAAAACCGAAGGCCAGGCCAACTTCGTCAACCCCGGCGTCGCCATCGTCGGCTACGGCGCCGATGCCGAGGTCACGCCTAAACTGAAAGCGTTCTTTAATTGCAACTACATCTGGACCACCACCACCGAGCCGACCCGCCGCGTGCTTTTCACCAACCACGCCAGCAACGAAATCGGCCTCGACGTCAGCCTCGGCGTGCAATGGCGTCCGCTTCTGACCGATAACATCATTGTCAGCGCGGGCTTCGGCGCTCTCATCCCGGCCGCCGGGTTCCAGGATATTTACCGCGCCAACACCCGGCCCGTCCCGGGCTTCGAGCAGGAATCGGTCGGGCCGGTGGACGACTTTTTGTTCAGCGGGATTTTAACCGTCACCCTGACCTACTGATGAAGAAGAAAGCAGCCCGAGTGCGAGAGGACGCCAGTCAGTATGGCTCTGGCGGGAAAAGGAAAACGTCGAACGTTGAACGTCGAACATCCAACGTCGAACTTGGGGAGCAGGCCGATCAGCGCGTCTATGATCTCGAAGAACGCCTGCTCGAATACGCCGTCCGGATTATTCGAGTCGTTGATGCCTTGCCCGCCACCAAAGCCGGGCGCCACGTCGCGGACCAACTCCTGCGTTGCGGCACCTCGCCCTTGGCCAATCACGGTGAATTGCAGGCCGCTGAGTCGCGCAAGGACTTCATCCATAAGCTAGGCATCTGCCTAAAAGAGATTCGCGAATCCCATCGCTGGCTCCGCCTAGTCCATCGCGTCCCCATGCTAGCCCCGAGCAAGATCGAATCTCTCCTAAGCGAGACCGACGCCCTCATCCGAATCTTCGTCACCAGCATCCGTACAGCCAAGGCCAACCGCTGATGCGCCCATCCATCTTTCCCCAATTCGACGTTCAACGTTCAACGTTCAACGTTGGACGTTTCCTCTTCCCTGTTCTCTGCGCGCTCCATCTCACGAGTGCCCAAACTCTCCCACCCACTTCCATCTCCCCCGACACGCCCATCACCCGCCCCGCCGCTCCGCCCTCGCGTAACTGGATCGACCAAACCCAAGTCCAAGCCGACGCCAAAAGCGTCGGCTGCAATCAATGCCACGCCGGCGTCGAGCCGATGCATTCCTCCCCAAACGTGGTCCTCGGCTGCACCGATTGCCACGGCGGCGACCCGCGCCGCGGCCTCACCAAGGAAGAAGCGCACATCCCGCCCAAGCATAAAGAGTTCTGGAGAACCTCCGCCAACCCACCCGCCTCAAACGTCTGGCTCAATCACGAATCCCCCGAGTTCATCCGCTTCATGAATCCAGGCGACCTCCGCGTCGCCGAACTCTCCTGCGGCCTCTGTCACGGCGAGATCATTCGGAACGTGCAGCACAGCATGATGAATCACGGCGCCACTCTCTGGGGCGCCGCCCTTTACAATAACGGCAGCTCTCCGCACAAAAACTACCGCTACGGCCAGGCCTACGGCGCCGATGGCGTCCCGCTCCGCCTAGTCAATTACACCCCCGTCACGCCTAACGACACCGCCCTCCACGGCATCCTCCCCTTCCTCGATCCCCTCCCTCGCTTCAACCTCAGCGCCCCCGGCAACATTCTCCGCATCTTCGAAAAAGGCGGCGAAAAAGTGCTCCAGCTCGGCAATCCCACCATCAACGAGCCCCCCGGCAAACCCCTCCGCCGCCTCTCCGAGCGCGGCCTCGGCACCCTTAATCGCACCGACCCCGTCTTCCTCGGCCTTCAAAAAACCCGCCTGCACGATCCGCTCCTCGGCTTCCTCGGGTCTAACGATCACCCCGGCGATTACCGCTCCAGCGGCTGCTCGGCCTGCCACGTCATCTACGCCAACGATCGCTCGCCCACCAACTCCGGCTGGTGGAGCAAATACGGCCACCAGGGCCTTAGTTTCACCGCCGATAAATCGATCCCGAAAAACGAGCCCGGCCATCCCATCAAGCACCAATTCACCCGCGCCATTCCCTCCAGCCAATGCATGAACTGCCACATGCATCAGGGCAACATGTTCGTGAACCCCTATCTCGGTTACACCTGGTGGGATCAGGAAACCGACGGCGAGCTGATGTATCCGCAGCAGCAACACGATCCCACCGATGCCGAACTCGTCGTGGCCACCCAGCGCAATCCCGAGGCCGCCGCCGCCCGCGGCCTCTGGGGCGACCCCGATTTCCTCGCCCGCGTCGCGGAGTTAAATCCGAAACTACAGCACACCCAATTTGCCGATTACCACGGCCACGGCTGGGTCTTTCGCGCCGTCTTCAAAAAAGACCGCAAAGGCAATCTGCTCGACCGCCAAGATAATCGCATCGCCCACGACGATCCGAAAAAATTCGCAAAAGCCGTCCACCTGAAAGACATCCACCTCGAGCGCGGGATGCAATGCGTCGATTGCCATTTCAATCTCGACGTCCACGGCAATGGCCAGCTCTACGGCGAGCCGCGCAACGCCACCGCCATCACCTGCATCGATTGCCACGGCACCGTCGGCGCCCGCCCCACCCTCATCACCAGCGGCAATGGCGGCCAGGTCGATTTACTCAACACCAGCAACACACCCTGGGGCCCGCGCTTCTCCTGGCGGGGCGCCGCCCTCTTCCAGCAATCCAGCATGTCACCCGACATTCGCTGGGAAATCCCCCAAACCATCGACACCGTCGATCCCCTCTCCGCCCACTACAATCCCAAGTCCGCCTACGCGAAAACGCTCCGCCGCGACGGCACCACCTGGGGCGGCGACCTTCACTCCACCGGCGCCGCCGCGCCCGCCCTCGCTCACGCTAACGAGACGATGGATTGCCAGATCTGCCACACCTCCTGGGCCACCAGTTGCTTCGGCTGCCATCTCCCCATGAAAGCGAATCAGCGCGTCCCGCAGAATAAATTCGAAGGCGTCACAGACCGGAATTACACCACCTACAATCCCCAGGTCGTGCGCGACGACGTCTTCATGCTCGGCCTCGATGGCAGTGTGAAAAAGAACCGCCTCGCCGTCATCCGCTCCTCCAGCGCGGTCGTCGTCAGCTCGCAGACCGGCAACCGCGAATGGGTCTACTCCCAGGCCCAAACCGTCTCCGCCGAAGGCTACAGCGGCCAAGCCTTTAACCCGCATTTCCCCCACACCACCAGCGGCGTCGGCACCACCAAAAACTGCACCGATTGCCACTTGTCCAGGTCTAACGACAACAACGCCTGGATGACCCAGCTCCTCGGCTTCGGCACCGGCACGGTCAATTTCTTCGGCCGCTACGCCTACGTCGCCGAAGGCCCGGAAGGTTTCCACGCCGTCGTCTGGACCGAACCCACCGAGCCGCAGGCCGCCATCGGCAGCCACCTCCACCAGATCGCCTACCCGGCAAACTATCAGAAACACCTCGCCGCCCATTCCGAGCTCGAAGAAGCCCACGAGCACGGCGGCAAAAACGTGCAGGATCTCGTCCTCCGCGGCGAATACCTCTACACCGCTAACGGCCCCGGCGGCCTCGAAGTCTTCGATGTCGCTAATATCGACCAAAAAGGCTTCTCCGAGCGCATCGTCACCTCGCCCGTCTCGCCCCTCGGCCAGCGCACCTACGTGGCCACGAAATTTGCCACCTCCATCGCCCTCCCCAGCACCCTCGCCCTCGATCCCGGCCGCGTCCGTCTGCCCTCAAATGAAGAGCAACCGATCGATCCCTTCTACGCCTACGCCTTCGTCTCCGATCTCGAAGAAGGCCTCGTCGTCGTCAACGTGGCCACCCTCGTGGACGGAAACCCGGACAACAATTTCCTCGAAAAAGGCGTCGCCTTTAACCCCGGCGGCCTCCTCACCGGCGCCACCTACGTCACCGCCGCCGGCCATCGCCTCTACCTCACCACCCCGCGCGGCCTCTTCGTCATCGATGCCAGCGATCCGATGCAGCCCCGCCTCGTCGGCCAGCTCACCGATGGTTCCCTCCGCAATCCCCGCTGCGTCTCCCTCCAGTTCCGCTACGCTTTCGTCAGCGACGATGACGGCCTCAAAGTCCTCGACCTCACCGACCCCATCCACCCCCGCCCCATCCCCGGCGCAGTCGTTAGGCTAAACCACGCCCAGCGTCTCTACCTCGCCCGCACCTACGCCTACGTCGCCAACGGCCCCGAAGGCCTCGCCATCATCGATATCGAGAATCCCGAACGCCCCCGCCTCGACCAGATGTTTAACGCCGGCGGCGCGCTCAACGACACCCGCGCCGTCCAGATCGGCAGCGTCAACGCCTCCATGTTCGCCCTCCTCGCCGATGGCAAAAACGGCCTCCGCGTCGTCCAGCTCATCTCCCCCGATACCGTCCCCGGCGCGATGGGCTTCAGCCCCCGGCCAAACCCGCGCCTCATCGCCACCTACCACACCCACGGCGAAGCCCTCGCCGTCTCCCGCGGCCTCGATCGCGACCACGTCGTCGACGAGACGGGCGGCCAGACCGTCGTCTTCGGCCGCCGCGGCGCCCGCCCCCTCCACCTCGACGAAATGGAACGCTTCTACTGGCGCTCCGAATACATCGATGGCAAAACCACCGCATCCCGCCGCCGCGGCAGCCTCTACCGCGTTGAAGACGTCCAGGTCGCCAATGGCAAACTCACCACCACCAGCGGCCGCGTCCTCGCGCCTCTTCCCACCCCCCCGCCACTCCCCACCGCGCCACCCATCGAGCCCACCCCACTCCCCGGCCTCCCCCTCAAGGAGTGACGGCTTCCCAGCCGTCAAGTTTCCAGCCCACCGCATCAGCGCGCGCAAATCCTCTCGCAGCCGCGATTCAACTCAAAATGAGCGAACCAGAAAAAACCTCCACGCCTCCCGAGCCCCTCGCCGAGCCGCTCCCCGCCCCGCGCCTCCGCATCCCCCATCTCCTGCAACGTCCCTTCGATGTCCGCTCCTTCGCACTCACCGGCCTCTTCGTCCTTGCGCTCTTTTACACCATGTATTTCATGCGCTCCGTCCTGCTCCCCATCGTCCTCGCAGTCCTCCTCAGTTACCTCTTTAAACCCCTCCTCCGCGGTCTCGGAAAAATCGGCCTCCGCCCCGCCTTCGCCGCCGGCATCCTGCTCGTCGGCGTCATCGCCATCCTCGGCTACGCCATCTCCTTCCTCGCCACCCCCGCCGCCGGTTGGCTTGAAAAAGCACCCTACGGCATGCAGCAGCTCCAGCAGAAACTCCTCCCGCTCAAAAAACCGATGGCGCAGGTCGCCAAAGCCAGCGGCGAGATCGATAAACTGACCGCTCCCGAAGCATCCCCCCAGACCCCCACCGTCGTCGCGGTCAAGCCCAGCCCCATCAGCGGCTCCCTCTTCGGCCGCACCCCGGAATTCGCCGTCAGCGTCGTTCTCCTGCTCATCCTTCTCTACTTCCTCCTCGCCTACGACGAAGTCTTCCTCTCCAAGCTGATCAAAATGATGCCCCGTCTCGAAGACAAAAAACGCGCCGTCTCCATCGCCCACGAGATCGAGTCCCACATCTCCCGTTACCTCCTCACCATCACCCTCATTAACCTCAGCCTCGGCCTCGCCGTCGGCACCGCCGTCGGCTTCCTCGGCCTCAGCAATCCCATCATGTGGGGCGTCCTCGTCGCCGTCCTTAATTTCGTCCCCTATGTCGGCGCCCTCACCGGCATCCTCTGCATGACCGTCGGCGCCATCCTCAGCTACGACAGTCTCGGCTTCGCCCTCCTTTTCCCCGCCACCTACCTCGTCATCGCCACCATCGAAGGCCACCTCATCACCCCCTACGTCATGGGCCGCTCCCTTACCTTGAATCCCGTCATCATCCTGCTTTCCCTCACCTTCTGGGGTTGGATGTGGGGCATCGCCGGCGTCATCCTCGCTGTCCCCATCCTCGCCGCCTTCAAGATCTTCTGCGCCCACATCGACTCCATGGAGCCCGTCGCCGAATTCCTCAGCTAGCGAATCCCGAGCCTCCCCCTCACCGCCGCGAAAAATTTCCGCGCGCAGCGCTTTGGAGTGCGTGCGCGTCCCCGCGCCGCTTTTCAGCAGAGCCCAACCAGCCTAACGACCACACCCAAAAGTCGAGCCCGTGCCAAGCCATCCGCGTGCCAATCCGTCATGTAGCCACGTCCCTGTGGGACGTGCGAGTGCGACGAGGCGCAAAGTTCCCCCCATCCCTTCCCCCCTCGGCCTTCCCCCGCGTAGCTCCATCCCCCTTCTCTCCGCCCTACCCATCCCGCCCCCGCCGCGCGATCACATTCCTAAGCAACTCCGGACCCGTTACCCGCGCCGCCGCCTCATGCGGGCAAGACGCCACGCACTGCGGCTTCGGCGACGCCC
>JBBSLZ010000043.1:0-15652 GCA_038233435.1 Chthoniobacterales bacterium
ACCGGAAGCGGCTCGCACTTTCAGGTCGATGAGAAGGGACTGGCGCCAGTGCCGACGGGTTCGCATTTCCAGGTCGATCAGACGGGCGTGCTGCCCGTTCCCGTTGGCGCGAAAGGCGCTGGGTTCCTCTCGCCCCGGATCCGTGCACGGATGGCCGACCTCCAGTTATCGCACGCCGACCTCGCCGGAATCCAGGGAAGCGGAAACGCCGGCCGCGTTACGATCAAAGATCTGGAATCGTTCCTCGGCGGGCTGGAGAAACACACCGCGGAAGACGCCAGCGCGATTCGCACCGGCGTGGCCGATGCGATGCGGCGCAGTTGGACGCGTCCACTCGCCACCGTAGGTCTCTCGGTTAGTCTCGATCCGGTCTTGGAAGATCGCAAGAAGCGCGATCCGAAACCGGGCCCTGCTCTCTATGTTCTTCGTGCGCTTGCCCTGGCCTTGGCGGAGACGCCGGCGGCCGCGGCACGCTTGATTGGCTCTCGCGCGATCCGCTCAGAATCGATCGACATCGGCGTGGCGGTGGAAGCGCAGGACGGCATTATGGTTCCGGTAATTCGGAATGCCGACCAGACATCGCTGGCCGATCTCACCAGTCGTTATACCGAGTTGGTCGATCTCGGCCGCCGCCGCCGTCTCACGACAGAGATGACCTCGGGCGGGATCGCCTCCGTGTCGAATTTCGGCACCTTCGGCTTGGATTGGGGCACGCCCATCCCGCTGCCCGATCAAACTTTCCTCCTCGGTCTGGGTGCCGGAAAAAAGGCGCCGACTTGGAACGAAGAGAAGCAACAATTCGTCCCGACGACGCAAGCGGAACTGACGCTCAGCTTCGATCACCGCAGCCTCGATGGCGGCGGCGCCGGGCGCTTGCTCAAACGCGTGACCGAGCTGCTCGCCGATCCCGCGAAGCTGTAGCTCTCTGAAGTTCGGCGCGAAGCGCACTGCATGAACACCGCCGGGCTCTCGAACCGGCGGCAAACGCTCCCAACCTTAACTTGCGCGTCGGCGCCGACGCGAGACTAGGTGACAAACTACCGCTACTGCTGCCAACGCAGCGGCGGCGTAGGTCGTGGGCTCCGGCACCGGCGTGACCGGCGTCACCTCGTAGAGGTTGTTGCCGAGGCTAAACTGCGTCGCGCCGCTATAGCCGGTGAAGCTGAAGTAGGCGAGATTCGCGTTCTGCGTTCCGTTAAAGATGAGGCGATCGGTGGAGAGGGATCCGATCGTGTTCGCCACCCCGGTCCAGTTAGCGATCGTGAGCACATCAAGGTCGCCGGGTATGCCGGGCGTGAAGCTGGCAAAGCTCAGGATGCCGACGGCGCCGGTCCCGAAATCGAGGTTTGAACCGGGGCCCGAGAGCGTGAGGGCACCTAAGCCGACTGCAGAAGCGCTGCCTTCGCTGAAGTCTCCCTTCGCGATGGTTCCGCCGTTCAAGGTGATGGGCGCGGAATCATTGATCTGGTTGCTCGCACCGAGCAGCAGGGTGCCGGAGCCGTTCACCGTGATCGCTGTCGTCGTCGCAAGCGCGCCTGTGGCGCCGGTGCCGGTTCCCGCAGCAGTCAAGGTTCCGTAGTCCACGACTGTCTGCCCGGTGTAGGTGTTCGCGCCGGTGAGCGTAAGCGTTCCCGTCCCGCTCTTCGTCAAGGCGCCGCTCCCGCTTACCACGCCGGTCAAGGTATAGGTCTGCGCGGGATCCACCTGGATGGTGCCCGAGGCACTGCCCAGCGTGAGATTTCGACTTGTGGTGTAACCGGTCGCCACGGCCAGCGTGCCACCATTCACCGTCAAGGTCCCGCCGTTCCCGAGGCTGGCAGCGCTGTTCACCACCACCGTTCCGGCGTTGATGTTCGTGCCGCCGGTGTAGGTGTTTGCGCGGCGAGCGTGAGGATGCCTTCGTCTGTTTTGTTCAAAATCCCTGCCCCGCTCACTGTGCCGGAGAGCGTGTAAGTCGCCCCCGCGTCCACCTCGAACGTGCTGCCGGAACTGGTGAGGCTGAAATTGCGGCTGCTGTTGATGCTTTGCACGACCTGGAGCGTGGCATTTCCGAGGGTGGCAGCTCCGCTCAAGCTCCCCAGGCTTGAGCCGGTATTGATCGCGACCGTTCCGCCGTTGATGTAGCTCCCGCCGGTGTAGGTGTTTGCGCCCGACAACGTCAGCGTCCCAGTGCCCGTCTTGGTCAGGCTGCCGGTGCCGCTATGCACGCCGGTGCGCTCTGCGTCGAACGCAGACGTCACATCGAAGGTGCCACCGCTCAAGGCTCCACCGGTGCCGCCGAGCGTCGTGGTGCGAGCGGTCGAGAACGTTCCCGTGCTCTGGAGGATGCCACTTGCATTGATCGTGAGCCCGCTGCTCGCGTCGCCCAAGGCTGAGGCGGTCGATGCACTCAGAATGCCGGCGTTGATGATGGTACCACCGCTGTAGCTGTTCGACGCGTTGCCGAGCACCAGCGTGCCGGCGCCGCTCTTCACCAACCAACCGGCGCCCGTGAGCGTCCCATTCAATGTGAGGGTGTTGGTGTGCGCAGCAAGCACGGTCGGAAGCGGATTGGTCGCATTATTCGTATTGCTGACGTCGATCGTGGCCTGGCCAGTCGCGAGGTTGATCTGCCGGGCGGTCGCGAACGTCGCTTGCACCGAGGTGTTCGTCACAATGTTCACGCCGTCTTCGATCTTCAGGGTCGAACCACCGGCGAGGTTCAGCTGGTTGGCGGAAGCGCCCAGATTCACGTCCCGGCTGATGCTGATGGCGGAGCCGCTGTTCACCGTCACACTGCCGCTGAAGGTATTTGCGCCACCGAATCCGTTCGTCCCGCTCTCGGAGGTAACGCCACCACTTTGGGCGGTGACGTTCGAGAATACGCCGTTCCGGAACGCCACGTTGTTTGCGTTCGTCGCGCCAAATCCGGCGCCGCCGTTACCGATGTAAACATTGCGTTTGAATGCGCCACTTTGAGTCAGCACGAGATGCGCGCCGTTATCGATCGTGAGCGCGTTTTGCGTCGGGTTATCGAGCGGCTGCGGTCCGAGCGCGAGTGCGTTGTCGAAGACCAACGTCCCATCGTGTAGATAAGTTCCGCCGTTGTAGCTGTTGGCCGTGCTGACGTAGAGCGTGCCGCCGCCTAGCTTCTCTAACCGTCCACCGTTTGCGCTGGTCTCACTGATGCCGGTGCCGCTGAGTGTCAGCGTGGTGCCGGTCGCGACGTCAAACACGCCCGAGACCGCGTTGCCGTCGGCTTGATTTGCTCCGCCGATCGCGCCCAGGACAATGCCATTCGAGAAAGTCATATTCGCGGTCGTGTTGAGCGACGAGCCCCCGCTGATCGTGACCGCGCCAGTGCCGAGATTCGCGGCGCTGGAAACAGAAACTGCACTGCTGTTGCCGCCGGTGATTTGCATTCCGCCGGAATAGCTGTTCGTGCCGGAGAGCGTCAGCGTTCCCGCTCCTGCTTTGATCAGCACGCCGGTGCCGCTAATGACGCCGCTCAAAGTCGCGGAGTTGTTATTCGTGTTGAAGGTCCCGTTCGCCGCCAGGATCACAGCGCGAGCGCTGCTGAAGCCGCCCCAGAACAGTTGCGTGCCGCCGGCGAAGGTGATGCTGTTCGCCGCGTTACCCAGATTGTTATCGGACGACACCTGCAGGCTGCCGCTTTGCAGGGTGACGGTCTGACCCGCACCGCCGAAAGTGTTCGCGCCATTCAGCGTCAGCGTGCCGGTGCCGGTTTTGGTGATCGTGCCCGCGCCGCTGATGATGCCGTCGAATTGTGAGTCGAGATTGTTCGAAGCGCCGACGGTCAGCGTGCCCCCCGCCCCGACGGTGACGCTGCCGGTTCCGTTGAGCGCCGCGAGTGTTTCCGAAAAATTGCCAAACGAGAACGTGCCGTTCACCGTCGCCGAAGCCGTGTCGGCGATCTGATTCGACGCCAGCAGGCTGAGGGTGGCACCGTCGTCGATCAGCAATCCACCGGTGCCGATTGCATTGACACCGGCTGTTTTGTTCAGGCTCAACGTCCCCGCGGCTACTTGCGTCAGTCCGGTGTAGGTATTCGCGGTCGCGCCACTCAGCGTCACGGTGCCAGGGCCGGAACTGGTTAAAGTGCGGCCTGCGCTATTCTCGGAGATCGCGCCGCTCAGCGTGAGGGCCGTCCCGCTGCTGGCCGCGACGTCGAGATTGCTGGTGAGCGCGACCGGCACCGAGATGGTGTGGCTCCCGGCGAGCACGCTGATCTGAGCCGTGCCGTTGTTGTTCAACGTCAGGGTCCGACCAACGGCACCGTCGGATGCGATCGTGTAGCTCTTCGCGTTGTCGAAAGTGAGCGTGCCGGCGGTGAAGGCGCCATCAACCGTCACGGTCGACGCGCTCGTGATCTTGCCGAGGAAGTTGGCCGCCGCTCCGGCAGCGTTCGGGCTGTTGTTATCGGTCCAGTTCGCTACGGTGCTCCAGACGCCGCCGCCCGTGCTGCCCCATTCCACGCTGCTCGCCGTCACGACGAGGTCGATCGACGTGTTCCCCTGATTGTTCGAAAGTGCGTAAGTGAAAGCGCCGCCCGCGGTGCTGCCGAGTGAGAGATTGCTGAAGTTCGTGATGGCGCTGCCGGTGTAATTAATCAGTTGGTAAGTGCCGGCGGCCAGTCCACCGGCGAAGCTGGCGATATTGATCGTCGACGTTCCCGCGAGCGTGAAGGCTCCTGTGACGTTGATAACGGGCGTGCTCGTGAGAGTGCCGAGCTGAAGGTTCAGGATCGAGGATGAGTTCAGCGCCAGACCGCCGAACGTGAACGTCCCGCCGCTCCGCGCTTCAATGGCGCCGCCGCTGTTCACGGTCACGGTGCCGGAGATGCTGCCGGCACTCGTGAAGCCATTCGCCGTCGGCAGTCCGCTGAGGGTCCCGCCGCTATTGACAGCGACCGCACCGGTCCCAGTTCCGCTGCCGCTGGCGTTGTTCACCTGCAACGTGCCGGCGTTAATCGTGGTGCCGCCGGAGTAGGTGTTTGCGTTCGTCAGGATCTGCGTGCCGCCGCCCGTCTTGATCATCCCGCCCGCGCCGTAGATCAGACCGTTCCGTTGCTGGCTGTAGCCGGTGCCGATGTCGATCGTCGCCGTTCCGCTTACCAGCTCCGTCTGGCGATTGCCGCCGGTCGAGCTGACCAGACTTTGCCAGGTGGTACCGTTGGCCAGGTGGACCGCCCCCGTAGAGCTACCGGCGGCCGGTTGCGCACCGAGTGATTGACTGTTGGTCGTGCTGATCGTGCCCGCGTTAATGAAGGTGTCGCCGGTGTAGGTGTTCGTGGCCGAGAGCGCCAGCGTACCACTGCCGGTCTTGGTCAGGCTTCCCGTTCCGCTGACCATGCCGGTCCGTGTCTCCGTGGCGCCGCTGCTGACGCCGAACGTGCCGCCGCTCGTCGAGGTGCCGATGCCGCCGAGCGTCACCGCGCGCGAGTCGGTGAATGATACCGTCGCCTGCAAGACGCCCGTGGGGTTAATTGTGAGACCGCTGGTCGCGGAGCCGAGCGCCGCCGGGTCGGCAATGCTCAGAGTGCCGGCGTTGATCGTTGTTCCGCCAGTGTAGCTGTTCGTGCTGTTTGTGAGCACGAGCGTGCCGTCTCCCGCTTTCGCGAGAGCGCCCGCGCCCGAGACCGCGCCGTTGATCGTGAAGGTGTTGAGGTGGGAGGTCGGGCGCCCACCGCTCGGGACGATCGGGTTGCTGCCGCTCACGTCGAAGCTGTTGTTCGTATCGGCGTAGTTCTTCACCTCGATCGTGCTGCTGCCTGCGCCGAGATTGATCTGCCGGCTGGTGCTGAAGGTCGCGAGCACGGTTGTCGCCGCCGTTCCGCCGCTGGTGGTGATATCGATCCCGTCTTCCACGCGCAACGTTCCGCCATTGAGGAACACCTGGTTCGCAGATGCGCCGAGGTTCGCGTCGCGGCTGATCGCTGCCACTGCGCCGCTGCTTACGATGAGGTTGCCGGTGAAAGTATTGGCGCCACCGAAGCCATTCACGCCGCTGGCAATCGTGACGCCGCCACTTTGGCCGACCACATTGCTGAAGACACCATTGCGATAGGCGAGGTTGCTGGTAGTCGTGGCGCCGAAAGCGCCGCCGCCCGTGCCGATCAGGACATTCCGACGGAAGGCCCCTCCGACGCTGAGCTGCAATTGCGCGCCGTTGTCGACCGTGAGCTGATTGAAAGTCGGATCGTTTGTCGGCTGTGGGCCAAGTGCGCCTGAGTTGCCGAAGACGAAGATGCCATCATGAATGTAGGTGCCGCCGCTGTAGGTATTCGTGGTGTTCACGACCAGCGTGCCGGCGCCGAGCTTCTCGAGTCGCCCGGTGCCGCTCGTGACCTCGCTGATGCCGAGACCGCTGAGGGTGAGCGTGGTGCCGCTGGCGACGTCCAAAATCCCGGAAACGGTGTTGCCGTCGCCTTGCGCGGTTCCGCCAGTCGCGCCCAGAACCATTCCGTTCGAGAACGTGAACGATCCGTTCGTCAGGAGCGACGAACCACCGTTGATGTTCACTGCGCCATTTCCGAGATTCGCGGCGCTGCTTACGCTCACGATGCTGGTGCTGCCCCCGGTGATGGTGGTGCCGCCTGTATGGGTGTTCGAACCTGACAGCGTCAGCGTTCCCGCGCCGCTCTTCGTCAACGCGCCGGAGCCGCTGATCGTGCCGGAGAATGTCGCGGCGTTGTTGCCCGTGTCGATCGTGCCGGCGCCGGTGAGTGAGATCGCGCGCGCGCTGGTGAAGCCCGCGGAAAACAGCAGCGTGCCGCCGTTGAACGTGACGGTGTTGGCAGTGTCGCCGAGCAGGTTATCGCGGCTGACCTGAAGTGTGCCGCCGTTGATCGCGGTCGTTTGACCGGCGCCGCCATAGGTGTTTCCGGCCGCAGCCGTTAGTACGAGCGTTCCCGCGCCTGTTTTGACAAGGCTGCCGGTAGTCGCCGCGTTGCTTAACGTCCCGCTGATCGTCCAGGCGGATCCCGTATCGACCTGGAGCGTGCTCGCGGAACTTCCGAGCAGGAAATTGCGGC
Source organism: Chthoniobacterales bacterium (assembly GCA_038233435.1). Classification (GTDB taxonomy): domain Bacteria; phylum Verrucomicrobiota; class Verrucomicrobiia; order Chthoniobacterales; family UBA10450; genus JACCTI01. The sequence goes on from JBBSLZ010000043.1 coordinate 7,034, forward strand.
CCATGGAGATGGTCTTGCCGGCGTTGAGTTCGATCGTGCCGGCGTTGATCGTCGCGCTCGCAGTGGAGGCGCCAAGGCTGCTCGCGGTGTCAATTTGCACGACGCCGCCGTTCACTGTCGTGCCGCCGCTGTAAGTGTTCAGGCCAGTAAGTGAGAGCGTGCCTGCACCGCTTTTGGTCAACCCACCGGTTCCGCCGATCACGCCCGTTGCGGAGATGAGGCGGCCGGTGGTGACATCCCACGTCTGTGCTGCGCCCAGCATCAGGGCACAGTTCAGCGTTAGGTTCTGTGTCGCCGCGCTCAGGTCGATGCCGGAGCTGCCGAGCGTCAGCGTTCGACCGGCAGTCGCACCGATCGTTACCAGGCCGCCGGGGTTCGTGATTTGGATTCCGAGCCAGCTCAGGTTTCCGCCGATCGCAGCGGTGTTGGCGCTCGTCACGCCGGAGTCCCAGACCGCGATATCTGCGACTCCAGGTCTCACTCCGTTGCTCCAGCTGCCGCCTTTGTTGAGATTCTGCGTGTTATTTTTTTTCGTGATCGAAGCGGCTTCACCCGCGCCCAGACTGAGGAGCAGCAATGCAGCACAGAGCGCGAGGCTTCCGCGCACCGAACCCGTGCTGCCGTGAGCAGCACGAACACGAGAGTATGTCTCTACGCCGAACTCCTCGGAAGGTGCCGACGCAGAGCCAGTTCCAGATGGCTCGGCACGATGCATTTCGAGCGCTTAGGTAGCGGCTCCCGTGCCAGACGCCGGGTTTTCACTGCAATATCTACCTGATCTTGAGATAAATATGACGGAACGGAGCAGAAAAATTCCCGGGCGAGGTGCGGATCAGCGTGGGATCAAGCCGACGATTCGAAAGGCGGGCCAGCCCTGCCGAAACGAACTTCGTAACGCGCAGAATCTCCCGCGACGACACCTTCCTCCGCAGCAAAGTTCGTGATTCGCAGAATGCGATCACCAGCACGGTGAAACCGTGCGCTCCCCAGAGTTGCGGGAAACACGCCTGCCTCTATTTTGAAAGTCCATGAATTCCGCGACCGCGACGATCGATCCGAACATCACGATGCGCGAACTGCTGCTACAGTTCCCCGGTGCCCAACGCGCCATGTTCCGCAAGTATCACATCGGCGGTTGCAGCAGTTGCGGCTTCAGCCCGGACGAAACGCTCGCAGGTGTGTGTGCGCGGAATGAAAACGTGGATGTCGAGAAAGCGATCGATCACATCCTCGCCAGCGACACGGCGGAGCGCGCGATGCAGATCGAGCCACGCGAGTTGGCGGCACGGCTAACCATAGAGGAGCCGACACATCTTCTCGATGTGCGCACGCGCGAAGAATTCGAGTCGGTGAAATTGCCGGACGCGCACTTGTTCACGCAGGAACTGATGCAGGAGATTTTAGCGAAATGGTCGCGCGGCGATCTGGTGGTCATCTATGATCACCAAGGCGCGCGCAGCCTGGACGCCGCCGCCTATTTTCAAGGGCACGGCTTCGAGAATGTGAAGAGCCTGCGCGGCGGGATCGACGCCTACAGTGCGGAGGTCGATTCCGCGTTGCCGCGTTACCATTTGGACCAATCATGAGCACGGACGAAAATCTCGAAGCACGCATCGAAGCGGCGGTGAAAAATCCGCGCAACCTCGGCGAAATGAACGACGCCGACGCGGTCGGCACGGTCGGCAGCCCGGATTGCGGCGACATGCTACGGATGTGGATCAAATTTAAAGAGGAGGACGGACGGAAGATCATCGATCGCGCCAGCTTCCAGTCTTTCGGCTGTCAGACAGCGATCGCGGTCGCGAGTGTGGCGACGGAATTGCTCGCCGGAAAGACGCTGGAAGAAGCAAAGGCGATGTCTGGTGAGGAATTGGCTGCGCCGCTCGGAGCCTTGCCGCCAGTGCGGATTCATTGCGCGCAACTGGTGGAAGGCGCGCTTCGGAATGCGCTCTCAGGTGATACTGCGCCGGCGAAAGCTCCGACTCCGGCTGGCGGGACATCCCCTACTCTCTTCGATCAGCTTTCCGCTGGCACGAGCGGGAAAGTGAAGATCGTTTTGGCCACGGATTGACACGGATGAAACACGGATGGGGAATTCTTCATCCGTGAAAATCTGTGTTAATCTGTGGCCAGTAAAAATCCCTGACGTATGCACGAAAACACTGAATTCACTCTCAACCGCGACACGGAGTCGATCCAGATTCCGAGCGGAAACAAGATCACCATTCCGTCCGGCACCACCGGCGTGATCACACAGACGCTCGGCGGCAGTTACACGATCGCGACTGCGATGGGACTATCGCGCATCGCGGAAAAAGATCTCGAAGCGCTCGGCATAGAGAAGGCAGAAGCGGCCGCGAACGGCACCAAAGCTCCCTCCACCGGCACAGTCGGCGAAGTGGACGATAAGGCGGTCTGGGATCAACTGCGCCAATGCTACGACCCCGAAATTCCGGTTAACATCGTCGATCTCGGCTTGGTCTATGATTGCCAACTGCAGAAGAGCGAGAATGGCGGCACGAAGGTGGAAGTGAAGATGACCCTGACCGCGCCCGGTTGCGGAATGGGTCCGGCGATCGCGCACGATGCGCAGAGCAAAATCATGAGCATCGAAGGCGTGGACGAAGCGCAAGTCGATCTGGTTTGGGATCCACCTTGGAACCAAAATATGATCAGCGAAGCCGGGCGGATGAAGCTCGGGATGGTCTAAGGCGAAGGTTTTCGTTGGCACGCTGGAAAAAAGGGCGCGCGCGTTGACAGCCCTTCGTCTCCCTCTATAATCGGGCTCCCCGTTGCGCTTCGCAGCGGCAAACCCCTCTTTTCGTCATGCCTTCCACTGAAATCATCCTCACCGAAAACATCCCCGGGCTCGGCGCCGAAGCCGATGTCGTCAAAGTGCGCCGCGGGTTTGCCCGCAACTTCCTCCTCCCCCAAGGCAAAGCCTATGAGGTGACGAAGTCGAGCATGCGCAAGCTCGACATGTTGAAGACGAAACGCGCCGAGCGGGAAGCGAAAGAGTTGAACGAGGCGGAGGAAATCGCGCGCCGCATTGGCAAATCGAAGATGATTTTCACGCTCGAGACCGGCGAGTCCGGCAAAGCGTTCGGCTCCGTGACCGCGAACGACATCGCGACGCGTCTGAAGAATGAGATCGGCTTTGAAATTGATCGCCACAAGCTCGCGCTTGAGCATCCAATTAAGTCCACCGGCGAGCACGAGTTGCCGATCAAGCTTCATTCCGACGTCACCGCGACCCTGAAATTCACCGTCAAGTCCGCGGCCGAACCGAAGCCGGAAGCCACCGACGCCACCGAATCCGATTCCAAGAATCGTTCCCCACGCCGACGCGATACTAAGTAGCAATGCCGAGAGATCCCCAAGGGAGTCATCCTGAGGGGCCTCGCAAGACAGCGACAAATGGCGCTGGCCGAGGCTCGGCGGCGCGGAACGGCGGAAAAGTTACTCACACTCCGCTCACAGTTTCTTCGCAGGATATTGGTCGCACCCTGCCTCATAGCATCGAGGCCGAGCAAGGCGTGCTCGGCTCCATGCTCATTTCCCCGCGCGATATCATCGCGGAGTGCGTGGAGAAGATTAACGAAGAGTATTTCTACATCCCGGCGCACCAGATCATCTACTCCGCGCTGGTGGAACTCTGGAACGCTGGCCAAGGCATCGACCTGATCACGTTCACGCAGGTCTTGCGCGACCGAAACACGCTCGACGCGGTCGGCGGTGCGGCCGCGATCACGAATCTCTTCACCTTCGTGCCGACGGCGGCGAACGTGACCTACTACCTCGAGATCGTGCGGGATAAATTCATCCTGCGCCAGATCATCGCCGCCTGCACGGAAAGCGTCCGCCGTTCCTTCGAAGAACAGGACGAGGTCAACAATCTGCTCGATGAAGTGGAGAAAAAAATCTTCGCGGTGGGCGAGGACCGCTTCAAAGGCCAGATGCCCACGATGCGCGAGCAGGTCATGGAAGCGATCGAAGCGATCGAGGCGCTCTATGCGAATCGCGGCAGCATCACGGGGATCTCCACCGGCTTCAAAATGCTCGATGAAATGACGAGCGGCTTGCATCCCGCGGAGATGATCGTGGTCGCGGCCCGGCCGAGCATGGGCAAGACGGCATTCGCGATGAATATCGCGGAACACGTCGCGATCGAGTGCCGCAAAGCGGTCGCGATCTTCAGCCTGGAAATGAGCGCTCAACAGCTCGTGCAGCGCCTGCTCTGCTCGCGCGCCCGGGTGAATTCGAAAAAGGTGCGGGATGGATTTCTGGCCGAACGCGATTTCTCCACCCTCACCTCGGCGGCCTCAAAACTGGCGGAGGCGCAAATGTTCATCGATGACACGGCGGGGCTGAACATCCTGGAGTTGCGTGCGAAGGCGCGGCGCTTGAAATCGCAACACGATATTCAGCTCGTGGTGGTCGATTACCTGCAGCTTTTGCGTTCCACCAGCCGGCGGGGACAAGAAAACCGGCAGATCGAGATTTCCGAAATTTCCGCGGGGTTAAAGAGCCTGGCGAAGGAGCTCAAAATTCCCGTGATCGTGCTCGCGCAGTTGAATCGCAATCCGGAAAACCGCACCGGCGACAGTAAGGGGCGTCCGCGTCTGAGCGATCTGCGCGAGTCCGGCAGCATCGAGCAGGACGCGGATTTTGTGGGCCTGCTGGTGCGGGAAGAATATTACGCGGACACGGATGAGGAGCGGCAGGAATCGGAAGGGAAAGCGGACCTGATCATCGCGAAGCAGCGTAACGGTCCGACCGGCGATGTGCCGCTGACCTTTATCAAGGAATACACGCGCTTTGAAGATCGTGCCCGCGAGGCACCCGAAGCCGCCTAACCAAGCCGGCGAGCCTGCGCGCGTCCGCCTCCGCAGTTACTTCCGCTTCAGCGCAGCGGGCGGTTCCAGCCGGAAAATGGTCTCGCCTTCCTTCATCAAATCGAGCCGGTCGCGCGCGATGGTTTCCAGATAGACTGGATCGGTCTTGAGCAGATTCACCTCCCGCGTCTGACGCGCGAGCACCACTTTCTGCTCATTCACCTGCGCTTGCAGCTGATCAATTTCGGCCCGGCTTTGGGTGAGCTTCTTGTGCTGCGGGATAAACAAACTGACGATCACGAGAATGAACGCGATGGCCAGAAGCGCGCGCAACACCCGGTTGAGCTGCTGCCAGACCGAGGCCTCGCGCCGCGCACGAAATTCGCCGTAGCCAGGGTGATCCACTAGCGCATCTTACCGCCGTAGACGGCCTTGTCACCAAGTTCCTCCGCGATCCGCAGGAGTTGGTTATACTTCGCCACGCGATCGGTGCGACAGAGCGAGCCGGTCTTGATTTGCCCCGCGTTCGTCGCCACCGCGATGTCCGCGATAGTGGTGTCTTCCGTTTCGCCCGAGCGATGACTGATCACCGCGGTGTAGTTGTTTTCCGTCGCCAAACGAATCGCATCGAAGGTTTCCGTAAGCGTGCCGATTTGGTTCACCTTCACCAAAATGGAGTTCGCCACTCCTTGCTCGATCCCCTTACGCAAGAAATCGACGTTGGTGACAAATAGATCGTCGCCCACCAATTGAACTTTATCTCCCAGCCGATCGGTTAGCTTTTTCCAGCCGGCCCAATCATTCTCCGCGCAACCGTCCTCGATCGAGATGATCGGAAATTTTTTCACCAGCGATTCGTAGAGATCGATCAACTCCTCCGCCGTCCGCTTCGAGCCATCGGATTTCTTGAAAATGTAAGCACCGCTCTCCTTGTCGTAGAACTCCGAGGAAGCCGTATCGAGCGCGATGAAAATTTGTTCTCCCAGTTTGTAGCCGGCCTTTTCCACGGCGGTGGCGATCGATTCCAGCGCATCCTCTGCCGAGCTGAGCTTCGGCGCAAAGCCGCCCTCATCGCCGATCGCAGTCGAAAGCCCGCGATCCTTCAAAACCGCTTTTAACGCGTGAAAAACTTCCGTCCCGTAGCGCAGTGCTTCGGCAAAAGTGGGCGCGCCTTTCGGCATGATCATGAACTCCTGAAAATCAATCGGCGCATCCGAATGCGCGCCGCCATTCAGGATGTTCATCATCGGCACCGGCAGCGTGACCGCACGGTCGCCGCCGAGATAGCGGAAGAGCGGTTGATCCGAAAAGGCGGCTGCGGCGTGCGCATTCGCCAACGAGACGCCGAGCAATGCATTCGCGCCCAGATTCTTTTTGTTCGCGCTCCCGTCGAGTTCGATCAGTTTGCGATCGATCCCTTCCTGATCGAGCGCGTCCGCGCCCGCCAGGCCTTGCGCGATCGTTTCGTTCACCGCCTGGACAGCCTTCAGCACCCCTTTGCCGCCGTAACGCTTCTTATCGCCATCGCGCAATTCCCAAGCTTCGTGCTCACCGGTGCTGGCACCGCTCGGCACCGCGGCGCGCCCAAAGGCACCGCCCTCCAGCCGCACATCCACTTCCACGGTCGGGTTTCCGCGTGAGTCCAGAATCTCTCGCGCGGTGATTTTCCTGATGCTGGTTTTGGCCATGATTCCCGCATTAGAGCAGTTCCGGCGCGCGCCGTAAACTATGTCTGCGCGAACCTCAGTTGCGCACGGCAGAACAAGGGATTGGTTGACCGCGGATTACGCGGTGAACGCGGATGGAGATTTCTTAAATCGGCGTCGTCTACGCAATCCGCGATTAAAATCCTTCCGTCATTCCGCGAAGCGGTCTGGCCGCGGGCGCTGTTCCGAGACCACGCGGTCCAATTCTTTCAAATCGCTGTCCAACATGCTGTGCCCCCGCAGGACCCCAAAGAGCGCTTCCACATCCATCTCAGGAAACGCGACCAGCAAAGCGCCGATGTCGCTCTCGTAGAGGTTCGCGCGCTGAATCTGCCCCTGCCGGTAAAGCGAGGGTAGCGCGTAGAGCTTGAGCAGCATCAAGCCCTCTGGCGTCGCGCAAGGAATCGCGCGCTGCGCGGAGAGAAAAGCGAAGGAACGCGCGGTGGAGTATTTCTCCGCCACCTCAGAGAACAAAGGGTTCTCCGCGCCTAGGAAATCGACTCGCAGCGTCCGAAACTGCGCCCGCGCGAAGAAGGAATCCCGCTCCAGCACAGCCACCTCCGGTGCGAGCCGCTCCTGTTCCGACCGCGAAATGACCAGATCAATATCCTCCGTGTTACGACCCGGAACGTGCGCCAGCAAAGCCACCGCGCCGACCAGCAGGTAAGCGATCTCGCGCTCCTCGAGCAGGTTGAAAAACTCCTCGGCCTCCTCAGGTATGTTCGTGGTGTTCATGAAACTCTGCCTGTCGCGGTGGCGCGAAAAATTAAACACCGACGCATTCTGCAAGACCTGGCCCACATTTACCGGCGGCACTGGCCGAGGATCAAGCGCACGCACAAAGCAAAAGTATCTCTTCCCCCGGCCCACGTCGAGTGCTGCTCAAGGAGCGGCGGTTTCCAAACCGCCGCAGATCGTAGCGCGAGTTTTCCACTTGCGGGCTCAAGGTTGAGGCGGAGCGAATCGTGCAAGTTGGAAACTTGCGCCACCTAAAGCCGCTGACGGTAGAGGGCCGGATCGATCACACCAAACATCGCGGTCACGTCCAATTGGCCGCCGAGAAATTCATTCAACCGCAAGACCGTCGGAGGCGCCGCTTCGAAAAGGGCGTGGTGCTCGACCTCTAAAATCGAAAACCCCGCTGCCGACGCCAGCCATTGTTGCGCCTGCGCCAGTTGGCCCCCGTAAACTTTCGTAAGAAGTGCATCGGCAGCCGCCGGCTTGCCCTGGCGCTCCAGCATCGCGCGCTGGCTGGCCAGCACTTCTTCCAGCGGGCGCCGCATGAAGAGGACACGATACTGCAAACCGCGATCAGTCGGAAGTTCGCGTAAGAGCAGATGGATAATTTTGACCGCGTGCCCGCGAGCCAGGTCGAGCCAGGAATGATCATTCCGCAGCCGCTTCACCGCCTCGAATTCGAAGTAGCCACGCGGGTTACTCTCATCGGCCGCGCGTTGGTGATCGGTCAGCGGCGGGATGCCGCCAGCGGCCAGCATCTGCATCATGAGCGAAGTGCCGGACCGCGGCAAACCGCTGACCACTGTGATAAACTCGTTCTTCATTCTCTTCTTTCGGACCGACGAGAGGCTTATGATCGAGCGAAGTCGGCCGCAGGCAGATAAAAACAAAACCCGCGCTCGTCCGAGCGCGGGTTCTGAAGATCACGGATCAGGCGGCGAGGAATCAAGCCGCGCGTTGGCGACGCCATTGCCGCAGGCCGAGAGCGCCCAGCACCATCGCTGCCATCGAGAGGAGGGCGACCGAGGAAGGTTCAGGCACCACGGTGATTGCTCCGCCGTTGTTCTCATAGCGATAGCTGGTGATGGTCGCGGGATAGCCGTTGTTGGCCCCGGTCGAGATGGTGAGATAACCGTAATTCACCACCCCGGTGCCTTCGTTCAAAAACTGGAAGCCCAGGATATGGTTACCGGCAGTGGTGAAGTTCGGCGTCGTCCCGTTGATGGCTACGATAAACGTGCTAGCCGAGGAAACGGTCGCCCCCGCAGCCAAGTCCGTGTACATCGTGCCAGAACCCACGCCCCCGGAGGTGCCCGTCTGTGGCCAATAAAAGCCGAGCT
>JBBSLZ010000044.1:0-15412 GCA_038233435.1 Chthoniobacterales bacterium
ACCGCTGGTGGATTCGGGCTCAATATTCCACCCGGCCGGGCGCAGGAAGTCGCCGAGGTGCTGGACGAACTGGCGGCCGATCCGGCGCGGCTGGCCCGTTATGGGGCCGCGGGCCACGTCTACGTGCAGCAATTTGAAAAGACCCACGTCTTCGAGAATTTCCTGCGCGAGCTAGAAGCGCTGGCGGCGACCCCGGCTCAGTAAGCCGTGCGCGGCGGGACGAAAACCTGCGCGCAGGTGCGCAGGATGATGCCGCACTCGAGGGAGAGATTCCAGTTTTCGAGATACTCGATATCGCAGGCGACCCGCTTCTCGATGTCTGAATTGCTGCGCGCTTCCCCGCGGAAACCGCGCACCTGGGCCAGCCCGGTGATGCCGGGTTTCACGAAGGCGCGCACGTTATAGTTCGCCATCAGCTGTGAGAACTGGTGGTTATGCTGGATCAAGTGTGGCCGCGGTCCGACTGTGCTCATGTCGCCCCGGAGGACGTTCCAGAACTGCGGAATCTCGTCGATGCTCAGTTTCCGGAACCATTTCCCGAACGGATAAATCCGCGCATCCCCTTGGCTGGCCTGGCGGTTCAGGTCCTCGTTCTCGACGCGCATGGTGCGGAATTTTAGAATCGTGAATTGCCGGTTCTGAATGCCGGCTCGGGTCTGGAGATGGAAGAGCGGCCCCGGCGATTGGACCCGCTGCGCCAGCCAGACGAGCGCGGCCAGAGGTGGGAAGACGATCAAAATGACAGGAAGCGCGATCGCGATATCGATCACGCGTTTGACGCCGCGGTTGAGCGGGTTCTCCAGCGGCTCCTCGCGCAAGCCGATGAAGCGGAAACCGTCGTCCTCAAAATGAGTCACCTGATGGCGCAATTTTTCCTCCAGATCGCTCAGGATGAGGAGGCGCACCCCGAGCTGGTCGCACGCCTGGATGACGCTGCGATTAGCATCCGTAAAAAGGGGAAACTCCAGCAAGATCACCTGCGTGATGGCGTGTTCCTGCACCACGCGGTCGATATCCTCGGACCCGCCCAAAACGCGCACGCCTTCCGGGGTTTCCTCGATCGCTTCGTCCGTCAACAGGCCGACGGTGCGCAACCCGATCTCCGCCTTCCGCCGCAGCCAGCCTCGCATTTCAGTAGTCTTCGCCGCGGAGCCGATGAGAAGCGTTTTTTCCATCCGCGGGCCATGGAAGATGCCCCGCGCCAGGAAGGAGGGCAGGTAGTGGTGCGAGAAGAGAAGGACGACATAAAGCCAGGGCACGAAATTGAAAAAGAAGATCCGCGAGATGAAGGCGTCCTTAGTCGCGACGAGATAAAGGACGAGGGTGACGACGCTGGCAAAAGTCTGCCGGAAAGCGATCCGATGCTGGCGAAGGAGTTCGTTTTGGAGCAGGTAATTCTTCGAGCCATCGCGGCTGAGCGACTCGATCGTCATCCCGAGGACAAGCAGGACGCAGTAGATGCTATAGCGGCGCCAGGTCAGTTGGCCACCTTCGGAGTAGAAGGCCACCAGGATCCAGACCCCGAACCAAAAGAGCGCCGCGACGAGCAGGATCTGGCAAAGGAGAAAAAGCCGGTAGAGGCCCTCCGTGCGTTGCGTAACCATGGTTAAGCGGCGCTGACTGACTCGATATTACGCGATGGCGGCGGGGCTTCAACCCGTGGTAAAAGAAGGGCGCACATAATGGCTTCGGCACGAATCAACCGCCCGGCACTTCCAGCCAGCTAATCCCATACCAGAAGCCACAATCGCCCGATGCCCGACCTAACACAATCATCACACCTGCCGCCGAAGCGAAAGCCGAGTCCGCAGTTTACCTGGGAAGATGTGGCCACCGCCTCTCTGCCGGTACTGGCCTGTTTCCTCGGCGGCGCCACCACCAAGTGGGCCGAAGGCGTCGTCCTGGTCGTCCTCGGCATCATGCTGATGCTGAATCCGCCGCGCTTCTCACTCGGCTGGAAAATGCATCTCGTGCTCGGCGCTCTCGTGGCCTGCGCCAGCCTCGCCTTTCTCCCGGCCGACTGGTTTTTCCTGCCCGCCTGGCGGGTAGCGCTCGGAAATGATTTCGGGATCGTCCTGCCTCCGACGCTGTCTCCGCAACCCTGGCTCACCGCCGGGGCGCTGCTCAGTTTCGGCGCCGCGCTTTGCTGGTTCTATTACGTCGCCGGACAGGAGGTGGAAATCCGCGCCGCGCGTCGCCAGCTCCGCATTTTTGCCTTCGGCGTTATCCTCCTCGCCGCCCTGGCAGTCGTGCTTTATCTCCGGCACATCGATCTTCCCTTTTGGCATAATCGCCGCGGCTTCGGCCCGTTCCCAAACCGGAACCAGACCGCCAGTCTCCTCGGGCTGGCGGCGATCGTGATCGTGGCCTGCGGTCATGATGAAGTGCGGCGCCGGAAGAAGATGTGGATCTTCTGGCTGGCGGGCCTAGGCGTGGTGGTCGCCGGGCTAATCTTGAATTTTTCGCGCGCCGGGTTGGCCCTGCTCATCGTCGGGAGCGGACTCTGGCTGGCGGTGCTGGTCCTGCGTTCGGGATCGGCTGCGCGGATCGCGATGGGTGGCTCGGCCTTGCTTGCTTTGCTCACTGCCTTGCTTCTCTTCGGTGGGCCGACTCTCGAGCGTTTCAATCTTCGCGGCACCGGCAGCAGCGTGACGACCGATTTCCGTTGGCAGATCTTTCGGGATGCCGGCCAGCTTATCCACGCCTCCCCTTGGACCGGAATCGGGTTGGGTAATTTCGAGCCCGTCTTCGCGATCTTTCGCAATGCGTCGCTCGCCCCGTCCCGCGCGCTCCATCCGGAAAGCGATTGGCTCTGGCTGGCCGCGGAGATGGGATGGGCGGGCGTGGGCCTCGTCCTGCTCGGTCTGGTCCTGCTCGCCCGGCGGGTTTTTCCTTTTGTGGAAGGGACAAATCAGTGGTTCCGCCTCGCGGCCTTCATCGCCGCGTTGCTCTTCGCCTTGCACAGCCTCGTGGACGTGGCGGGGCATCGGGTGGGAAGCGCCTACGTAGGCATCTTTCTCTTCGCGCTCGCTCTGCGCCGCCCACTCCGCCAGCCCGCTGGTTATTCGATTCTTTACTTCTTTCGTGGCGCGGGGTTTCTCCTCTTCGCGCTCGGCCTCACCTGGGTGGTGGCGTCCTACCGTTCCTGGCCGCTACCGGGCAGAATCGGGGTAGCGGTGGAAACGCATCTCGCCACCACTGCCAATGTCGGCCGGCAATATCAGGAGACGATCGCTCATACCAGCCGCGGCTTGCAGTGGGCCCCGCTTGATTGGGAACTCTACTTCCTGCGCGCGCTCGGGAGGATCGGCGCCAAGGGCCAGACCGCGCAGGCGCTGGACGACTTTCGGCGCGCCCGCTTCCTGGAGCCGATCTCCTACGAAGTGCCCTACCAGGAAGGTATGGCCTGGATGCCGGCCCAGCCGATCTTGGCCGTGACCGCCTGGCGGGAAGCGCTCCGGCGGGCTGGTCCCGAACGAGCATCGCTCTACGACCGGATGCTTTCCAGTGCCGAGCAATTCAGCCCTGAAGTGCGGCGGATGCTGGAGGAATTCGGCGGCGGCCAGCATGATCTCGCCCTCACTTTTCTCGAACGCGCGCGCGGCACTGGCTTCATGGCCGCCGTGCAGCGATTACTCCGGCACGATCCTGAGCTGGCCACGCTCTCGCCCGAGGAACGGGCGCGTTTTTTCCTCCTTTGGTCGGAACACGGCGACCTCGCAACGCTCAATACTTACCTTCAGTCGCGACCGGAACTGGTCACCGCTGGCTGGCGCGGAATCGCGAAAGAGCGGGCCGGGAAAGGCGATTTCCGCGGTGCCTACGAATTGGCCGCGCGGTTCGGCGCCCGCCCCGCCCTGCCGCAATTGGCCGAGGACGGTCGTACCATCGAACAACTCCAGCGCTCTGTCTTCAGCGATCCGAACAGCTACGGCGCCGCCTTCTCACTTTACAGCAAACAGCGCGCTGCGGGCCAACCGGACGACGCCCTGACCACCCTCCGACGCCTCACCGGTTTGCGAACCGCGCCTCCTTACTTCCACTTTCTGGAGGCGGAAGCCTGGGCCGCGAAGGGAGATTGGGAGCGAGCCTGGAAGGCGTGGGAAGCCTTCGATAAACAGTGAGAAGGCGGCAGGCGCCTCGGTCCGGACCGGTTTTACCAGTGAGTGTCGTCCAGTGCCGCACTCAGGATGAGGCTGCAATACACCTTGGCCGGGGACGAAGACATCCTGGTCGGAAGCATGACGGCATTACTGACTCAGGTCGAGCCTTCCGCGGCGTTTTAACCCCGACCAAACTTCTTACCGCCCGCGCACAGCCATAAGGCTACTTCTCCAGCGCGGCCTGGGCCGCGGCGAGGCGTGCGATCGGGACGCGGAAGGGACTGCAACTGACGTAGTCCAACCCCAACCGATGGCAGAACTTCACGCTCTCCGGGTCGCCGCCGTGCTCGCCGCAAATGCCAAGCTTGATCTTCGGCCGGCTGCTCCGCCCTTTCGCGACTGCGATCTCCATTAGTTGCCCCACGCCGCTCTGGTCAAGGGTGGCGAAGGGGTTCTTCTTGAAGATGTCGTTCTCGGTGTAGGGGACGAGGAAATTGCCCATGTCATCGCGGCTGATGCCCATCGCCATCTGGGTTAGATCGTTCGTGCCGAAGCTGAAAAACTCGGCGCTCTGCGCCACTTCATCGGCGGTGAGCGCGCCCCGCGGGACCTCGATCATCGTTCCGACGAGGTAATCGAACTTCACTTTCTTCGCCTCCATCACCTCGCGCGCGACGCGGTGCACGATCGCCGCCTGCAGATCAAATTCCTTCTTAAATCCGACCAGCGGAATCATGATCTCGGGTTTGACCGCGATCTTCTTCTTCGTCACCGCGGCGGCCGCTTCGAAAACCGCGCGCGCCTGCATCTCCGTGATCTCCGGGTAGGCAATGCCGAGCCGGCAACCGCGGTGCCCGAGCATGGGATTGAATTCGTGCAGTTGCGCCACGCGCTGCTGGATGAACTCCACTTTAATCCCGAGCGTCTTGGCCAGATCGAGCTGTTGCTCTTTGGTGTGCGGCAGGAACTCGTGCAAAGGCGGATCGAGAAAGCGGATCGTGGCCGGATAGCCTTTCAGCGCCTTGAAAATGCCGGTGAAATCTTCGCGCTGATAGGGGAGTAATTTCGCGAGCGCCTTCTTCCGGTCGTCCAGGCTGTCGGCCAGGATCATCTCCCGCATCGCATCGATCCGGTTACCCTCGAAAAACATGTGCTCGGTGCGCGTCAGCCCGATGCCGACCGCGCCAAAAGCGAGCGCGTTCCGCGTTTGCTCGGGGTTATCCGCATTGCAACGGACCGCCAGGCGCGCCGCCTGGCCGCACCAGGTCATGAGCTGGTTAAAGGCTTTGAACTTCTCTGTTTTCTGCGCGGCTTTATCGCCCCCGATCATGCCGGTAATGATCTCGCTCGGCGCGGGCGCCAGTTGTCCGGCATAGACCGTCCCGGCGGTGCCATCGATGGAAAGGAAATCGCCTTCCTTGAAGACTTGTTTCCCAACTGAGACCGTTTTCTTCGCGTAGTCGATCCGTAACGCCGACGCGCCACAAATGCAGACCTTCCCCATCTGCCGGGCGACCAGCGCGGCGTGCGAGGAGACACCGCCGCGCGCGGTCAGAATTCCTTCCGCCGCGATCATGCCGCGCAGATCCTCCGGGCTGGTTTCGTTCCGAACCAGCAGCACCTTCTGGCCTTTTTCCGCGGCCGCTGCCGCGCGATCGGCATTCAAGTAAATCTTGCCGGAAGCGGCGCCCGGGCCCGCGGGCAGACCGCTCGCAATCGCTTTGGCTTTCTTGATCTCCGCGGGATCGAAAATGGGCGCGAGGAGTTGGTCGAGCTGATCGGCCGGATTGCGTTTCACAGCCGTTTTCCAATCAATCAAGCCCTCCTTAAACATGTCCATCGAGAACTTAAGCGCGGCCGCAGCGGTGCGTTTGCCATTCCGCGTCTGGAGCATGAAGAGCTTCCCTTCCTGGATGGTGAACTCGACGTCCTGCACATCTTTAAAGTGCTTCTCCAGAGTGGCGCGCACTTTCAGCAGCTCCGCGTAACTCTTCGGCAACAGCTTCTTCAACTCGATGACCGGTTGCGGCGTCCGCACGCCCGCGACCACGTCTTCGCCCTGCGCGTTGATCAAAAATTCGCCGTAAAACTCGTTCACGCCGTTGGCCGGGTTCCGCGTAAAGGCGACGCCGGAGCCAGATTTTTCGCCCGTGTTTCCGTAGACCATCGCCTGCACATTTACGGCCGTGCCCCACTCCTGCGGGATGTTGTATTTCCTACGGTAAACGATCGCGCGGTCGTTCATCCACGAACCGAAGACCGCGCCGGAGGCGCCGTGCAATTGATCCCACGGATCATTCGGAAATGCCTCACCGGTGCGCTCTTTGACCAGTGTCTTAAAGCGCGCCACCAACTCCTGATAATCTGACGTCTTCAGTCTCGAATCGTCGATATCATGCTGGCCATAGACCTTGTCCTTGTAGTCCTCGATGACCTCTTCAAACGGGTCGTGATCCTCTCCTTCCCGCTTCTGCACGCCCATCACCACGTCGCCATACATCTGGATGAAACGGCGATAGCAATCCCACGCGAACCGCTCGTTCTTCGTCGCCGCCACCAGTGCTTCCACGGTCTGATCATTCAGCCCCAGATTCAAAATCGTATCCATCATCCCGGGCATGGAATCGCGCGCGCCGGAGCGGACCGCGACCAGCAGCGGCATCTTCTCGGTGTCGCCGAATTTCGTCCCCATGATGCGCTCCATGTTGCGCACGCCTGCGGTCACCTGGGCCTCGAGCTCGGGCGGATAGGTTTTCTTATGTTCGTAAAAATAAGTGCAGACTTCGGTCGTGATCGTGAACCCCGGAGGCACCGGCAGCCCGATGCGCGTCATCTCCGCGAGGTTGGCGCCTTTGCCGCCGAGGAGCGGCTTCATCTTCCCGCCGCCATCCGCCTTGCCGTCGCCGAAATTGTAAACGTATTTCGGGCTCTTGTTTCGCTTGGCCGCGGCGGGCGCGGCTGGTTTGGAAGAAGTCTTCTGCTTGGCCATAAAAGAGGTGCTCCGAGGACATTCCCGGAGGAATGGCCAAGCTAAATCCCTCCCTCGGGGTGTCAATGAAAGGGAGGAACCAAATCACCCGCGCGTGGAGACACTGGCGATGGGAAGGCAGGGACCGGGGGAGTTTTTACCGCGGATTTCGCAGATAGGACTCTTCGAAGATCCTGGTTTTCGAAGTAGATCGTGTTGGCGATAAAGCCGTGCGCCCGTAGCGCCCGTTGCATCTCGACGGAGAAGGTCCGGTAATCCTGAAGCGTGACCCAGCAGGAAAATGAAACTGGCAGGCCCACCACGCCCGGCACGCTGAGCCGCCGTTCCGAAGCACGGGGAAGGCTCGGGGTCAGTCCTCACTGGTCAAAGGCTCGGGGTCAGTCCTCACTTTTGACACAAACACTCCCTCCCGCCACGGACGAGTTCTCTTTTTGGATAGATCGGGGGAGCGCACGCTTGCAGCGTGCTGGTTTTCGCATTCTGCGAAAACGAACTTTCCGTGGAGCAAAGGCAAGCGCGATGGAGCAAGCGCCAAGGAAAGCCTGTTTCGGCAGAATGCCTCAACCAGCACGCCTGGTGGCGCGCGCTCCCCAGAAACAGGGGCGCGCGAGTTGATGGCCCGGACCCGCCTTAACTTAGTGCCATTCGGGTCAGTCCCCCTAGCCTGACCCCCATCTCGCGCCCCCGTTCTAACGGCTCGGTTGCCACGCTCATCGGTGGAAGTTGAACAGATCGGATTTGGGGCGTGACTTTATCGGGGAATGAGCCGAGCGAGAGATATGACGGCGAAGCGTCTTAGCATCTACCGCCTATGCCATTATACTGCGGCCGCCATTGGGATAATTGCTGCGCTCTACCTGCTTCGCATTGGAATCACCGCTGTTTTCACGCAGTCTTTCTCGACATACATAGCTTTTCGTAACTCTGGGCCCTGGCTGCCAGCACCGCTTGAGGGACGCTCAGCTGTCGTTGCCTGAGTCGCTTTGATTGGGTTGGCAGCAGCGATTTTTGCAATCCTCGCCGTGGAATCAACTCTCACGCCGATGAAGCACCATCGCCGGCTTCTTGTAATTCCTTGGTTTTTTTTGGCTGCTCGGCGTTAATCATTTACCTCGTAAATAGGGGACGACTTTGAAACGCCTCATGGGGAAAAGGGCCACGCGCAGATCAAAGGGGAACGGGAATAAGGTCCGTCCGTGCATAGGTGCAGAATTCCGATCAGAAACAACTGCTCACGCGACTTCCACTGCAGAGCGATGCCAGAGCACCTTATGTAGCTTGGCGTTCGCCGACCGTCGGTTTGGTCTCGCCATGACGCGGTTGATCTTTGGCCTTGTCGGGTTTCTCACGGTGGCTCTGCCGATCGCCCGGGCTGATTCTCCCCGGGCGCGGGTCGATGACACGCCGAAGTTGTTTGGGCGCGAGGTGGAGCGGCTGGTCCTGGTATCGCCTATCGTCGTGGATCGATCTGAGCGCGGCGTCCCGTTCGCTTCGACGATGATGGTCCGCGTGACGCCGGGCATCTTCATTCCAGTCTCGGAGGATGAGCGCGGCGTTTTTTATCAAGCGGTCAATGGCTACCGCACGATCCGCGGCAATGGCCAGGTGGGCGGCGGTCTTTACTTGAGCAAACAGAAACGGGGCGTGATCTGGGTTTACGTGGGCGATGCCCGCGTCGGCTCCAAGACGGGCGTGGAGCAGGATCGGCTGCCTTTGCCGGCCAGCGCCTTGCGCGGTCTCCTGACCGGGAAGGCGGCAGCGAACAGGTAGAGAGCCCTTCCCCCGCCGAATCGGCTGGATTCTCGCATAAGGGGCCGCCGAGTCTCGTGAAACGTGAAGCTCGCGTCGACGCCGGCTAGCCAGGCGGAAACGTCTACGATGGCGGTGGAGGGATAGGAATTTTTACCGCGGATTTCGCGGATGACGCGGATAGAGAGGCAAATGTCACCAACCAATTTCTCGCGTGGCAACCTGTCGCGCGCCGCCTCGACGGAGCGGCGGCTAGACAATAATCTGCGCTCTCTGAATCTGGGTTATCTGCGTAATCCGCGGTCAAAAGTCCCCTTCTTGGATTCGAATGCGAGGGCGCGCGCCGGAACGATTCGGGACGAAAAATGTCCTCTTCTCGGTCTCTAGGGACATCGTCCTTACGGTGAAGATGAGTAATGCACCGCGCGTGAAGACGCCTGCCATTCAAGTGCAGGAAGGGAGAGGTTCTACCGCGGATTTCGCAGATGGCACAGATGGGAGGGACTAGAGCGTGTCATGCACTTCTTGCGGTGCGCGCGAACGGTAGCACGGGCGTCCCGCCCGGTGATTCCCTTTCGTTGCCTTCCTCCAACTCTGTCTCACCGGGCAAGATGCCCGGTGTCCCCACCGGCGGGACGCCGGTGCTACTTCCCGATTTATCAGCCGGCAGTAAACAAAGTGCATGACCCGCTCTAGATGACGAAGCCAGGCCCTCGCGTGGCGGCGTGGCACGTGACACCTCAACGGAGTGAGGCGGCTACAGATCTATCTGCGTTATCCGCGAAATCTGCGGTTAGCATTCCTCCTCGCGTCTTCAGATTTCACGATGACAAAAATTTTACGTTGCGATACGCTCGGTCGATGCGCCTTTCCGGCCGGAAATCTTCCTCGTTCGCGCGCTCCTGGACGCAGCGGCAACGCTTCGTGCTGCTCTCGCTCATTTGGTTGAATGTGGCTGCCTTCGTGGCGCAGCTTTTCCTTGAAACTTATCAACCCGGCTTCGTGCGCGAGTATCTGGGACTAAGCCGGGCGGGGATCGATCAGGCGTACGCGTGGCAATTTTTGACGGCCATCTTTATGCATCAGGGGCCATGGCATCTGCTTGGCAACACGGTCGCGCTTTATCTGCTGGGCCGGGATGTGGAGTGCATCCTGGGGCAGCAACAATTCCTTTTCCTTTATCTCGCCGGGGCGGTGGCGGGCGAGTTGGGACACGCTTTTCTGATGCCGGCGAATACGGTCCTTTATGCGGCCTCCGGCGGGACCGCGGCGGTCTTGATGGCGTATGCGACGGTGTTGCCGGACCTGGAATTAACCTCCTTCCGGCTTTTCGGACGACGCTGGGAGGTCAAGGCCCGGTATCTCGGCTATGGTGTGGTCTGCTTGAGCGTGGCGCTGGTGGTGCTGAGCCGCAGCGGCACGGTGATGCATAGCGCGTATCTGGGTGGTTGCGTGGCGGGCTGGCTTTATGCGCATCTCCTTGGGTTTGGCCGGACTTCGTTTGTGCAGCGCTCGCTCCAGCAACGAAGGGTCAATGCGGTGCGTTATGAGCAGATGGACGCGGAGACTTTCATCGCGGAGGAGGTGGACCCGCTGCTGGAGAAAATCGCTCGGGAAGGGCTGGGGAGCTTGAGTCGGAACGAGCGGCGCACGCTGGAATTGGCCCGCGAGAAGCTTGAGGCGAAAGCCTGACGCGGCCGTTGCCTTGCGCGCTGGAAGCCGGCCCGCCCTCGGGCCGGTCGGTGGTCGGATGAAACTTCGGCGCGGGGGCGCGCCGGCTCCATTACTGGTTTCGCGCATGGGCGAGTGGCGTTAGCTGTTCCAAATGGATGCGGATAAGGGCTGGATTCGGGAGAAGGCGGCGTCCACGCTGCGCCCCGGCCAGGTGGAACGAACCCTGACCGCGCTGGGGGAAAACTGGCCCGCGGATGAAGACGGCTTGCGCGAGGTGATCGAGCGCTTTCCTCTGGGCGAGACGGCCCTGCTGCATCTGCTTTCCGTCTCCAGCATCGGCGCGGACCGGCTGGCGCGCGATCCGCATGTCTTGCTTTGGCTGCGGCATCCCGAAGTGGTAGCCGATCACCGGGGCCCTCGGAGGATGCGGGCCGATCTCTACCGCGCCGCCAAGACGGCCGCGGTCGGGGCGGAGAATTTTCGCGTGCTCCGGCTTTGGAAGGGACGCGAGATGTTACGGATCGCGCTGCGCGAGATCGCGGATGTGGCGACGCTGGAGGAGACGACCGTGGAGTTGTCCCACTTGGCAGAGGTGTGCGTGGCGGAAGTGCTGGCCCATTGGACGGCGGAATTGGCTGGCCGGCTGGGCGCGCCAGAGGCTGACTTTGCCATCCTCGGCTTGGGCAAACTGGGCGGTCATGAGTTGAATCACAGCTCGGATATCGACGTCATATTTCTCTACAGTGCGGAAGGCTTTGTGACGCCGTCGTTGAGCTATCACGAATGGTTCAGCCGGCTGGCCACGAAGGTGTTTGAGACTTTTGCGAGCAAGGATCCGAACGGCGCGCTTTTCCGGATGGATCTGCGACTGCGCCCGGAGGGCTCGGCCGGGCCGATGGTGCGTTCGCTGGCCAGCCTGGAGCATTATTACACCGGCTTTGGCGAAACGTGGGAGCGGCTCGCTTTGATCAAAGCGCGCGGGATCAGTGGCAGCCAAGAGCTGGCTTACGATTTCCTGCGCGAGCATCAACCGTTCATTTATCCGAAGACGCCGACGCCGGAATTGCTCGATGAAATCGCAGCGATCAAACGCCGGATCGAGCGCGATATCGTGGGCCACCAAAATCTGGAGTGGAATGTGAAGCTGGGCACGGGCGGGATTCGCGAGATCGAGTTCGTGGTGCAGGCGCTGCAACTCTTACACGGCGCGCGGCACGCTTTTCTGCAGGAAACGAGCACGTTGAAAATGCTGCCCGCGCTGGCCGAACTGGAACTGCTCCCGCGGCAGGAGGCGATCGATCTGGAGCGCGCCTATCGGTTTCTCCGGCGCACGGAACATCGGCTCCAGATCGAGGATGAACAGCAGACGCACACCATTCCGGAGGAGCCGCGCGCGCTGGAACGGCTGGCGCGTAGCCTCGGCTTTGAGGATGGGCCGGCTTTCCTGGCCACGCTGCGCGAGCACACCGCGCGGGTGCGTTCCGTCTTCACCCGAGTTGTTTCCGAGCGCCCGCAGGATAAGGAGCCGCGGCACGAACCGGTGGACTTTTTCGAGGACCCGGCCGGCGCAGAGAAATCGGTCGCTCATCTGGCGCAAGGGCGCCGTGGCTCGCACGTGGCGCCGCGCACGCGGCAGATTTTTCAGAAGCTGCGCCCGATGCTGCTCGGCGAACTGGAAGGCGCGATCGAGCCGGATGCCACCTTGGTTCAGTTTGTCCGCTTCGTGGAAGCGTACGGGATGCGCAGCATGCTCTTCGAGTTGCTGGTGGCAAATCCGCGCCTGTTGGAACTCTTACTCAAGACATTCGATGCGAGCCGCTCCGCGACCGATCTCCTGATTCGCCGACCCCAACTGTTGGAGGACGTGACCGCGCCCGGAGTGCTCGATCGCAGCGTCAGTGTGGAGCGACATCTGGCGGCCCTGCGCGCTTCGGGGGCGACCGCTACGCAGTTGGACCCAGTCCGCGCCTATCGGCAATTACAGGGCCTGCGCATCCTCGTGCGCGATGTGCTCGGCTTGATCGATTTATCCGCGCTGCAGCGGGAGCATTCCGCCATCGCGGAGGCGTGCCTGGTTTTTTTCCATAGCCTCCTGGCGCCGGAGGCGGATCTGACCATCATCGCTTTGGGGAAATTCGGTGGGCGCGATCTGAGTTACGGCGCGGATCTGGATGTGTTGTTCGTGGGCGAAGACACGCGGGCCGCACGAGAGATTTTGGTCGAGATGGGACGCTCGACCGCCGAGGGCACCATCGCCACCCTCGATGCCCGCCTGCGGCCGGACGGCGAGAAAGGCCCGCTGGTTTGCCCGCCCGCCACGTATGCCACGTATTACGGAGAGCGCGCGCAGCTTTGGGAGATCCAGGCGTTAACCCGAGCGCGCTTTATTTGCGGACCACGCGGGGCGGAATTTAGCGAGCTGGCCTACCCGCTCTGGCAGGCGGCAGGGCAACGGCCGGATTTGTTTGCTACCATCGATGCGATGCGGGATCGCATTCGGCGCGAGCGCGGGACCGGCTCGGAGATTCTGGACTTGAAGACCGGGCTGGGCGGAATCATCGAGGCGGAATTCCTGGTCCAGGCGCTGCAAATGAAGACGGGGACGTGGAACCCGCAGTTTCAATTCGCCGTGGCTGAGCTGGAGCAAGGCAGCGTTCTCTCGGCCGCCGATGGGAGTTCTCTGCAGAAGAGCTACGAGTTTCTCCGCCGCTGCGAATCGGTCCTCCGGCGTTGGGAAAATAAATCCGTCGCCAGTCTGCCCGCGGATGAGGGCGAACAGAGGAAGCTGGCGCGCCGGATGGGCGCGAAGGACCTGGCCTCGTTCGGCGAGCAATATCGCGGCGCGCGCGAACGGATTCACCTGACCCACGCGCGCTATTTCCGTGCACCTTAACTGGGAGGGGATGCCGGGAGCGACCCTGCTCGTCCCGTCACGCAGGATTACTTTTAGCGATCGAGCATGTCATGTGTTTCGCGAGGGAGCGGCAGGGACCGTGCACTGCGGTTCCATAGAGCGGATTCGCAGGCGCCCCCACGCGCCAAATAGAAACTGCCGGACGCTTTCGGCGACCGGCAGTCTGACTGGAAACTGGTGGTGAACTAAGGAGCCGGCGTCGTGGCGGGTGCAGGGGTGGCCTTTTGCTCTCCCGGCATGGTGACGTTAACGTCCGGAACCGATATCGTTTTCTGCTCGGTCGTCACTTTCGGCACGGTCACTTCCTTCTTTTCCGTCGTGACGTCGACCTTCGCCGCATCGACATCGTATTTCGGAAGTTTGCCTCCCTCAACGGAGACACTGGGCGCTTTGCCCTCTTCGGTTTTCTTCACGTCGCAGGCGGTCAACGAGAAGAGAACGGCCGTTGCCGCGGTGCAGGCCAAAGCGGAACGGAGAGATGGATGCAGATCAGTCATTTTTATTTTCATAGAGGTATTCTTTATGAATCGCATGTGCGTGGCACGTTGAGCGCATTTGATTGGCGGTGGCCCGAAGAGCGACGGCCCCCTTGTCGCTAAGATGCAACCCGCGACGCCGGACCACGCCATCTGGATTATGGGGCCGCCTCTTTCCCGCTTCTCACGCGACAAACAATCGCCTAACCAGATCAATGATCAGAATCCCACCTGGAACCCGGCGCTGATACTCTGCGAGCTGTAATTCTCGCGGCCAAGCGTGGTGGTGTAATAGCTGAAAATTCCCACCCGCGGAGTGACCTGCGCGCTGACGCCCGCGTCGAGCCGGACACCGTCGCGGCCCAAGCGCGGACCCGTTACTTCGAAACGATTGATCCCGTCGAAGCTGGCCTTAAAGCTGGCGTTATCGTCTGCGAATTCGTGTTCCCATTGCGCGCGGAGATAGGGACGGACGGAAATCCTGCGGATGTGGCCTTGATAAGATAACTGTAAACCGGCGGCCGAGCGCACGGAGTCGAGTCCGTGGTCTTCGATCTCGAGACTTCCGAGGGTAAAGCTTTCCGTGAAGCCATCGATGTGAGCGTGTGCGAACCGCACCGAAGCAATGGGGCCGAAAGTCCATCGCCCGATCTGGTGTTCGTATCCCGCGCCGATCAAGGCCGCGACGTCGTTTCCATCCGTCTCGCCGCGGGTGATCCCGCCGACTGTCTGGCGGCGGGTGTCGATAGTACTCACGCCTCCGGTGAGGACGCCATTGAGGTAGAAGCCGCCGGTGTAGTAAGTCGCGTACAGGCTCGCGCGTCCGCTATTGCTTCTGACATCGCCGCCGTAGTTCAGATCGGCCCGCGTATTGGCGTAGCCTAACGCAACGCCGGCTACGAAGTGAGGTCCCACCCGGTAATCCGCGCCGACCGTCATCCCGGCGGTCTCGAAGTCTGCGCCGGAGCGTATTCCTTCGCTTTCGACGTCGACGAACTCGCCTGTTCCGGCGAGGAAAAATCCCCAGCCGCCTACTGACGGAAGGTTCGTGGCCGTCGGCGGCGGTGAGTAATCTTTCGTGTCGATCATCGTCTTCCCATCGCTGAGGAAATCCTTGCCGTCACTGACATAAGCCGGCGCCCGCGGTGCGACCGGGACGTCGGGGGAGTGGTGGCGAATGTCGTCCAGTCGCGGAAAAATATTGTCGATCTGGATCCCAGGAAGGCTGATTTCGATCACCGGCAGAATGGTAAGGTCGGTCGGGTAAATCAAACCGATCGGAATGGGAGTTCCTCCGGGACCGGGCGCGGGAGTCCCTATTGGTCCTGGCGTCGCGGTCGCTCCCGGTGTTGCGGTCGGACCGGGCGTTGCGGTCGGTCCAGGTGTTGCGGTCGGTCCCGGGGTTGCAGTCGGTCCCGGGGTTGCAGTCGGTCCCGGGGTTGCAGTCGGTCCCGGGGTTGCAGTCGGTCCCGGGGTTGCAGTCGGTCCCGGGGTTGCAGTCGGTCCC
>JBBSLZ010000045.1:0-15382 GCA_038233435.1 Chthoniobacterales bacterium
GCGGTCTCATCCGTAATCAGATTCGCCTCGCAGGCCCGGAAGAGAGATTGGTCGAAGGAATGCCAGCCCATCGTGGAGCCGGCTTCGATGATTTCCTGAAAATTCCGCGCCTCGGATTCGCCATAGAGGAAAACCTCCCGCGTCCGCATGCTGCTACCCATGATCTCGCTCACCATCAGGCGCCCGCCGCTGGTTTTGCCGACCAGCCGTTGGCTGACCACGTAGCGGAGGGTTTCGGCCAGCCGTTGCCGTATCTGCGGCTCTTCCTCCCGGCTGAACATGCCGACGATGCGGTTGATCGTCTGGCCGGCGTTGATCGTGTGCAAAGTGCTGAAAACGAGGTGGCCAGTTTCGGACGCGGTCATAGCGATTTCCATCGTCTCGCGGTCGCGGATCTCGCCCACCAGAATAACCTTCGGCGCTTGCCGCATGGCCGCGCGCAGGCCGTCGGCGAAGGTGGGGAAATCCTTTCCGAGTTCGCGCTGACTAAAGGCGGCGCGCTGGTGCGGATAGACGAACTCGACCGGATCTTCCAGCGTCAGAATGTGGATTTCCTGGGTGCGATTAAGTTCGTTTAACATCGCGGCCAGCGTGGTCGTTTTGCCACTGCCGGTGCCGCCGGTAACGAGGACGATCCCGTTCTTTTCTTGAATGATTTTCTCGAAAATCGGCGGCAGGCCGAGCTTTTGCAGGCAGGGAATCTCAGACTGCAGCTTCCGCATCACGACGGCGTGGCGCCCGTATTGGCGGAAGATGTTCACGCGGAAGCGCCCGAGGTTTTTAATCGCGTACCCGCAATCGCAGGAGCCGCGCGCGGCAAAATCGCTCGCCATCCGCTCGTTGCCATCCATCAGGACGAGCGCGATCTGCTCGATCATCGGCGCAGTCAGACAGGAATCCGGCGTATCGATCGGAAA
Organism: Chthoniobacterales bacterium; assembly: GCA_038233435.1. Lineage (GTDB taxonomy): Bacteria > Verrucomicrobiota > Verrucomicrobiia > Chthoniobacterales > UBA10450 > JACCTI01. The sequence continues at coordinate 918 of JBBSLZ010000045.1, forward strand.
CTCGGTCAGCTTGCCGTGGACTTCGGTGAGCGGCGGTTTTCCGGTGACGAAGAGGAGATCGGAAATGCCGTCTCCGCTTTCCAGCATCCCTGTGAGCAGTGCATCGACAATTTCCCGTGTCATCATCCCGCACCGGGGGAAAGCTAGGATCGTGCCGACCGCCAGCCCAAAACCAATCAGCGCTGGCCGGAAGAGCGCGTGGCCAGAATGTAAGCCAGGACCTGCTGGCTTTGCTCTGGATTGAGGCCGGAGCGCTTTGCCATTCCCGCGACCAGGGCCGGCCACTGCTCGGCGGAATGCGCGGCCGCCTTCGGCAGCGTATGGCAGGCGGCGCAACGCGCCGCGTAGAGAGTTCGACCCGTGCCAAGCGCCGTGGCGTCTGCCTGCTGACTCGCAGTACCCGTCGCCATCCCGGCGCTCACCGGTGCGCTCGTCCTGGGTGCGGACTCACAGCCGGCCAGGACGAGCGCACTGATCAAGCCCCCCACGCCGATGACAAATGCCCGAGTGCCCATGATCGCTCAGAAGGAATAGCCAACGATCGTGCGAATCTGGAAATCGGGCTCGCTCCGCACGTCGGTTAATTGCGCCAACCCGGTCACCGTGGCCCACCAATGCCCCGCGCGGAGGGAGACGTTTGGGCCCGCGTAGACGACGCTCTTCTCGGCGCCGTTCCATTCCGGAAATTCGATTTCGTGCAACACCTCCGCGCCAAAGAGAAACTGCGGCCGCACCTGGTAGCTGGCCCCCAGCGTCTGCTGGAATTCTCCTTTTCTCTCCTCCAACCCATCGCCTTCCCATTCGGCTTCCAAAGTGGCGTTATAAGCGAAGACGAGCGGGCCAAGGTTTTTCTGCAGAATGACCTTGGATTCCAGTTCCACCAGATCTTCGCCGATCTTCAGTTCTCCGTAGAGCGCCGACCCTAGCGGCGAGGTTTCTGGCCGGGTCAGGTTATAGATCAACTCGACCGCGCTCCCGGTGTAAACAGCGCCCTCGCTCTCGATTGAGCGGCCGCGACGGTAGCTCCAATCGGCCACGTAAACGGCCATCTGGAGGCGCTCCGTCACGCCGAACTCGATCTCATGGCGGAAATCAAACTGGCGGTAGCGGCTGTCGTCCCCGCGCTCGCCCTTCCAGGTCACCCAGGTTTCCAGTTCGTACGTCCCGGGCGCCGCTGTGTTTGCTTCGTAGACATAAGTGAAACGGCGCGCCCCGGCGTAGGACGCAAGCGGCAGAAGCGATGCGGCGCACAAAATTAAAAACAGTCGTTTGATCATAAATGTGATGAGGGCAGAAAAGGGGCGAGGCGCGCGGCGGAGCTGAGGAAGCGCAAAACGCCTCAGCGGCTCTGTTCGAGCGCTTTTACGCCTTCGTTTTCGAGCGTGTCCGGCACGTTCGCGTCCGCTTCCGCATGAGACTTATGCAGGAAGCTGGCGCCGTAGTAGGAGCCGATGACGAGGATCGCCGCGATCGCTTGCGCGAGCAGACTTTCCACGTTCGGGAAGAGCGCGAACCACATGCCCGCCCAGCCGGGAATCAAATTCTCCAGGACCGGAATCGGGGTTGTGGAAATCCAGTTGGCGAGCTGCATTTCCTGCGCTTGCTCGCCCACCATCACGAGCAGGACCACTCCGAGGAGCACGCCCGTTGTGATGAGCATCTTACGATAGGGCAGCCGCCGCTGGAGCGCGAAGGTCAGGATGGCGACGAAGCCCGAAAGCGTGAGCCCGAGGAGCGCACCCTTCAGGACCACACCCCCGCCGAGCCGGAGATTATAGCTCTGCAAAAAGAGCACCACTTCGAAGCCCTCGCGGTAGAGCGAAGTGAACCCGAGCAGAATGAATCCCCAATAAAGCCGGCGCTGCGTGATCGCGACCGAACCGGCGCTGGCGAGCAGATTCTTCCGTCGCCGATTGTGCGCGCGAATCCAGCCGCCCCAATAAATTTTGTGGAAGAACCAATTCATGATCACGAGCAAAACAACGATCGCGAGCAAACCGGTCGCGGCCTGCAGATCGAGCGCCGGCACGCTGTCGCTCAGCTCGCCCATGATCCCGACCGCGATGAACCACGTGACCAAGCTGGCCAGGAAAGCGATCCCCGCGCCCAGCGCCACCGGCCGGCGATGCTTATGTTTCGCTCCCACCATGCTGGCGGTGATCGCCGCCAGGACCAGGATGCATTCGAGCCCCTCGCGGAAAACGAGCACGCCGATATCGAGGAACGCGACCGCCGGATTGGCCTTCGCGCGCAGCGGGTCGGGGTTGCCCTGCGCGGTCACGCCCTGCCAGACCAGGATCGCCACCACCGAGAGCATCGCCACCGATAGGAGCACCTGCAGCCACAGGCTGGCTCGGTTTTTCTTGGTCGGCTTTTCCATGGTTTGCGGGACGGCGGTGGCTTGAGGTCGCTTCACGAAACGCGACGAATCCAATGTAGCGGCTCCTTGCTTCACGGGAAAACGTTAACCTACACAGAATCGGTCCGCTGCCGTTCGCTTGCGTTTTTTTAGCGGCTCGTTGCACAGGCGGCGGTGGGGAATGTGTGACGGGTAGGGACCGCGCGCTGCGCGGTCCAGGCGGCGTGGCAGCTCTGCGACGCACGAAAATCAAACAGCAGGCCACGCCCGCCGGGTCGCCGCAGCGCGGCGACCCTACCCCGGCTGCGCCTGCCGGGATTCCCTCGCCGTGTTGTGATTTAGGTGGTGGGCACTACTTTTCTTTCATGCGGCGTTCACGCCATGCTTTCACTTTGATCGAGGTCGCGATCGCGGTTTTCATCATGCTCATGCTCCTGGCCATTTCGGTCCCGAGCTTGCAGGGCGTGCTGGCGGATCGGCGGTTGCGCCGCTCGTATGATGATCTGAATAAGTTTGTCCGCCTGGCGCAGGAGCGGAGCGTCGCGGACCGGCGCCCGTACCTGATCGCCTGGCAAAAGGATCGCCTGATCGTCCGGCCCGAGGCCTACGCGAAAGGCGAGGATAAAAAAGTGCCGACCGCCATTTACGCCCTGCGGCCTGGGGACGCCTTCCTCCTTTCGCTTCCCGCCGCCTTGATCGAGGACCCACCCGCGGAGTGGGCCTTCTGGCCTTCCGGCACCTGCGAGCCCGCGGTGGTGTCGTATAAAGGCGTGGATGGCGCCTGGACGGCGAATTACTCCAGCTTGACCGCCCGCGCCCAGCTCTCCAATTATGCGACCAAGTAAAAGGCAAGGCCCGCTCGCTTTCGCGCTCTACGAAGTGCTGATCGGCGTCACCATCTTCGTCGTCGGCGTCCTCACGCTCGGGCGCGCGGTCGAGAATTGCCTGAATGCCAGCATCCTCAGCACCCAGGAAGACCGGGTCCGACAGATTCTCTCCAACCGCATGGCCGAGGTGCAAGCCACGCCCGGCCCGCCCGATGAGACGCGCGAGATCAAAGTGGAAACCGGCTACGGCGAGGTCAAACTCTTGCAAAAGAGCGCGGCGGCGAATTTAAAAAGCGACAAGGATATCGAACTCGCCGGGCTCACCCTCGTGACGCTCACGGCCCAATGGACGCGCGGCGGGAAAGCGCAATCCCGCCAGTTGGAGTTCTATGTTTACCGCTCCACCTAGCGCGCCGCGTCGGGCGGCCGGCTTCACCCTGCTCGAGATCGTGCTCGCGGTCGCGATTCTCGCCCTCATGTCGCTTGCCATTTACCGTTTCGTCTCGACAAATTTGACCGCCGTCCGTCTTTCCTCCGAGGCGAATTTGATCGACGCGCAATATTCCGGCTTTGTCAGCCTTCTCACTCAGGAATGGACCAGCCTGCCCTCCGGCCAGGGCGCCCTCACCGGCGAGCCTTTGAAGACCGACGACCGCACGCGCGACGAGATCACCTGGATCGCGACCGCCGGACCCGGTCTCTTCACCCGCTACGCCGTGGGCGAATATCAGGTCAGCCTGCGGCTCCGGCCGAGCGCCAAATCCGGCGACAAATACGAGCTCGGCGTGATGCGGAAAGCCTTCGATCCCTCGCGCAAACAGGAAGGAAAGGAAAGCTGGGTGCCGCTACTGCCGGATGTGCGCAGCATCCAGATCCGTTACTTCGATCCGCGTCTCAACGTCTGGGTGGAAAAGTGGACCGATACCATCATGCTCCCGCGTCTGGTCAAACTGACCATCGGCCGGCCGGATAACGCGGTGCCGTGGGAAGCCATCATCGCACTCGCCCGCACTCCGCTTTAACCAATGAAACTTGCTCGCTCGCGCTCCCAGATCGGCGCCGCTCTCATGCTCGCGCTCTGGGCGCTTTTCATCCTCAGCGCGGTGGTGGTGGCGTGGGCGCTGGAGATCAATTCACGTCTCACTCTGAATGGCGAAGCCTCCCGCGTCCTGGAAGCGGAGGCGATGGCCAGCTCCGGAGCGGAGATCGCGCTCCATCCCGCGGTCGATTCCGGCGCGGCCGTCCTGCGCGGCGGAGTCAGCCGCACCGAAACCTATGAGGCGCGCATCACCGGAGAAGGCGGCCGGTTGAATCTGAACTGGGTCCTCGCCGGCGAAAATCCAGACCGCCTCGAGCTGCTCCGGAAGTTTCTGGAAGTGAAAGGCGTGGACCTGAACGAACGCGATCGCATGATCGATACCCTCCTCGATTGGGTCGACCCGGATAATCTGGTGCGCCTAAACGGAGCCGAGATCGATGGCGACTACCGGCCCGCCAATACCCTCCTCGTCCGGATTGAAGACGTGAAGCAAGTCCGCGGCTGGGCGGACTTTTGTGCCCAGCCCGATTGGGATGCCGGCCTGACCGTGAACAGCACCGGCCCGGTCGATCTCGCTTGGGCGCCGCGCGATTTACTCCTCTCGCTCCCCGGCGTGGACGAGCAGCTCGTCGATCAATTTTTGCAATTGCGCGCCGGGCCGGATGAGATCGATGGCACAGAGGACGACGCGCCCTTCAAGAGCTTGGATGACGCCCTCGTTGCACTAGGTCTAAACTCAGCGCAATCTACGTCCGTTCGGCCGCTGGTCAGCTTCAGAGATCAGGTGGTGCGCATTGTCAGCACCGGGCGATCCGGCAACGTCACGCGCGTCGTGCAAATGGTCGTGCGAAAAAACGGAAACATCCCTCAACTGATCACGTGGAAAGAGCTGTAAAGAGCAAGAATAGGAAAACGGCCGCATCGCCCGTCTTCCTCCTCCCGACCGCGCGGGGGTGGAGCGTGGTGCGCGCCGCCGCCGAAGAAAATAACGGCGCCGCCTGGGACGTCCGCGCGGTCGAGACGCTGGAGGAATCCATCCCGCTTTTGAACGGTCACACCGAGCTCATTCTCGGCCTGCCCGCCAATGTCATCCTCGCCCAGCGCTTGCGCCTGCCCGTGGTGGAAGAAGCCGATTTCGACGCCATGGTCCGGATCCAAATCGAAAAGGCGCTCCCGTATTCCACCGAGGAAGTGACGAGCGATTTCGAAGTCATCGAGCAAACGGAGGAGGGGAGTGTCGTCTCCGCGGTGGCGGTGCATAACGAGAAACTGACCGAGCTGGTCCAGCCTCTCATCGACCGCGGCATCATTCCCAGCCAGGTCACCGTCTACGCCGCCCAGCGCGCCGCCACCCACGCGGCGGAAGGGCGCGCCTTCTTCATCTATCAGGAAGGCGAGGCGCTCGTCTGCGCCATCAGCGAAAGCGGCAAACTCGGCTTTACCCGTTCCCTCGAAAGCACCGATCCGGGCCAGTTGCAGCGCGATCTGCCCCAGCTCGCGCTCAGCGCGGAATTGGAGGGAATCAACACCTCCTTCCCGCTCGTCCTCCTCGATGAAGGCCTCTTCGAGCTGCGCGAGATGGTGCAGGGACTCTTCGTGAGCCGCGCCGATTTGATCTCTGTCGAGGCCCCGCCTGCCTCCACCAAATTAAACCTGCTCCCCGATGCCTGGCGCCGGCAGCGCGCGGAACTCGCCCGCCTCGCCGAGTGGAAAAAGCGCCTCTTCTGGGCCGGCGGCATCTACGCCGCCGCTCTCCTCGGTTTCATGGCCTTCGTCATGGTGCTGCGCTTCGGCGCCGGCCGGCTCGAAAAGCGAATTGCCAAAGACGAGCCCAACGTCGCTTTCATCCGCCAGACGGAGGCCAAGTGGAAAGCGCTCTCGCCTGCGATCGATCCGAGCTATTATCCCATCGAAGTCCTGCTGCACCTTTTCGAGAGTCTGCCCTCGCCCGATGTCCAGATCACGACCTACCAGCAATCAGCCCGCCAGCTTTCCGTGGATGGCGAAGCCAATACCGCCGCGCTCGCCTACCAGTTTGCCGACAAAGTGAAGACGAATCCCGCCTTGCAGACTTTCCAGTTCGAGATGGCCGCCCCGCGCATTCTGCCGAACGATCACGCCCAATTCCGTCTCGAGGGAAAACCACGATGATGCCCGCCTGGTTCCAGCGCATGAATCCGCGCGAGCGCATTCTGTCGCTCATCATCGCGGGCACGCTTTTCCTGCTCGTGAATGTGTTTCTCTGGACCTCCCTCCTCGGCATGCTCAGCCGCACCCGCGCCGAGCTCGCCGAACGCCGCGCCCTCCGCCTCCAGCAGAGCGTCTTTCTAAAAGAGCGGCCGATGTGGGAGAAACGGGCCGAATGGCTGAAGAAAAACCAGCCTCTTTTGAAGAGTCCGCAGGAAGCTTCATCCCTCCTCGATCAGGTCAAACAGATCGCCGCCAAGCACAACGTCCTGCTCGAAAATCCGCAGATCGGCTCCGGCGACTCCACTCCGAACTACCAGGCCATCTTCGCCTCCGTCGAAACCAAAAGTCCCTGGCCGCCTCTCGTCCATTTCCTCTACGAAGTGCAGCAACCCGAATCCTTCGTCGTCTTCGAAAGCGTCAATCTCGCGATCGATTCCGCCGATCCCACCACCATGCGAGGCAAGTTCAAAATCGCCCGCTGGTTCGCGCCCAAATGAGAAAGCACATCCAGTCCTACCTTTTAGCACTCGCGCTCGGCCTCGCCTTCGTCGCCGGGAGCTGGCCCGCCCGCGGCGCAGACGATCTTCCCGAAGCCAAGAGCTTCGCCCGCTACGAGCCGATGATGAAGCGCTCGCCTTTCGCCGTCGCCACCGCGGTCGCGATCCCCGCCGCCACGCCTAATTTTGCCAAAGATCTTTACATCGCCAATGGCGCCCGCACCGAAGGCGGCGATTTCATTACCCTGGCCTCGACCACGGATAAGAACTTCAAAAAGTATCTCTCCACCAAAGAACCCTTCGAAGGCTACAGCATCCTCCAGATCGACTGGTCCGATCGGATCGGCGAAACCAAAGTGACGATTGGAAAAGACGGCCAAACCGCCGCCCTCACCTTCAATCAAGCCCTCCTCTCCCAATCCGTCGGCAACTCCGCCCCCCAAGCTCCACCTCCCCCGCAGCCCCAAGGGCAACCGCAACAAGGCATCGGCGTGCCGCCCGTCCCTCAATATAACAATAACGGGGTTAACATGATCAAGCCCGCCCCCATCCCCATGCTGCCCACCCCGCCGCCCCGCGTCCGCGGCGTCATCCCAAGAAATCCAAACGCGGTCATAGCCCCTGCTCCGGCCACTCTCCCGGAGGCTCCCCAAGGCGACGAGGAAAAGTGAGTTCCAATCCGGTCGCCTAACGAGATATAAGATCAGCGACCGCTGGTGAGAGCGCGTCGCTGCCTCGTCGCCAGCTTACGTCTTCGGGGTTCGAAACGCGTGCTTCTTGACGTCATAGACCATCTCCTGCTCGACTCCCTCCGTCCCCTTAACTCCAGAGGAGCCGTGGATGCTAAAGCGCAGCAGGCCCGCTGACATGTCCCACGACACGAACTCGATGCCCGTGTGATACAGGTGCTCAACCTCGAGACCGGCGGTGCGATCGAGAAATCGAAACGCGAGCGCGCCCAGCTGCTCCTCCGTCCGCCAGATGCGGGCATTCTCCTCTATGCGGTAAAGGAACGAAATGTTGTCGCCAGAGCCGGCCTTCTGAATCTGGAGAAGCCACTGATCGTCGGGCGAGACAAAGAACCGTCCGAGCCACGGGGAATCGTCAGCAAGAATGATGCTCTCGCCGCCGGGTGATAAGAAGTGGAGCCGTGGTATGCCAACTGTCGTTGTGCATGTGTTGCGTGAGCCTGAAGCTTCCGCGAGGCGATGTGATCAGCGTCTCGCCCGGATAGCGATCTTCCGCCGCAAGACGACACGCTGCAGACAGCAAAAGCACGCGCATCGTGAAACCTAACGACTGCGGAAGTTCCTTGGCAAGCGCGGCCAGGTTCAAGACTCGCACAAAAAGCTCTTCGAAAAACCTGAGCGCGAAAATCATACAACGGCAGCAACGCCACGAAACTTCTGACGCGCGACAGCGCGGGCCTCAATTTGTGAGAGAACAGACCGCCTCGCCGGGAAGGCGCGTCCCAGCCCGGCGGGGATTTTCATTGTTGTAGCGACGGCGCTCTGTCGCCGTTTGGACGCGTCGATTGCATGGCGCGCGTGTCACGCCGACAGAGCGGCGTCGCTACAACCACCGCCGGACGCGATCAACGTGTCAGTCCTGAAAGGGCGTTTCATCGTGCACTTCGGAGGAGGTGCCCTATTGGCGCAGGTGGTTCTGGTTGATGAGCACCTGAGCGCAGCGTCGGCTTAAGGTCCGGCCACGAAGTTTACCGGAAATACAATCCTGGCCGGGATGGACTTCTGGTTCTTCAAAGCGGGCGTCCATTGGGTGGCGCGCACCGCCTCGACGACTGTCTGGACGAGCAGAGGTTGCTTCGACTCGGGCGTTCGCACGGGCAAAACTCTGCCTGAAGCGTCGAACAAAACGTGGACCAGAAATATCTCGCCCACTCCGGCGTGGCGGAGGTGGGCTGGATAAGTGATTCGTTTGACGAACGCTGCCATCCCTCCGACGGGCGTCGGGGCCACGTCAAACGCGGCTTGCGCAGGGATCGCGCCAATCCGTGAAGTTGTAGTTCGCAGTTGGCCCGCGCACCTCTTCTGTCGGAGGAGTGACGCAGGCCTGAATCAGGGAAATAGTGACTAGGCAAAGAAGGATTCTCATAGCGAGGAAACGGCTCATCTGAGGAAAGCAAGCGGGACGGGAAGTGTCCAGCATTGGAGCGGAGTCGACTCCTGGGCGGCTCATACTGCGGAAAAAGCTCGCCTCTTCCGAAGACCCTTTCGTGACGGTTCCCGCTTCCTACAGTGGTGCCGTGATCGATCTCAATCCCTGCCATCTCTACGGGATCCTGGATCTGGGTTACACCGCGCCGGCTGAGGCCCGGCGCGTCGGGGCGGAGATGATTGCCGGGGGTGTGGATATCATCCAGCTCCGAGCGAAACGTTTCGGGTCTTCCGAGATTGAGCGCTGGGCTAAGGAGATCCAGGCCGAGACTTCGGCAGCGTGCATCCCGTTTGTGATCAATGATCACGCGGAGATCGCGGAGGCGATAGGAGCGGACGGCGTGCATGTGGGGCAGGACGACCAGTCCGTGGCGCGGGCGCGCGCGCTCGGCGGCGGGAAATGTCTCGTCGGCAAATCGACTCATTCGCTCGAGCAGGCCATCCAAGCGGAACGTGAAGGGGCCGATTACATCGGCTGGGGCCCGCTTTTCCCGACGCCGACAAAGCCGGAATATGTGCCGATTGGTTTGGAGGGTATCGAGGCGGTTCACGCCGCGGTGTCGATCCCGATATTTTGCATCGGCGGAATCAAACTGGAGAATTTGCCGGAGGTCATGGCGGCGGGCGCCCGCCGGGTGGTGATCGTGTCGGGGTTGCTGCAAGCGGCAGATATCGCTAAGTATGCCCGCGCCGCGAAAGCGCTGCTCAATCAGAAATCAGAAATCAGAAATCAGAGATCAGAAAAATAGACCATGTCCGTTCTCATCGTTGGCTCCATCGCGCTCGACACCGTCAAAACTCCGGTCGAGGAACATACCGACCAGCTCGGTGGTTCCGCCTCGTATGCGGCTCTCGGCGCGAGCTTTTTCTCGCCCGTGAAACTCGTCGGAGTGGTAGGGGATGATTTCCCCGCGTCCGAGTTTGAGTTTTGGAAATCGCGGGGGATCGACGCGGCCGGCGTGCAGAAAGTGGAGGGGAAAACGTTCCGGTGGTCGGGCGAGTATGCGTGGGACATGAATACGCGCGAGACGCGTTCGGTGGAGCTGAATGTGTTCGAGCATTTCCGGCCTGAACTGCCGGCTTCGTTCAAGAAGACCGATTTCGTGCTCCTGGCCAATATCGCGCCGGCCCTCCAATCGCATGTGCTCGATCAAATGGAGAAACCGCGCTTCGTGGTGGCGGACACGATGGATCTCTGGATTAACATCGCGCGGCCCGATCTCGACGCGCTCCTGCCACGGGTGGACCTGCTGATTTTGAACGACAGCGAAGCGCGGGAGATGACGAAGGAGACGAGCCTGATCAAAGCCGGGAAACGCATTCGCGCGATGGGACCGAAGTACGTCGCGATCAAGAAAGGCGAGCACGGCGCGTTGCTCTTCGGCAAGGACGAGTTTTTTAGCTGCGGCGCGTATCCGCTGGAGGACATCCACGATCCGACGGGGGCGGGGGATACGTTTGCCGGCGGAATGGCGGGCTATCTCGCCGCGAAAGGCGGAGAGCTGAATTTCGCGGCCTTCCGACGGGCAATGATCTACGGCAGTGTCCTGGCCAGTTTCAATGTGGAGGCCTTCAGTCTTGAACGGCTGCGCACTTTGAAGAAGGAAGAGATCGATGAGCGCTACGAGGTCTTCCGCGCCATGAGTCAATTCGAAACGACGGGTTAGGCGCCGCCGGAGTTTCTGGCAGACCTGCGCGCGTGTTCCGCATTTTCCGTCCGCCCACTGGTTGGTCCGCCCTTGCGGCTCGCGTCTTTCTCGGCGCTTTCCTCGGGCTGCTGCCAGCTACTGGTGGCGCGCGGGGGCCCTGGCTGGAGTGGAAGAATTGCGCCCGGGAGGAAAATGACGCGAATGATGGCGATAGCTTTCATGTGAAAGCGGATGGCCAGGAATACATCCTCCGGCTCTACCTGGTGGATGCGCCGGAGAGCGATAATGGCTTTCCAGAGCGCGTCGCCGAGCAAGGAAAATACTTCGGCATCCGGCCGGAGCAGAGCCTTCAGTTGGGCGAGCTGGCGGCCCGGTTTGTGGAGGAGAAATTGGCGCGGCCTTTCACGGTTCGCACTTCGAAGCAGAGCGCGATGGGCCGGAGTAACTCGCCGCGCTTTTATGCCGTGGTCGAGACGAGCGAAGGCGACCTTGGCGAGTTACTGGTGGCCAACGGCCTCGCACGAGTGCATGGCGTGGCGCCCGCGGCGGAGGATTCGCCGTTGCCGAAGGACGAGAAACAAAAGCTGAGGCGTCTGGAAGCCGAAGCGCGGCGGCTGAAGGTGGGCGGTTGGGGCGCGACCACGGGCCGGATGGCGGCACGCGTCCCGGCCCAGGGCAGCGCGGTGAAACGGGATCCCTTTGATGCGTTCTTTCACCCGGAGCGGCCGGCGCCGGCGCCGCGTCAGGTCATTCTCCCCAAGCGGATCGTGATCGCGAGCGATGCCGGCCCGCCCGCGGCGGCTGCGCGGACGGAGACGAAGCTGAATCCGAACACGGCAACGTTGGCGGAACTGATCAAGCTGAAAGGAATTGGTCCGGTTTTAGCGCAGCGAATCGTGGAAGCTCGGCCTTTTCAGAGCGCGGATGAGCTGCGCCGGGTGAAAGGAATCGGCGCCAAAAGATACCAGCAGATCCGGCCGCAGTTTTCGTCCGGCGACCTTTGAGCGGTCTTCGTCGGGATTCGGGGAGCGCGGGCGCCCTCGCCCGCTGTGTCACGCGCCTCGCGGGACACCCGAGCGAGTGGCGAGCTTTTTTGGGTTGGAACGCCGATACGGTTTTTGGCGAGGCGCCAAAAACAGCGGGCGGGGCAATCCAGGAGGTATGGCCGCTCTTGTGGTGCAGGGGCGATTACGACGCGAGCCACGCGTCTTGGACTCCGCAGCGCGGCGTCCCTACCCGCCGAGCGCGGCGCGCATCTGGGCGAAGCGCGATCTTCCGGTGGTCTCTTCCACGGGAGTGCTGAGCAATTTTTGCAGGTCGATCCGTTCGAGGAAAGCGGGGTCGAGTTCCTTGATGAAGGAGCTGGGATGGCACGCGCTCGCGCTCCCGAATTTCATCCGATCGCGGCAATGGCTGAGGGTGAGGGTCTGGCGCGCGCGGGTGATGCCGACGTAGAGGAGGCGGCGCTCTTCGTCGATCGTGCCTTCGGTCTTGGATCGATCGTGCGGGAGAATTCCTTCCTCGAGACCGATCAGGTAGACATGCTCAAACTCGAGGCCTTTGGCGGCGTGCATGGTGATGAGGGTGACGCCGCGTTTACTCTCGATGTCCTCTTGTTTTTCCTCCTCGCGTTCGCGGTCGAGCACGACCTCATCGAGAAAGCCGCGCAGGCCTTTAGTGGAGCGTCCGGTGAAATGAGTCAGATCGCGCAGCATGTCCTGGAGGTTCCCAGCGCGGGCGTCGGCTTCTTCGGCCGATTTGCAGCTGCGGCGCAGCTCGGCGGGATACTCGATCTCTTCGATGAGCTGGCTGACGATTGCCGCCGGATCGGAAAACGGAATCAGAAGTTTGGTTTCGTATTCATCCACTAACTCGAAGAAGGCCTGGATACTGGCGAGGGCGCGGGCGCTGAGATCGGCGCGGAAGGCGGGGGATTGCAGCGCGACCCAGAGACTGGTGCGTTCATGCACGCTCAGCTCGAGCGCGCGCTCGATCGTGGCCGCGCTGATTCCGCGCGCGGGAGTATTGATGATGCGGAGGAGATTGGCGTCGTCGCCCGGGTTTACGAGGACGCTCATGTAGGCGAGCAGGTCTTTCACTTCGCGCCGATCGAAGAAGCTTTTCCCGCCCACGATCCGGTAGGGAATCTGGAGGCGGCGCAGATTTTCCTCGAGGATGCGGGACTGTGCGTTCATGCGGAAGAGGACGGCGAAGCTCTCCCACGGGAAATCGCCATCGCGCTGGCGGCGCTGTATTTCCTCAGCCACGAACTGCCCTTCCTCGCGATCGTTAGGCGATTCCACCAGGCGCACTTTCTCGCCTTCGCCACTGGCGCTCCAGAGGCTTTTCGGGCGGCGCCGGGGGTTGTGTTTGATGAGGGAATTGGCGGTGCCGAGGATGGCGTTCGTGCTCCGGTAGTTTTGTTCCAGCTTCACGATCGCGGGATTGGGGAAGTGTTGTTCGAATTCGAGGATGTTTGACACTTCGGCCCCGCGCCAGCCGTAGATGGATTGGTCGTCATCGCCCACCACGGCCACGTTCCGGCGTTCGTCGGCCAGCAGTCTAACGAGTTCGAGCTGGAGGCGATTGGTATCCTGAAATTCGTCGATCATGAGATAGCGGAACTGGTTTCGCCAGCGGTCGCGGACTTCCGGGTGCTCGTTCAGCAGGCGGACGGTGAGGAGGAGGAGATCGTCGAAATCGACCGCGTTGGCGGTTTTGAGAGCCTCGCCATAACGGCGGAAGACGGCTCCGAGGAGGGTCTCGTCGTCCTGGGGCGGCGCCCAGGCGTTGTTCTTCGCTTTGCTGATGGCGGCTTTCGCCACCTGAGGGTCCAGCTTTTCGTCTTTGGCGGCGGTGCGGGTGATGATTTTTTTGATCAACCCGAGCTGATCGCCTTCATCGTAGATGCTGAAATTGTTTTTATAACCGAGGCGATCGATTCCCGCCCGCAGGATGCGCAAACAAAGGGCGTGAAAGGTGGACATGGTGACCTTTTTGGCGAGGGGGGCGTCGACCATTTTCCCGAGCCGCTCGCGCATTTCGGCGGCTGCTTTGTTAGTAAAGGTGACGGCCAGGATCTGCGCGGGATCGACGTCCTGGGCGATGAGGTAGGCGACCCGCGCGGTGATGACCCGCGTCTTGCCGGTACCTGCGCCGGCGAGGATGAGAAGCGGGCCTTCCGTGGTGGTGGCGGCGCTGCGCTGGGCGTCGTTGAGATCGAAAAGTCGGAAGCGAGGCATGGCGCAGGGCGCGTAAGGTGGGCTGAAAAAGAGGAGTTGGCGAACGGGCTGGGGCGGCTCAGATTATCTTCGCCCGGTCCGGTCAGCATCCGTGAAGCCGGTCTGAGGCGAATAAATAACGTTATGAAAATAAAAATCATTGCCCTCCCATTCCTGATGCTCACAGCGGCCCTCGTGAGTAGCTGCTCGACCGCCCAGCCGACGGCGAGTATTCCGCCAAACGACCCTCGCCAGGGCGCCTCGATCGATCGACGTTCCTACACCCAGGACGAACTGAAGAAGCGTGGCGAACCGACCGTGGCCGGCGCGCTCGAGAAACAGGATGCGACGGTGCGGATTAGCGGATCGCGCTAGCGGCGCCGGCGGGATCCGCCGGCCGCAGAAGTGCACCCGTGAAGATTCGAACTTCAAACCTTCTGATCCGTAGTCAGATGCTCTATCCAGTTGAGCTACGGGTGCGACCGGAGGCTATTTAGCGGCGGAGC
>JBBSLZ010000046.1:0-15328 GCA_038233435.1 Chthoniobacterales bacterium
GACCAGGTAAACGATCCGCTTCCCATCCTCCGACGCCCGGAACCGCGCCACCGCCTGATCGCCCTTCGTCAGCTCCGTCAGCGCCCCCGTCTCTGCATCGAAGCGTCCCAGATTCGTCCGCCCTTCCTTCGAGAAAATCTCCAAAATGCTCTTCCCGTCCGCGCTCCAGATCGGCGGATTACCTCCACCCGCCCGCGGCGCCCCGTTATCGCCAAACACACCCGCGCCCACATCGTAATCGTAGCCCTCCGTCAGATTTCGCGGCTTCGCCTCCGGCACCAGATCCATCACCCAAAGGTCCGGCTGCGTGTAAGAGTTGATCGGCTGATTATTCGAGGCCGTAAACGCCACCCGTTTCCCGTCCGGACTGAGCGCAATATCATTCAACCCCAACGGCAGCGCCGCGATCTTCGTCGGCTCCCCGCCCGTCGCTGCCACCGCGTAAATCTCCGTCCGCGGCAGCTCATAATACGGCTCGTCCACGCGCAGACTGGTAAAGAAAATTCGCGTCCCATCCTTCGACCACATCGCATCGTCCTCCGCGAACCGCCCGCTCGTTAATTGCTTCGGATCTACCTTCTCATCCGCCGACCGCGGCGCAGGAATCGTCCAGAGATGCGACGGCCGTTTCGGATCGAGATAGCCTTCGTTGTTCGACCGATAAACCGCCCGCGTGATCACATGCACATCGCTCTCCCGCGCCTCCTCGTCCTTGCCCGTCGGCGATGCCGAGTCCGCAGGGGATGGCGCAGCTTTCGCACCTTCCCCCGCCGCCTCCATCGCCTTTTTCAATTCCTCCTCCTTCTGCTTCTTCTTCGCCTGCTTGGCCAGATCCTCCGCATTCGTGCTGCTGGAGAACGCGATCGTCTTCCCGTCCGGCGACCACTCCAGCCCGCCCACTCCCTTCGGCAGCGAGGTAAATTGAAACGCGTCCCCGCCCTCCATCGGCAGCATGAAGAGTTGCCCCGGCTCCGGCTTCCCCTCCTTCTCCGCCGAGCGTACGAACGCGAGATACTTCCCATCCGGCGACCAGCGCGGCGACGCGTCCCGCGTTCCAGTCGTTAGGCGATGCGGCTCCGCCCCGCCCGCCGCCGGCACCATCCAGAGCGAAGTCTCATAGCCATCCTTCTTCTCATTCACCGACACCCGCACAAACGCCACCCGCGTCCCATCCGGCGACACCTGCACCTCCCCGATCCAGAGAAACCCGAAGAGGTCCTTCTCCGTGATGCTGCGCTTCTCCGCCGCCCATCCCGACCCCGCGAGAAATGATAGAACAAGACCGAACGACAGGGAGACGATGCGAAAGCGAGCAGGCATTCGCCAACCTGACACCGCCCCGCGCTGCCAGCAATCGACTGAACGGCGAGCGTCGCTCCCATAAGCCAGCAGGATCCCGCCGCATGGCCCCAAGCGGTCGGCAGTGTGCCATTCGAAGCGCCCGAGCCCCGGAGGGGCGACCGAAAACAACCCAGCGACTCACGCGCAACTTCCGTCGCCCGTTCCACGGGCTAGAGACAGCGTTCCATGTGGTCCCGGAGTTCCGCTCGCGCTACACTCCGGGCTAAATTCCGCCGCGCCTCCGGCGCTCCGAATCCCGCGAACGGCCATAGACCTGATCCGCCGGCCACAAAGCAATCGTCCCGCGCTGGCTTTTCCTGACCGCTTCCTTCTATCCTGCCTCCCATCATGAAGCGGCCCGCCCTCTCCCTCGCGATTCTCCTTT
This sequence comes from Chthoniobacterales bacterium, assembly GCA_038233435.1. GTDB lineage: Bacteria > Verrucomicrobiota > Verrucomicrobiia > Chthoniobacterales > UBA10450 > JACCTI01. The sequence continues at coordinate 1,727 of JBBSLZ010000046.1, forward strand.
GCTTTCTCTGCTCCGCATTGGCCGAGCCCACCATCTTCCTCGTCCGCCACGCCGAGAAAGCCGCCGCCGGCGACACCAAAGACCCCGGCCTCTCCGAAGCCGGCCAAGCCCGCGCTCAGTCTCTCGCCACCGTCCTGAAAGACGCCGGCATCACCGCCATCTACGCCACTGAATTCCAGCGCACCCAACAAACCGCCGAGCCTTTCGCCAAAACCGCCGGCCTCGCGACCGTCATCGTCCCGGCCAAAGATACCGCCGGTCTCGTGACCCAACTGAAAGCAGCAAAAGGAAACGTCCTCCTCGTCGGCCACTCCAACACCCTGCCCGAAATCCTCCGAGCGCTCGGCGTCGAATCGCCACCGACCATCGACGAAGCCGATTACGATAACCTCTTCGTCCTCACGCTCGGCTCACCCGCGCGATTGCTGCGACTGCACTTCCGCTGAGCGCGTCTCTTGCGTGCCAATGCCGCTCACCGCCGTGGACGGCCGCAGCCTCGAAGTTTGACATCACCCACATCTGATCGTTAGGCTGGCATCATTCGAGCTTCTTCGTTTTCCTGGACCCAAACCCACACCACCTATGAGACCCATCTGGAAAGGCAGCATCAGCTTCGGGCTGGTCTACATCCCCATCTCCGTCTATCCCGCCACCCGCGAGGAAAAACTCAGTTTCCGCCAGCTCCGCGCCAGCGATCACAGCCTGATCAAATACAAAAAAGTCGCCGAGGCCGACATGAAAGAGGTCCCCGCGGCCGAGATTGTAAAGGGCTTCGAGTACGAGCGCGGACAATTCGTGATCATGAAAGAGGAGGATTTCGCGAAAGTAAAAATCGAGTCCACCCACTCGATTGATATCACTGATTTCGTGGAGCTGGAGCAGGTGGACCCGAAATTTTTCTACAAGCCCTATTTCCTCGAGCCGCAGAAGGGGGGCGAAAAAGCCTATGCGCTTCTACACAAGGCGCTCGCCGGCACGGGCAAGATCGGGATTGCCAAAGTGGTCATCAGTAACCGCGAGCACCTCGCGAGCGTAAAGCCGGACGGGTTGTTCCTCGTCCTCGAGCTGATGCATTTCGCCTCGGAAATCCTGAGCCCGGCGGAATTGAATGTCGGCACAAAAGGCGCGATCTCGGAAAAGGAACTCAAGATGGCGCAGACGCTCATCGACAGCATGACGGCGCCGTGGGAGCCGGAGAAATATCGCGATGAATATCGCACCGCGGTGATGGATTTGATCGAGCACAAGGCGCAGACCAAGGAGATCGCCGATCGTCCGGCCGCGCCGGTGCGGGCCACGAACGTGGTCGACTTGGTGAAGGTGCTGCAGGAAAGCCTGAGCCGGAATCAATCGCTCAAGCCGAACAAAACCACCGGCGCGCGTTCGAACGGGAGCCGATCAACTTCGTCGCTGGTGAAACAAAAACGCCGCGTCGCCGCGTAGCGTAGCACAGGCGTCTCGCCTGTGCGGACACCGGGCATCCTGCCCGGTGATTCTTTCGCGTTCCGGAAAACCCCTCACCCGGCGAGACGCCCGGTGTCCACACAGGCAAGATGCCTGTGCTACGTCCGAAAGCCCCGCTACCCCTCTTCAAACTCCGAGAGCAATTCCTTCATCTGGATCGCCAGCTTCGGGCCGATGCCACTCTCTTCGTGTTTGAAATAAACAAACGCGTCAGACCACTCGCTCGCGTGGGCGCGGATCGCGTCTGACCAGCGCGCGACATCCGCCTCCACGTAATCTTCGCGCCGCAGCCGGAGATAACCGTAATCCGCCGTGACCACATCGGGCGTCTGAAGCTTCTCGCTCTCGGCGGTGCAGAGCGCGAGATTCTTCGCGCGTAGCAACATGTAAACTTCATCGTCAAACCACGACGCATCCCGAAACTCAAACGCCCCCCGCATCCCGTCCGGGATATCGGCCAGGAACGCCTCCAGCAGCGCCGCATCCTTCTTCAAAGTGGGCGGCAACTGAAACAGCACCGGGCCCAGCTTCCCTTCCAGATCGGAGATGACCCCGTGGAAGAAGCGCATCGTGTCGCCGCAATTACGCAGCTTCGCCCAGTGCGTCACCTTCTGCGGCGCCTTCAGGCTAAACTTGAACCCCTCCGGTGTGGCCCGATACCAGCCCTCGATCGTCTTCGCGCTCGGGATGCGATGGAAACTGTAGTTGATCTCCGTCGTCGAGAGACGCTCCGCGTAATACGGCAGCATTTTCGCCGTCGGCATTTTCTCGGGATAAAACGTTCCCTTCCATTCCGCATACTGAAACCCGGAGGTGCCGATCCAGAGGTTCATATCGGGCACGTCGCGGCTTTCTGCACCAACTCCATCGCCACCTTCAGGTTGAGATCCTCCAGTTTCCCGAACCGGATACAGGCGAAGGTCGGCTTTAGTACGGGCGCCGTTTTGCGGATCGCATCATGCACCGCGCGCACAGCCGCGCGGCGCGCGGGCGACAGACTGGCGATGTACTGCGCGGGCGTTTTGATTTCGGCTGACGCTTGCATGGGTTCCGACCGTTCCGATATGGAACGTGAGCCGGTTTGTAAAGATGTCCATCGGTTCCCGCTGTCGACCTTTCCCTGACCGAACGCTCCGGCCGACGCGACCGCCCCGCTTCGCGTTCACAGTCTCTTCTCAACGTTGCGGGCCACTGGAAGGAACAGCGCGACGCGCTCGCGGCCACCATGAGCTCGTTCCCCGGGCGCGAGATTTGCCCCGTTCGGCTTTGACCGGGAACCGCTCCGCCAATTCCTAATGCCGCGCGATTTTCTAGAACACGGAGGATAGGCGTCCTGCCTGTCTCGGCCGACGGGCTTCCAGCCTGCCGCTTGCAAACGCCGGGCAAGATGCCCGCCAGCCGAGACAGGCTGGAAGCCTAGCCTCCATTACTCGAACCACGCAGCGCTTCGGTGAAGCGCACCAGCTCCGCCGCCACCTGCTCGATCCGTTGCACGATCTTCTCATCCTTCGGCGTGTCGCCCTCGAAGTCGCTCCCGGTCGCATAAACAAACCGCGGCACAATCACACAACGGAAGTCGAGCATCAGACTATTCGCGTATGCCATCACCGACATGTAACTGCTCATCCCGCCGGCCGCGCAGAGGAAGCCCACCACCTTGTCCTCCCATGCTTTCCCGGTCAGCTCGATCATGTTCTTGGCCGACGCGCTCACGTCATAGTTATAAACCGGGGCCGCCACCAGAATCCCGTCCGCGGCGCGAATCGCCGCGCCAATTTCTTTCGCCCCTGGCGAAGAATAGCACGCGCCGGCGTCGCAAAGCGGTAGATCGAGCTCGCGCAAATCAATCCACGCGCAATCGACTCCCGCTTTTTGGAGGAACGCGAACGCCAGCCGGCTCATGCGGCGGCTGTTGCTCCCCGGGTTTCCGCTTGCGCTAACGACAAGGTATTTGGCCATGGAAGCTCCATTTTACCCGGGAAGGCGTCGCGGGAAAGGGCTTCCGGTTAGACCCGTTCACGAAGGCGAAACGCAGCGCTACCTCGGCACCCGACCACGCACCACGCCGCCGTTCCGGATGTAGCAGCGCCGGGCTTGCTTGCCAGTGTACATTCCAAATTTGTTCCTGGAGTTGACCTTGAAGTCGACCTGCCAGCCGTAAAATGGCTCTTCCCCCGGTCGCTTCACCTCCACACGCGTGGGCTCGGTCAACCATTCGATTTTTGCGCTTCCTGGGTCGATCAACTGGTCGCTCAACCAGCGCTCGATCAGCTCGCGGTAGGCGATCGGATAGACCCCGAATTTGGCGATGTCCGGCTTCGATTGTTTGGAGGGCGTTTGCGCGGAGGCGGAAACACTTCCGCCGAGCAGAACGGCGGAGCACAAGAGCAAAGCAAAGGAGCGCCCGATCATGTCCGCAATCTACTCCTGCACTGGCCACTCGTCGAGTTCACGGCTGCGACGCCTCTTCGGTCGCGGGCGGATAGCATCTACCGGCGCGCGCTTAAGAGCGCTCGTCGATTGGGACCACCTTTTTCCCCACCGGCTCGCCCACGTATTCGCTCAGCGGCCGATAGAGGCGGTTGTCCTCCAGTTGCTCGAGAATGTGCGCGCACCAGCCACTCGTCCGCGCGATCGCAAACACCGGCGTGAACAGATCGGTCGGAATACCAAGCGAGTAGTAAACGGTCGCGGAATAGAAATCGACGTTCGCATTCAGATTCTTCTTCTCCCTCATCAGCTGCGCGATCCGCTCCGACATTTTGATCCACTTCGGTTCGCCCAGCTTCTCGCTCAGCTTCACCGCCATCTTTTGCAGATGCGGCGCGCGCGGATCGAGCGTCTTATAGACCCGATGGCCGATGCCCATGATCTTTTTCTTCTGCGCGAGCTGTTCCTCTACGTAGGCCTCCACCCGCTCCGGCTCACCGATTTCCTCCAGCATCTGGATCACGCCTTCATTGGCGCCACCGTGCAGCGGACCCTTCAGGGTGCCGATGGCTGAGGTCACCGCCGAGTAGATGTCGCTCAAGGTCGCGATCGTGACCCGCGCACTGAAGGTCGACGCGTTCATGCCGTGATCCGCGTGCAGCACAAAGGCCACGTCCAGCGTATCGGCCGCTTCCTGCGATGGCGCTTCGCCGGACATGAGATAAAGAAAATGTGCCGCCTCGCCCAGATCCGAGCGCACCGGAGGCAAGTCCTTGCCCTGCCGAGCCCGGTGAAAATACGCGGCGATCACTCCGATTTTCGAAGTGATACTGCGAGCCCGGCGGCGATTGACCTCCGGGGAATCGTCCTGCCCGATTTCCGGATCGTAAAGCCCGAGCATCGAGACCGCTGTCCGGATCACATCCATCGGACCGGCTTTCTTCGGCGCAGTCTTCAGAAAATCGATCACGGCATCCGGAAGCTGCCGCTCGTTGCTCAAGATCTCGCGACATTTATCCAGCTCCGCTCGATTCGGCAGCTTGTTGTTCCAGAGCAGATAAACGACTTCCTCGTAGCTGACCTTTCCCGCCAGCTCGTTGATGTCATAGCCGCAATACACCAATTGCCCTTTGTCGCCCACCACGGCACTGAGCCGGGTGGAGTTGGCGATAATTCCTTCGAGTCCTTTGGCGGTTACTGGCATTGGATTAGTTTGCTTGTGGAGACGGCTCCGATACTTCGAGCTTCGTCACCAGGAGAAGATCGACAATGGCGTGGGCCCGCTCGTTCTCCTGATAAATCGCGACTGTCCGTCCTGCGGGAGGAATGGAGATAAAATCCGGATGCGGAACCCGGACTGACGACCCATCCGCGAGAAACATCACGAACGGGACGAACGGGGAGGCATGCACCGCATTGGTCACTTCCTCCAGAGTCATAGCGGAAATTAGGCGCTGCCCTCCATCCGCGCAATCAGCGTATCGGCCATCGTCGCGGGCGTTTCCGCCACCGCGATCCCAGCCGCTTTGAGCGCCTCGATTTTCCCTTCCGCCGTCCCTTTCCCGCCCGATACAATCGCGCCCGCGTGTCCCATCCGACGTCCTGGCGGCGCCGTCGCTCCGGCGATGAACGCAGCCACTGGTTTCTTGCAATTCTGAGCGATCCACTCCGCCGCTTCCTCTTCCGCCGAGCCGCCGATCTCGCCGATCAAAATCATCGCATGCGTCTCCGGATCCTCGTTAAAAAGCTTCACCGCATCGAGGTGCGACATCCCATTGATCGGGTCCCCGCCGATGCCGATGCAGGTCGATTGCCCATGGCCGCGCGAGGTCAATTGCCAGACCGCCTCATAGGTCAGCGTGCCCGAGCGCGAGATCACGCCCACGTGTCCCGGCTTATGGATGTAACCCGGCATGATCCCGATCTTGCACTCGCCCGGCGTGATGATGCCCGGACAATTCGGCCCGATCAGCCAGCTTTTCCGGCCCTCCATCTGCGCCTTCACCCGCATCATATCCATCACCGGGATGCCTTCCGTGATGCAAATCACCAGTTCCACGCCGGCGTCCACCGCCTCCAGGATGCCATCCGCCGCGCCCGCCGCCGGCACGAAAATCACCGAGACATTGCAACCCGTCGCCTGGCGCGCTTCCGCCACCGTATCGAACACCGGCACCTTCTCCTCGAACGTCTTCCCGCCCTTCCCCGGCGTCACCCCCGCGACCACGTTCGTGCCATACTCCATGCACTGCTTCGCATGGAAACCGCCCGCACTTCCGGTGATGCCCTGCACGCAGAGCCGAGTGTTTTTATCGACGAGGACAGACATAATTATTTTTTGAAAATCAGGAGCCAAGCAGCGAGCGACCCGCGGGCGCTAACAGCACCGCCCCGGGCCGTTTTCGCCCAGGCATTAATCCGCTTTCCTTTTGTGCAGCATGAGACTGTTCCCATCCGGGTCGAGCACGATCGCGAACCGGCAGACTGGCGTCTCCATCGTCTCCATCGCGATCGTGGCGCCACTCTCCTTCACTCGCGCGACGAGCGAGTCCAACTCATCGCTCTCGAACGCCGCCATCGTCCCTCCGCCCGGCGCGGGTCGCCATTGGTCGCCGTAATCGCCGATCCCGAAAGTCCCATTGCCCACTTCGTACTCGATCCACTTCGCGTCCGCCTCCACCTCGCCGCTTGGCTTGAGCCCGATCACGTCTTCGTAAAATTTTCGCGCCCGCGCGATGTCCGTCACCGGCGACCCGACAAATGCGATTTCTGTAATCATAAATAAATCCTCTCGGCGCTGGCCATGTAGCTGAGCACCGCGCCTGTCATTTCTCCTTCGCAGCTTGCACCGCCTTCTGCGCGGCATCGCCCAGGTCATCCGCCGTCGTCACCGGCAACCCCGAATCCGCGATGATCTTCTTCCCCGCGTCCACATTCGTCCCCTCCAGCCGCACGATTAGAGGCACGGGCAAATTGACCGCCTTGACCGCATTCACGATCCCTTGCGCGATCACGTCGCACTTCATGATTCCGCCAAAAATGTTGACCAGGATCGCCTTCACCTTCTCATCTGAGACGAGCAACTTAAACGCCTGCGTGACCTGCTCCTCCGTCGCGCCGCCGCCCACATCCAGGAAATTAGCCGGGCTGCCACCGTAGAATTTGATGATATCCATCGTCGCCATCGCCAGGCCCGCGCCATTCACCAGGCAGGCGATGTTCCCATCCAGGCCGATGTAGTTCAGCCCATACTTCGAGGCCTCTACCTCGCGCGGATCCTCTTCGGCCGTATCGCGCATCGCCGCCACCTCCGGATGCCGGTAGAGCGCGTTATCATCGAAGTTAAACTTCGCATCCAGCGCCAGCACCTCGCCTTTATCCGTCACCACCAGCGGATTCACCTCCACCATCGAGCAATCCAGCGCCAGAAAAGTCCGGTATAAGCCATCAAATAACTTCGCCGCCGGCTTGATCTGCTCCGAGGTAAACCCGAGCTGCTTCGCTAGCTTCCGCGCCTGATACGGCTGCATCCCAGCCAGCCGATCCACCGGCTCGCGCAAAATTTTCTCCGGCGTCTTCTCCGCCACCGACTCGATCTCCACCCCGCCCTCCGTGCTGGCCACGATCATCGGCCCGCCCGTCGCCCGATCCACCAGGATGGCGAAATAAACCTCGCGCTCGATCTCGACCGATTGCGCCACCAGGACCGTATTCACCACCCGGCCGGCCGCCCCGGTCTGATGCGTCACCAAAGTCTGACCGAGCATCTTCTCCGCGATCTCCCGCACCTCCGCCGGCGATTTGCAAAGATGCACCCCGCCCTTGAAACCGTTCGTAAACGTCCCCTTCCCGCGTCCACCCGCATGCACCTGCGCCTTCACCACCAGATCCTCCGTTCCCAGCGCGCGCGCCGCTTCCTCCGCCTCCGCCGCGGTTCGGGCCGGCTTCCCCGGCGGGGTGGCCACACCGAACTTCTGCAGCATTTCCTTCGCTTGGTATTCGTGGATATTCATGGGCGAAACGTTCGCGCACCATTAAGCCGCCGAACCGCGCCAGCGGCAATCGCTTTCTTGCCCGCGCTCGCCGAAGAGCCTCTGGAAAGCAAGTCTCCACTTCTCTCCCGAGGCTAAAACCGGCCCCCCAGAGCCTCTGCAAGCACCGGAGCCCGCCTCGTAGTTTCCACGGTCCGTAGTGTCCGGGAAGCACGCACCCGCAAACCGATAGCACCCGAATGTCTCTCAGCGCCGGAGGCGCGACGGAATGAAGCGCGGGGTGAATCCCGCCTTGCGGGAGAAACCCCGGGGCCACGCCGCCGAGAACCAGCCCCGGCAGGGGCGACAGAAGCTTCCTCCACCTGCCCGCCGCTTCTCCCATGCCCGGATTAGTCCCACGCCGCCGAGCCCGTATAGAAATAAAATCCCGTCCCCGTTCCCATCTCGCGAACGAAGAACAAACACGATGAGACTCACCTCCTACGGTCACGCCACTTTCGCCGTCGAAGCCGGTGGAAAGACCCTCCTCTTCGATCCCTTCATTACCCCAAACCCGCTCGCCGAAAAGATCGACCTCCAGAAAGTAAAAGCTGACTTCATCCTCGTCCCCACGGTCACGGCGACCACATCGCCGACGTCGTCCAGCTCGCCAGACAAACCGGCGCCATCGTCATCGCGCCCTTCGAAGTCGGCGCCTGGCTCGAAGAAAAAAAAGGCGTTAAAAACGTCCAGGGCATGAACCACGGCGGCGCCGCCCAGATGGCCTTCGGCCGGGTGAAACTAACTGCCGCCGTCCACAGCAGTTCCCTCCCCGATGGCAGCCACGGCGGGAACCCATGCGGGTTCACCATCGAAACCAGCGACGGCAACTTCCACTACTCCGGCGACACCGCCCTCACCCTCGACATGAAGCTCATCCCCGACCAAACCAAGCTCCGCTTCGCTGTCCTCCCGATTGGCGACTTCTTCACCATGGGAATCGAAGACGCCCTTCGCGCCGCCGACCTGCTCGGAGTCAAAACCATCGTCGGCGTCCACTACGAACCTTCCCGCCGATCAAACTCGATCGTGCGCAAGCCCTGCAAGCCGCCCGGGCCGCCGGCAAAGAACTCCTCCTCCCCGCCATCGGCGAAACCATCGAAATCTGGCGCCGCCCCGCGACCACGCCCCGGAAAAGTGCCCCGCCGCCATGCTGCCCCCGCCGAGAGAAATAACTATTCGAAGCCGCCGACGTGTCTTCCTAAGCTGAACGCAATCCCATGGAAAGCACCCGAATCACGAGCGAAGAAAAGTCCACCATCAGCACCTACGTCGGGGTCTGCATCGCGGTCCTTCTTTGTTCCGTGGCCATCTACTTCTTCTCCATCGCTCAGAAAGAAAACAAAGAGGTCAGCACCTAAGATCCGAACCGGCCCGTGCCGAGCGACACCTCCACTTCATTCCGCTCGAAGAAATGAAGGACCAGTACGGAGCATTCCTTCCGCTCCTGAAAAAGAAGTAGGCCAGCGCACTTAGGGCTTACGGCCAGCTCCGAATACCCACTTGCCTTACGCTGCCGAGTCGCGACACGCCGATGTCGCCGCCTCGCATTCTATGCACACCGCGTCGCAGACCTTCGGTTTGGACAATAATCCGCGCACCGTCGCGATGTAGCCACGTCCCTGCATAGCGTGTGGGATGGGCGTTGCAACCAGCTCGGCGTTTTACCCGTGCCTCCAGGCGCCCTTCCCGCACGCCCCCCTTCTGTGTTTAGCGTCGCGGTCGAGAGCTGTTCTGGGGAGCGCACGCCTCCAGGCGTGTTGGTTGAGGCATTCTGCCGGGAGGCTTCCCTTGAGCGGGCTCAGCTTGGGCTCCGCGCGACCCAAAAAAGTTCGTCTTCGCAGAATGCGAAGACTCCCGCAGCGGCGGGACTACAGGCGTGCGCTCCCAAATCCTCGGCCCCGGACGCTAAATAGATACCGACGCGCGGGCTGCTACAACGCAACTGCCAAGACCTAGCCCCTGTAGACTAGCGCTGTGTTCCGTCGAGGCGTTCCCCCCATGAGCACGGCAACAGAGTGCCGTGGCTACAACGCTGGGTCAAAAAGAGCCGGAGGGCTGGCCCAGCGATCGGTACTCCTTCTGCTCACTACCCGGGCATGTGCTACGACATCGCAGATGAAGGCTATCACTCGCCCCTGACGTCAGAGGAGATATCTGACCTATTCGTCGCCGGCCGGGTCCACCGCGCAACTCCTTGCAAAGTGAGCGGTCAGCCGCGGTGGCGAACGATCGACGAACTCTTCCCGCTTCTTAAGTACAACGCGGTTTGGTCGTCGTATGAGGGCGGGCAGGCAAAGCCGTCCCCGTTCGAAGGCCGCATGCTTGCGGCGGCCCTGAGCGCCGCGGCCATTCTATTCCTTCTCGGGCTAGGTTACTTCTGTCTGAGCGAGCGGGAGTGGCCAAAGCCCCTGCTGCTCTCAACCGCTCGCGTGGCCGGGCCAAACGCCGCCACAAGTCCACTGGCAGCGTTGCCAGGCCACGTTGCCAATACATTCCCGCCTACCGCCACTCGCCAGGCTCCCATAACGACAACTTCCCTCCCATCAGGGCAAACCACGCGCCTCCCAGCGACCGACAACCGCGCTACCGCGCAGATGGAAGCGCGCTCGCAGCAGGAACGCCGTCGGCGCGAGCAAGAACAGCGGCATCAAACCGCCAACGCCGAACGCACCCGATCCAGGAACGAACGAGAAGCAGCGGAGAGACAGCAGGCCGCCGGAACCGACACCATCGCCCCACTTGATACATGGTTTCCAGTGGACGTGGGCGGCTCCCCCGTAAATCTGAAAGTGCATGACAACGACGTCACCAGCTTCGATATCTGGATCGATGGCGCCTGGCGTCGGGAGGTGGCAAAAAACAAGGGCATCAGCGGCAGCCGCACGGACGAGACGTTTGTTGCCAGCCGAGGCAACGCGCAGCTCTTCTACGTCTGGGAACTCAGCGGGAAGCTAAACCACTGCCGGATGCGGGTTCGGAAAAACTGAGACAGCTCAGCGGCGCTATCCCTACCGAACTGCAAGCGTCATTGGTCGCCGCCTCGCTTTCTGTGCACACCGCGCCGCAGAGCTGCGGTTTGAACAATAATCCGCGCCCAGTTGAGTTGTAGCACGTCCCTGCGGGACGTGTGAGAGCGACGTTGCAACCAGCTCGGCGTTTCACCCGGGTCTTCCGGCGCTCCTCCGCACGTCCCGCAGGGACGTGGCCACAACGCGCGTTTCCCTGTCGCCCTGTAGCCGCCTCGCTGCGTCGAGGCATCTTGAGCCCGGCGTTCAAGCCGCAGTGAATCGTTATCTGATATGCGTTATTGGGCTGAGCAGAATGCGAATTCGCTCGGGCTGAGCGCCTCCCGAAGGGACTGCTGGCGCGTTTGGTCATCGGCATGCGCCGAGCCTTCGCCCCATAAAACCGCCACCGCAATCGCCTCGCGCGCCCACTCTGGCCGCAAAATAGTTTTTCGCATCGCGTGCAACCGCCGCCCGTACAAGCCGCGTTTACAATTTACCGCCGCTGTGGCGACACCACCAAAATATGAAACGAATCAGCCTCTCCTTACTCTGCCTCTCCGCCCTCACCTTCTCGGCCATGGGCGCAGACAACAAAACCTCCGCCACGCCCGCCGCCGCGGATAACACCGCCAAGAACGAGCGCGACCGTTCCGGCGCTGCCAAGACTTCCGGCGATCAATCCGAAAGCCCAGCCGACATCAAGATCACCGCCGCCATCCGCCGCGCCGTGGTGGGCGAAAAGTCGCTCAGCATGACTGCAAAAAACGTCAAGATCATCACCACGAAGGGACTGGTGACCTTGCGCGGCCCCGTTAAAACCGCCGCCGAGAAAGCGACCATCGCAAAGCTCGCCGCCGCCAACGCCGGCGGCGCTAAAGTCGAGAATCTGCTCGAAGTCAAAGCCGCTAAATAATTCCACCAACCAACCAACCAAACACACCAGCTACCATGTCAAAAACATCCGTCTTCTGTATTGCCAAGTCTCACGCGCAAGCCGAGCAAATCGTCGAGCGCCTCCAATCCTCCGGGTTCCCGAGCTCGGAAATCTCCGTCCTCCTACCGGACACCGAAGGCAACCATGACATCGGCCATGTCAAAGCCACCAAAGCGCCGGAAGGCGCCACCACCGGCGCCGCCACGGGCGGAGTCGCCGGCGGCGTCATCGGCCTCCTCGCTGGGATCGGCGCGCTCGCCATTCCGGGCGTGGGCCCCTTCATCGCCGCCGGCCCCATCATGGCCGCGCTCAGCGGTGCCGCCATTGGCGCCACCACCGGCGGAGTCGTCGGCGGCCTCATCGGCATGGGCATCCCCGAGATCGAAGCCAAGCAATACGAAGAAAAGCTTCGCACTGGCAATTACCTGATCGCGGTGCATGCGCACGATGGCGACCAAAAAGACCGCGCCAAGGAAATCTTCGAGGCCGCCGACGCCGAAGACATCACGAGTTCCTCGATGTCTTCGACCCCCAAAGCCGACGCCTAGCCCAGGCTAACGAGAAGAAATTAAACCAGCGCCCCGGGTCGAAAGGCCCGGGGCGTTTTCTTTGGGTCGCGCGCCCCGCAGAGCTTTGGTTTGAACAATAATCCGCGCACAGATGCGATGTAGCCACGTCCCTGCGGGACCTGTGAGAGCAATTCTGGGGAGCGCACGTCTCCAGGCGTGCTGGTTGAGGCATTCTGCCGAAACAGGCTTCCCTTGCGCGGGTTCCTCTTGGGTCCCGCGCGACCCAAAAAGTTCATCTTCGCAGGATGCGAAGACTCCCGCAGCGGCGGGACTGCAAGCGTCCGCTCCCCAGATCCTCGGTCCCGGACGTTAAACAGGAAAACAGCGCAAGGCAGCGCTGGATAGACGGTCAAGCCGCGCAGGATTGCGGTGCGGAGCCGGGCGGGCGAAGCATCAATGCGGAAGGGGCGGCAACATCATATCAGCCCCAGCTCCCGCTTCACCGACGCATGGGATGGACTTCTTCTTTCCGTCGGCGCGTTTCGCTATCCGCAATTCGAGAAGGTCGTCGGCGTCCGCCAAGCGCGCCTGCAAAGCGACGAATTCTCCAAATGGAAGCACAGCGAATTGCATTCTTGCTCAGCAGGTCGGGATGCAGCGTCACGGTGCTGATTTATGCAGCCGCCGTCGCGGGAATCACCGTGATTGTTCCAGGTTGCAGGTCGGGTAGCTGCGCCAGCACTTCCGCCACCAGCGCATGGTATCGACAAGGCGCGTACTTTTTCCCCGCCTGGAAGTCCAAGCCCGCCGCCGCCAAACCCTCGCCCAGCAAGCGCAGCGCCTCCTGTTCGCCATGGGCTTTACTCGCCCCATTCGCTCGCCCGCCGCGGTGGCGAGGCTTCTTCAAGCTGCCGCACCGACCTCCAGCAACCGCTCGGCAAAGGCCTGGCTCCCCCAGTACCAGCCCCGCTCCAGATGACTGCGACGCCTGTCCGCGTCGCCCTCCGGCTCGATGACCCCCCGCTCGCTCCAACCTTTCCTCCACTGCGCGCCGGTTCAACCTCTCCACAAACCGTCGCCGCCCGCGGGCCGTATCGGTAGTGTCCTGAGTCTTCAGCAAAAAGAGCGGTCATGGTATTTCGGAGGGGGTGATCAAACCAAAACCCTAAAACCCGAAAGGAACCATGACCAAGCAAGAGACTAAGCAGAGCAGCCGAGAGATC
>JBBSLZ010000047.1:0-15273 GCA_038233435.1 Chthoniobacterales bacterium
ACGGGGACGACCCGTGCCGTCCGTTCCTTGCGCAATATGACCACCCAACTCCTACAGGAAGCAGCTCTCGTGATTCCGAATCAGCAACTGCTGATCAACGTCGTCTCTCGCCGGGTGCGCCAGCTTGGTCAAGGGCATCGCCCGCTGGTCGAAGCCACCCCGCGCTCCTCTCTCACCGACATCGCGCTCCGTGAGATTATCGACGGCAAGCTGACTTACGAACTCACGCCGGAAAGCAAGCCGGCCGAAGGCTCCTAGGTCGTTCTCGGCTGCGCGCGGGACGGTCCTCGGCCGGTAAGAGACTCGTTTGCTCCATGGCGACGGATTCCATCGTTAACCGGAAAGCGCTACGCGATTTTCACATTCTCGAGCGCTACGAAGCGGGGATTGAACTCAAAGGTAGCGAGGTCAAATCGATCCGCGCTGGCAAAGCCAACATCAGCGACGCCTTCGCGCGCATCGAGAAAGGCCAGGCCTTTCTTCATAACGCCGACATCCAGCCTTACGCGCAGGCCAGCCACGAAATCCCGCCCTCGAAACGCGTCCGCCGCCTTCTCCTCCACCGGAACGAGATCGACAAACTTTACGTCGAGACCGCCGTCGCCGGGCGCACCCTGGTCCTGCTCAGCATCTATTGGAAAAATGGCCACCTGAAGGCCGAGATCGGCGTCGCCCAAGGCAAAGTGGCGCACGACAAGCGCGCCGATTTGAAGAAGCGCGCCACCGATCGCGAGACTGAACGCGAAGTAGCCCGCTTCAATCGCCGGCACTCATGATCTCCTACTCCTAACCTACTCCTATCTTTCCCACCGCGGATGCAGAGGATTAGGATCAGGATCAGGAGTAAGAGTAGGAGGAAGAAAGCGGAAGGTCGCGTTGCGGATTTGCCGCTCTGCGACACCTTACCTGCCGCTCACGATGTCCCGTTTTCGCTCCCCGCTTTTCGTCCTCTTCCTCACCGTCTTCATCGACATGGTGGGCTTCGGGATCATCATCCCCGTCCTGCCGCTCTACGCGGAACACTTCCACGCCACACCGATGACGATCGGCTGGCTCACGGGCATCTACTCCGGGATGCAGATCATCTTCACGCCCATCCTCGGCCGGCTCTCCGATCGCTTCGGGCGTCGCCCGGTCTTAATGCTCAGCCTCGCCGGCACCGCGGTCGGTTTCGCTCTCATGGGCCTGGCCGAATCGCTCACCTTGCTCTTCATCGCGCGCATCATCGCCGGCATCACCGGCGGTAACATCTCCATCCCGCAAGCCTACCTCGCCGACGTCACCACGCCCGAGACGCGCTCGAAATGGATGGGCATGATCGGCGCCGCTTTTGGGCTCGGCTTCACCTTTGGTCCCATGATCGGCGGCATCATGAGCCGCGTCTCGTATAGCGCGCCCTTCTACTTCGCCGCCGCGCTCGCCGCTGTGAACGTCGTTCTCCTTTACTTCATCCTCCCCGAAAGTTTGCCCAAAGAACACCGCGCCAAACCGCACGAAAACGCCTCCACTATCGAAGTCTTCCGTCACGGCAACGGCTGGATGTTTGGCCTCGTCGTCGCCACCTACTTCTTCCTCGTCGCCGGGTTCACCATCATGACCACGCTCTTCGCGCTCTTCACCGCGCGCCGCTTCGGCTACGATGCGCACGCCAACGGCTACCTCTTCGGCTTCATCGGCATCGTCACCGTCATCGTGCAGGGCGGGCTTATCGGCCGAATGGTGAAAATTTTTGGCGAAACCAATCTCGCGCGCACTGGTCTGCTCCTCACCGCCGCTTCGCTCGCGCTGCTCCCGTGGTGCAGCAGCCTGGGCCTACTGTTGGTCGCCTGCGTCGGGCTTTCCTGCGGCAGCGGCTTCGCCAGCCCGCCGCTGAACGGTCTTGCCTCCCAAATGGTGGATCGCACCTGGCAGGGGCGCGCGCTTGGAGTTTTGCAATCAGCCGGCAGCACCGCGCGTCTCCTCGGTCCGCTCCTCGGCGGCGGACTTCTCATGCTCGATCTCCACAAGCCTGTCAGCCACTACGGCGAGACGCCGTTTTATGCCGCCGCGATTCTTTGTCTCATCGGTGGCATGCTCGCGTTTTGCCTCCAGCGTCCGCCGGCGGATGACGTGCCAGAAACAATCCCGGTCGGCTCGTCCGTCTAACCGCGCTCAAGGAGCGGCGGTTTCCCAACCGCCGAGTCTCAAGCCCCGGAGGGGCGAAGGAATAAAGCCCGGAGTGACTCCCGCCCGCGGGACGAACTCCGGGTTCCCGCATCGCTCACAGGTCAAGCCCCAGAGGGGCGACGGAAACACGGCTTACGTTTGCTACCAGGTCCTCGCCGCGCACACGCCGAACCTCGGCGGCTAGAAGCCGCCGCTCCTTGGCGAACCAATCAATCGAACGCTGGCTCTGCCTTTTCTTCCTCGCGCGGCACCAGCTTGTTCTGCGCGATGATCCGCGCGCACGTATTCCAGCGCAGCACCGCGTCCTCGTTCTTCGACGGCTGTAGTGCCTCCGCTCTCTCATAGCAATCCATCGCGTCGCGGAAAAGGTCGTAGGCCCAGATCGCGCCATGCGCTCCTTGGGCCAGTTTCATCTTCGCGCGCCGCTCTGCCAGAATGCCGGAATAATAAGCGCGTTCATATTCGCCCGTGATCCGCCCCAGAATCTCCTTCGCCTGCGTGTCGCTCACGCCATAGCCCTTCGCCATCCGATCCGTCAACGCGAGCAACAGCGTCACCAACGCCCTCTGATTCTCCGGCGCCACCGCCAGCACATCGAGGCAGATGCTCTCCGCTTCCGCGGGCTCGTTCAGGAAACGATAACGCTCCGCCTTCTCCAGCGCGCCCGGGATCGCCTCCTCCGAAAGCGTCTTCAAATCGAACATGGCCGCGATTCTAAAACCCTCCCCGGTCGAATGGCCAGCCCTAACGCTTCCACCACGCCAGCAATTTCGCGATCGGATCGAAATACTGGTCCACCACCCGCTCTTTGAGCGGAATGATCGCGTTATCGGTTATGTGGATGTCCTCCGGGCAGACGTTTGTGCAGCACTTCGTGATGTTGCAGAAGCCGACCCCATGCGCCTCGCGCAATTCCGGAATCCGGTTTTCGGTATCCAGCGGATGCATCTCCAGCGCGGCGGTATAAATCAAAAACCGCGGACCGATAAACTCGTCGTGCTTGTGATGATCGCGCAGGACGTGGCAGACATCCTGGCAAAGGAAGCACTCGATGCATTTCCGAAACTCCTGCACCCGATCGACGTCGCGTTGCTGCATCCGCCACGTCCCATCCCGGGCGTCCGGCGCGCGCGGCTTGAACTGCTTGATCCGCTTTTTTACCCGGAAATTCCAGGACACGTCCGTGATCAAATCCTTCAGAATCGGGAAGGCCTTCATCGGCTCCACCGTGATCGGCTGATCGAGCGGCAGATCGCTCATCCGCGTCATGCACATCAGCTTCGGGATGCCGTTGATCTCCGCCGAGCACGAACCGCACTTCCCCGCCTTGCAGTTCCAGCGGCAGGCAAGGTCGTTCGCCTGTGCCGCCTGGATATCGTGCACCGCATCCAGCACCACCATGCCGTCGGAAATCTCCGTCGTGTAATCGTGAAACGCGCCGCCGTTTGAATCCCCGCGCCAGATCTTGAAGGTGGCCTGGCTCATACGCGGCAGCGGTTTCCTGAAGAATTTGAACCGCAGATGGCGCAGATGAAGAATTCCCCATCCGTGTCATCCGCGGTCAAAATCTCTTCGCTCCGACTCACTTCATCTCCTCAATGATTTCCCGCAGATAATCCGGCATCTCCAGGAGCGTCTCCATCCGCACCCGCATCTCGCCGCTGCCTCCCTTGGAAATCAGCGTGTTCAGTTTCGAAAAACCCTCATCCTTCTCTGGATAGTCGTCCCGGAATTGTGCCCCGCGACTCTCTTTCCGCTCCAAAGCCGAACGCGCGATCGCTTCCGACACGGTAAGCAGATTTTTCAAATCTAGCGCGGTATGCCAGCCTGGATTGAAATCGCGCGTGCCGATCACTCCCACGCGTCCTGCTCGCTCCCAAAGCTGCTGCAAATCTTGCAGCGCGGTTTGCATTTCGCCTTCGTTGCGGACGATGCCCACGTTCGCCTGCATCGTCTCCTGAAGATCGCGCTGCACCGTATACGGATTCTCGCCCGTGCTGTCGTCAAACGGCGCCAGGGCCTCGCGTGTCACGCGTTTCACTTGCGTGTCGTCGATGTTCCCTAACGAATTCTTTTTCGCGAAAACGGCCGCGTGTTCTCCGGCGCGTTTCCCAAAGACAAGCAAATCGGAAAGCGAATTTCCGCCCAGCCGATTCGCGCCATTGATCCCCGCCGCGCATTCGCCCGCCGCGAAAAGCCCGGGCACATCCGACATCTGCGTGTCGGCATTCACATGAATCCCGCCCATGATGTAATGCGTGGTCGGCCCCACCTCCATCGGCGAGCGCGTGATGTCGATATCGCCCAGCGCTTTGAACTGGTGATACATGCTCGGCAGCTTGCGTTTGATGTGCTCCTCCGCGTTCCCGAGTTTTTCCTTGATCCACGCGATGTCGAGAAACACGCCGCCGTGCGGACTGCCGCGGCCTTCCTTGATCTCGCGCACGATACAGCGCGCCACGTGATCGCGCGTGAGTAACTCCGGCGGGCGGCGCGCATTCTTGTCGCCTTGGGTGTAACGCCAGCCTTCCTCCTCGTTATCCGCCGTCTGCGTTTTGTAGTTCTCCGGGATGGAATCGAACATGAAACGCCGGCCCTCCTTGTTCGTTAGGATGCCGCCCTCGCCCCGCACGCCTTCAGTCACCAGCATCCCTCGTACGCTCGGTGGCCAGACCATTCCGGTGGGATGGAATTGCACATACTCCATGTCGATCAGCGACGCGCCGGCGTGATATGCCAGCGAGTGCCCGTCACCGGTGCAATCCCAACTGTTGCTCGTAATCTTGTAGGCCTTCCCGATCCCACCCGTGGCGAGCACCACCGCTTTCGCGCGAAAGATTCGGAAGCGCCCGCGCTCCCGATCGTAACCGAACGCGCCCACCGCGCGTTCCGCATCCCGCAGCAATGCGAGCACGCAAATCTCCATGTGCACGTCGATACCTTGGTGCACGCCGTGATCCTGGAGCGTGCGGATCATTTCCAATCCCGTCCGATCACCCACATGCGCGAGACGCGGATACTTATGTCCGCCAAAATTTCGCTGCAAAATCCGCCCGTCCTTCGTGCGATCGAAGACCGCGCCCCAGGCCTCCAATTCTCGCACCCGATCCGGCGCCTCCTTCGCGTGCAGCTCGGCCATCCGCCAATTGTTCACGTATTGCCCGCCGCGCATGGTGTCGGCGAAGTGGACGCGCCAACTGTCGCGCTCGTCCACATTGGCCAGCGCCGCCGCCACCCCGCCTTCCGCCATTACGGTATGCGCTTTGCCGAGAAGACATTTGCAAACCATCCCCACCGAAACGCCCGCCGCCGAAGCCTCGATCGCCGCCCGCAACCCTGCGCCGCCGGAGCCAATCACGAGAACGTCGTGCTCGATGGTCTCGTATTCAGGCATCGCGCGTTTCCCTTACAGCAAACGAAAATCCGTCCACACGCCCATCGCGCAGAGCCGCACATACAGATCGGAAAAGCCGACCCAGAACAGACTCAGCCACGCCCAGCGCATGTGGCGTTGATTCAAGCACGTCACGCAGGCGTAAGCGCGATAGCCGCTGGCCGACTTCGAAAGCTGATCCCGAAAACCGCCGATGAGGTGGCGCAGCGCGTGACAGCCAAAAGTGAACGCACTTAACAGGACGACGTTGATCACCAACACAATCGTCCCCACGCCGATGCCGAATCCATCTGCGAACCACAGCGCCTTCCAAACATCGATCGAGAGCAGCGCGATGAAGACGATCGCGAGGTAGAGAAAATAGCGGTGCACATTTTGCAGAATGAGCGGAAACGACTTCTCGCCGAGATACGTTTTTCGCGGCTCGCCCACCGCGCACGCCGGCGGATCGGCCCACATCGCTTTGTAATACGCGCCGCGGTAGTAATAACAGGTGAGCCGCAACCCGCCCGGCGCCCAGAGAATGAGAAACGCCGGTGAAAACATGAGCCACCCCGGCCACCAGCCCGGCTTCGGTCCGAACCAGCTATGCGGCGAATCGCCAAAAAGTTCCGGCGAGTAGAACGGCGAAAGGTAAGGGCCAAAGTGGTAATACGCGCCCTGAAACGCCGCCCAGGTCGAGTAGATGATGAAGGTCGCGAACCCGAGAAAAATCAGGAGCGGCTGTGCCCACCAAGCGTCGCGTCGCATCGTCTGGCCAAAGGCCCGGCGCGGAAGCGTCGCGGTGGCAGCGGTCGTCGGCATGGCCGCAAGTTAATAACGGCCCCGCCGACGCTTATCAACACAATCGCGCTTTCACAAGTCCCGACTCGAAAGCGGCCTCGCGACATCCTCCAGCGAGCGACGCTCTGCCGCCACCCCGATCCACGCCTCGATTCCGGCCGCGAAAATCATCAGCCCCGCGCCCACCAGATACGCAATCGACAGCGCCCCACGCGAGCCAGTCCCGATAATCGTCCCAAACAAAATCGGCGCACCCACGCCGCCAGCCAGCGTCCCGATCGCATAGAAAATCGCGATCGCCATCGCCCGAATCTCGAGCGGGAAAATTTCGCTCACGGTCAGATAAGCCGAACTCGCCGCCGCTGAAGCGACAAAGAAAATCACCGTCCAGCAAAGCGTCTGCGTTTGCGCGGTCAGCAGTCCGGCGTGGAACAGGCAGGCCGTCAGCGCGAGCAACAGCCCGGAAATCGCATACGTCCCGCTGATCATTTTCTTCCGCCCGATCGTGTCGAAGAAATGCCCGATCACAAAAGGCCCGAGCACGTTCCCGAGCGCGAAGGGCAGTAGATAAGCGCCCACGCGTGCTGCCGGCACCTCGTAGAAGCGCATCAGCACCAGCCCGTAGGTGAAGAAGATCGCATTATAAAAAAAGGCCTGCGAGAGCATCAACACAAAACCCAGGAGCGAGCGCCGGCGATGCTCGTGCACGATCGTATGCCAGATCTCCCGCCACGGCGTATGCGTGCGGGTTTGAATGCGAATCGGCGGCGCGTCGTACGCCGCGAGCGCGTCCGCACCGATTGACCGCTCCACTTCGTCCACGATTCGCTCCGCCTCCTCATTCCGTCCATGAATCATGAGCCAGCGCGGGCTCTCCGGAATCCAGCGCCGGAAGAAAATTACCACCAGCCCAAGCACCGCGCCGATCCCAAACGCAAACCGCCACCCCAGATTCACCGGAAACAGATTTGGGTCGAGCAAAACGAGCGTCGCGCCCGAGCCCATCGCGGCGCCGATCCAATACGAACCGTTGATCATCAACGCCACCCGCCCGCGAAACCGCGCCGGAATCAATTCATCGATCGCCGAATTGATCGCCGCATACTCGCCACCGATACCCGCCCCGGTCAGCGCGCGAAAAAACGCATAGCTCGCGAAGTTCCACGAAAAAGCCGAGAGCGCCGTCGCCGCCAGATAGACCGCCACCGTGATGAAAAACAGTTTCTTCCGCCCCAGTCGATCCGTTCCGTAACCGAACAAAATCGCGCCCACGACCGCGCCCGCCAGATAGAAAGTGGCGCTCGCGCCTACCTGCGTGTCGCTCAGGCCGAGCGTATCCGCATGCGTCAGAATTCCGCCGAGCGAGCCCGCCAGCGTCACTTCCAGGCCATCGAGAATCCAGGTCGCCCCGAGCGCGAAGACAATCAGCCAATGCCAGCGGCTCCACGGCAGCCGATCGAGACGCGCCGGGACGTGAGATGAAATCCACTCGCCGGTCCTCATGGCGGCGAAAAGACAAACCGCGAATGAACGCGAATGAACGCGAATGGAAGAGGGGGAGGAATTTTCTTAGCGTCCATTCGCGTCCATTCGCGGTTGTTCTTCCTGCGAGATTCGTGTGGGCGCCAGAATGGCATCCCGCATTCCGTGCAACAGCTTCTTATCCGCGGGCACGATGGTGGCCAGCGCGCCGCGCAACTGCACCCGTTCCGGCTCGACGAAATAGTAAGGACAAAGCCGCACCCGTCCCCGCATCGTCTTCAACTCCGAGGTCTCCGCATCCCAGTACGGCTGATCCACCAGCCGCGCCTTGTGAAAGCGCTGCATGATTTTCGGTCCCGTCTCGAAGCTCGCCAGCGCCTCTTCGATTAAACGCTGCCACTCCGCCGCCGGCAGATCCTGCCCCACCGAGACGCCGCGACTGCCCCAGCCGAGCGGCGAAAACCCACTCACTTTCAGCACCAGTTCGCGCTCCTTCTGGCTCAGCTTCCCCGCCTCGCGCCAATCATGAATCTCCAGCCGCGGAATGACCGCGTGCTGCGGGAGCGGAGTCGGATCGAGCAGCCAGGTGTAGGGAATCACCTGCTGCAGTTTGGTAAAATATTTGTCGCCCAGTTCCCGCCGCCAAAACTCGCGCAACGGCTGCAACCAGAAAAGCGCGAACCACATTTTCTCCTCCAGGAATGCCTTGAACGGCGGCGTCACCCGCACCTCGCCCGCTTCCGCCGCCCGCATCAGTTCCGAAACGCGCGGCAGGTTCGGCAGATCGAAGAGTTCGAAGAATCGGTAAACGCTGCGCCCGGGCACCGGCGTGTAGTTTTCGGCCGCGTGGACCTCCCACTGTGGTGCAACTTTCCAAGTTGCACTTTCAGAAGCGGCAAGTTGGAAACTTGCGCCACTCAGCTGCTTCGCCATCCACTCCATCTCCGGCCGATAGGTGGCCGACTCCTCGGAGATTACAATGTCCCCGCCCTCCGGCAGTGCGGCGCGAAAGCCTTCGATCATCCCGTCCGCGCCGCCCATCACCTCAGCGCCTAACGAAGAGTAAGTTTGATTTAACCACGCGGTCAGCCCGATGCCGCCCGGCACGGAGTCGATCTCCGCGAGCGTGTAGCCTTTCTCAGTCAGGATCACATCGGGTCGGATCACGACCGGCAGATCCTCGCGGAATTGTTTGCTGCGCGAGAACTCGATCAGCTCCGCTGGTTTTCCCGCGTCAAGATAACGCGCCACCCACGCTGGCTGTTTGCCTTTAACGCTTTGGTGATAGAGCTGATTGCAGGCGCGCTGGAAAACGAAAAGCTGATGGCCGAGACGCTCCAGATCCTTGGCCATCGCGGGGTCGATCACAAACGGCTCGGGGGAGAGAAGGAAATCTTTTTCGGCGAAGAGTCCCTCCGTTGGGAGGGCGGATTGGATGGCGGCGAGTTTATCGGCTGCGGCGGGCATGGAAGGGAAACGTCGAACGCCGAACGTCCAACGTCCAACGTCGAACTGGGAAGAGCTCCCGAGCGCCAGCTCTGGAATTGGACGTTCGATGTTCGACGCTCAGCGTTCGACGTTCACGCTTTTCATCGTCCCGCGGCCATCCGGCTTTCGACACTAACTTCTCCCAACTCGCGGGTTGGCGATTTCTTCAGAAGCTAATGCCCACTCCGCCGCCAATCCGATGGGCATCGGAATTCCGTCGCCCGACCTGCCCTTCGTAGGAAAGATAGGTCGTGAAGCGCTCGCTCCACTGCACTCCCACACCGGCTCCGAGTAGTGCGCTATCACGACCGAGCTTGGGGCCACGCACCGTCAAGCTGCGGCCCGCGCCGGACGCGAACCGAGATTCAATCGGATAGGCGGTGTCGGCAAATTCATGCTGCCAGCCGGCCCGCACTTCCGGTTTTACCAGGACGCGCCCGGCTCTGCATTCGTATGCGAGTCTTAC
Organism: Chthoniobacterales bacterium; assembly: GCA_038233435.1. Taxonomy (GTDB): domain Bacteria; phylum Verrucomicrobiota; class Verrucomicrobiia; order Chthoniobacterales; family UBA10450; genus JACCTI01. The sequence continues at coordinate 9,780 of JBBSLZ010000047.1, forward strand.
GCCTGCGGTGCTGCGGAGGGAATCCTGCGACTGGTCTGCGAGGTGCAAGGGCGCGAGCGAGCCTTTCTCATTAAAGCGGTCAAAGCCGACGGTCGCGTACTGCCAGGTCGCGGTCGGACCAAAGCGCCAGCCGCGGCACTTCCAATCAAACCCGGTCCCGACGAGCGTGTTGAACTCGCCACCGCTCGTTGTGCCCCGCGCCTGGCCGAGCAGCGCGGCCCGGCGCGTCTCGTAGTTATTGAAACCGCCGCCGACTATCCCATCGAGATAAAAGCCCCCGCTAAAGTAAGTCGCGAAAAATCCCAGTTTGCCGCCATCCACGGTCACGCGTCCTCGGTCGACTAAATCTGCTTCGCTCCGTGCGTAGCCGGCGTTGAGACCGACAGCGAAGTTCGCACTGACACGATAATCAAGCCCGAGCGTGAAGCCGCCCGTCACGATGTCGTATCCGCGCGCGTTGAAGTCGTCGCCGACGTTGACGAACTCGCCCGTGCCGGTCAGGAAAATGCCCCAGCGATTCTGAGGCGAAGGCAAAAAAGCAGCCACCGGAGCGATCGTCCCATGCCTGCTCTCCTCCTTTCCGCTCACGCGCGGCGCAAAGCCCGCGGCGCTAAAGCCATTCGAGCCAGAGCGGATATCGTCGAGCCGCCGCTGCAGATTCATGCCCTGGGTGGCCGCTTGGGAAAACCCGATCTCATAAATGGATGCCAGCTCTTCGGGCGCGATCAGGTCGAGGTCGTTGGGGAGATTACGGAGCGGCTCTCGATCGAGAAAATTAATCAGACCCGCCGCGCGTGGATCGTCGATCGTCCGATTCAGATTAGCCCCGATGGCCCGGTGGTTGGGCGTAGAACCGACCAGCGCTGCGAAAGACCCTTGGACCGCTTCGAGGACGACTGAGTTTGGTTCATAGATGACATTGATCTGAAGAATCGTTCCGCTCATCGCAAATGGATTTTCTACGGGCGCGAAAACGCCGTTGACTCCTCCGTCCGCAGTCAGAATCACCACCCGATCGCCGCGTTGAAAAGTAAAGTTATTTAGCCGGATAATCTGGAGCGCACCGCTCAGGTTCGTGGTGCCGGCGATCGAGAAGAGATCGTGCTGCGCCGGCGCAAGGCCGCCGATCCCAATCCGCAACGTCCCCGCGCTCTGCTGCGTATAGTCGCCGCTTACCGCAACCGTCCGCGGGCCATCGCTCGTCTGGAGAATTCCGCCAGTCACGAGCACATCCCCCACACCGAGCGCGCCGCGGCTGCCTGCTTCTAGAATTCCATCCGAGATAGTCAGACCGCCGGTGAAGCTGTTTTCGCCGGTCAGGGTCAAGGTGCCGGCGCCAATTTTGCCAATTGAACCCCCGGTTCCGCCTTGGATTCCCCCGCCCCGAATAAGCCCCGAGAAAACCGTGCTGCGATCATTGCTGCCGATTGTCAATTTGTTGGACCCGAGAAATGCCAGCCCGGTGCCTTCCAAGGAACCGATCGTCAGCCCGGGGCCGGGAACGATTAGGGTGGGATCGCTCTGGCCGCTGACATCCAAACGAGCAGTTCCAAATACTTCCACCCGTGCAGTCCCGCCGCTGGAATTGAAGGGGCCGAATTCGATCAGAGCGCCCTCTCCGCCGTTGATGCCACCATTCGCGATCAAGGTAGCATTGCCTGCCGTCGAGGTTTCGTTAAACGTCAGAATCCCACCCCCCGCGCCTTCGACCGCCCCGCCTCCGATGATGAAAGTGCCATTCTCCGCGCTTGAGTTATCGCGAAAAGACATGAAGCCGGCGAATGGGCCACTCACCCCTCCTCCATTGATCGTGAAAGTGGCACTCCCCGCCGTGGAGTTGTCGTGGAAGGTGGTTTCGCCGCCGTTGCTGGTTGTGAAGGCCGCATTGCCCGCACTTGAGACATCAAAGAATTCGGTCCTGCCAATACCCGCGTCGAAGACCGCTGCGCCAAGAGTAGTAAATCTACCGTCACCTGCGCTGGAGTTGTCGCGGAATCTAATCGTGCCGCCGAATTCGCCGCTGATCGTCCCCCCGTTGACGATGAAGGTGCCATTGTCGGCGCTGGCACTGTCTTGAAACGACATGGTGCCGCCCAGCCCCCCGCTAGCCGCGCCGCCGTTAACGATAAAAGTCCCATGGCCTGCGCTAGCGGTGTCGAAGAATTGCGTACTGCCACCCTCCGCCGAGAGCGCGCCACCGCCGTTGTTCGTAAAGCTGCCGTTTCCAGCGTTCGCGTTGCCGTAGAAAAACGTGAAGCTGGCCAGCCCTCCAGAGATGCTGCCTCCGTTGTTAATAAAGGTACCGCTGGCCCCGTTTGAGCGATCGAAGAAAAGCGTGACCCCTCGACCGGCGCCGGCGACCGTGGGTCCATTGTTCACGAAGGTCGCGTTCCCTGCGGTCGAGTCGTCGAAAAACTGCGTCACCGCGCCGAAAGTGCCTGCAACTGCACCGCCATTGGTCGTGAAAGAGGCTTGCGCGGCGCTGGCTTGATTCCGGAATTCGACAGTCCCGAACCCTCCGCCGGAGAGGTTGCCGCCCTCAGAAATGAATGACGAGCCGGTTCCCGCGCTCGCGCCATTGATGAATGCGATCAGGCCACCGGCCCGAGCCAGAAAGCTTTGGGTGATCCCAGACGCATTCGTAATTCCCGAGCCGGCGAGCGTCAGGCGGAGGTTCGGCTCCGCACTGACGCTGTAACTGCTCGCTCCCGGTTGGAAAACGATTCCGTTAAGTAGCGTATCGTCTGAGATGGCGATGCCAGTGCGGGACGAAAACTGAAACAAGGCGGTGTCTCCCGCGCCATTCGGGGGCCCCCCTGGAGTCCAGTTGCCCGCCGCGTTCCAATCGCTGCTGCTGGGCGCTGCCAACCAGAGGGCAGAACCTGCCCACGAAGAGCTAAAGCCCACCATGAGCCAGATTGCCGCCAGCAGAAGGGGCTTCCTCCATGCGATACGCATAACTCGACCGGGAACAGGGATGTGACCTGAACTGACAGAGCCTATTTCTCGAAGAGTTCGATCAGTCCGATGCCTGTGGCCCCACCAGCGCCCTGCATGACAAAGGTGTAACTGCCAGGCCGGAAGGCGGGCCAGACGGCGCTCTCGTTGATGTCCGACGGAGCAATATTGTTTTCGGTTAGCTTATCTTCCAAGCCAGTGCTCGTCCCATCGAAGTCTTTCCACTGATCGTTTGAGTCAATGAGCGCGCCGGTGCTATCGCGCACCTCCAGGGAGGGGTTTGGCAAAACCCCAGAGACCCCCATGGAGGTTAGACTAGGGCCCTTTCCGAATGACAGTAACCGCCGCTTCGGGACGGGGTCATTGGCTTGCGCGGGATCTCCGAGAATTGCGCCCGCGATGGCGACTTCATCGCCCAAGCCTACCGGGCAACGGGTCGAAACATTGAGCAGACGCGCCTGCTCGTTCGTGTTTCCCTCAAACTCGTAGATTTCAAAGAGCCCTACACCTTCCTGCCCGTCCTGACTTTCCAAAAGGACTGTGTAGGCACCGGGGGCTAGGGTGACAACCATCGCGGCCTCCCGCGGGTCGGTCGGAGGAATTCCACTAGCGATGAGGTCGTTTCTTTGATCAGCCGGGAGATTATTCCAGTCATCGTTGGCAAAGATTGGTTGGCCCGAAGAATTGTTCAGGGTGATCTTGGGATTGTCCAATCGCGCGACGCTCAGGGGAGGCAGGCTGGGGCCGAGGCCTCGAATGATCACTCTTAGGCTGCCGGGACAAGGAGAGCCATCGGCCTGCCTGCATCCGCCAACGATAAAGCCGCCGATCACGATCCGGTCGCCGCTCTCGACCTTGGCGCGAGTACTCAAGTTCCGAATCAACGTGCGCTTCATCAGCGCTTTGCTGGCGTTCAAACGGCCACCGGTGCGAAACACGTTGGTGAGCGCGGGAACGTCATCGGTGCTCATCGCAACACGGTCGATCAGACCGGAATAGCTTTCCCATGGATAACGGCTTTTAATGAGTTCGAGCGTGCCTGTGACGTGAGGCGCGGCTTGCGAAGTGCCAGAGTAAATTGAATAGGATTGCGGGTTGCTGCTGCCGCTAGCGGTTTGAGTCAGTCCTAAGATTTCAACTCCCGGCGCACCCAGTTCCACTCTATACCGGCCAAAGTTCGAGGCGCCTCCACCTTGGGCGGGCGTAAAAATCGCCCGCCCGTCGCTCTGATTCGTCGCACCCACCGTAACTACGTTGTCGACAGGAATGTTCCCTGGGCTCACAAGATTATTCGACAGATCGCTGTTGACACCTTGGTTCCCGGCTATCGCCACTACAACCATGTCATTGGCTTTGGCATTCCGAATCGCGCGGCGTTCTTCGAAGTCAAGAGAGCTGGAGGGCTGTAGGCTCATGAGACTGAGATTAATTGCTATCGCCTTGTGTCCGGATTGGTAGGCATAGTCGATGCCTGCGGCGATGCTGCAGGAGGTTCCGCGATTTTGAGAATTCAAAACTTTAAGAAAAAGCAAAGAGGTATCCCAGGCTACGCCAGCGAGGTACTGGCCCGCGTTGTTCCCCTGAGCGCCCAGGATCGCAGCGACATTGCTTCCATGCCCGTTGTCATCCGCGACGTTGCTATTGTTGGAAATAAAGTTTCTGTGGCCGGTCGCCAGATTCGGAGCGAAATCCGGATGAGCGATATTTGCGCCGGTATCTCCGACCGCGACAATTAGATTCTGATTGCCGGTGGTAATATCCCAAGCGGCTGGAGCACTGATGATTGGGAAGCTGGTTTGGCTGGGGTACCCAAAATCGTTTGGCACGGCGGTCGGCGCCAGCGGGCCCGGGAAGCCCGGCCCGCCTGAAGTGACTTCCCCGCTATAGATATAATCCGGCTGAACATAATCGACCCAGTCGGAGGCACCATATCGGCTGAGCTTCTCCGGCACGGATTCCTTGTCGCTGTCGAACTCCAGCGTCTGGGTCCACTCCGTCCCGACGTTGCGCTCGTAGATCACGGTGCAACCGGCCTCATTATTCATCCCGGCCACCTTGTCCTGAAAGCCGGTCTCTGCTGCCTGCCAGACATACTCGTCCTTCCAGCGAACAATGATGTGGTTTGGGACGTAGGTGCCTTCAACGACGGGAGGGACTGGTGCTGCTACGGCCTCTCTCGCCACCCGCTCGGCATCTAGTCCTCGCAAGGCCGCCTCTGGAATGTCATCGCTCGGCGCGAATCCGCGCGCGAAGTCTCCGGACTGAAACTCGAGGTTGAAGGCTGAAGCCGCCACTACCTTTTCGAGAGAGGGAGCCGCTCTCAGCTGAGCCACAACGGCAAGTGCTTCAGCCTGCGTGTAGGCAGCCGGAAAAGAGAGCAGCTCAAGATATTTTCCGCCAGCCCACCGCTTCTCCACCGTCACTCCCAGATTTCGTTCGAGAGTGGCCAAGTCATCAAGTTGTGCCTTCAGGTCAGGCGCGAGACGAAGGGATTGCTTTAGCTGAACGATGATCGGCTCGGGGGGGGCGCGCGGGG
>JBBSLZ010000048.1:0-15246 GCA_038233435.1 Chthoniobacterales bacterium
GAGGGCGATGTTGAACGAGTTGCCGCCGTGATCCTTACGCGAAACGACACTTGATGGAATCGGACCCGCGGCCACAAGTGCGCCAACTACGTTGCTGAACGGACCGTCGGCGGGTGTGCCTGCGACCTGGTAGCTGGTGCGGACGCGGTAACAATACGAGCCCGCGGCTTTTCCTGAAATCGTAACGGAAGTGCCCGCGACGGTGGCGAGATCGCGGAAGGCGCTCGCCGTGATCGCGATGTTGTCGATATGCCAGCCGGCCGGTGCGCCGACGTTAAAGGCATCGCTCGTGATGCGGAAACGCACCTTGATCGATTTCCCGGCGAACTGGGAAAGATTGACCATGCGGACACCGGAGAAAACGCCTGTCGGATCGAGCGCATCTGGGCCGGTGTAGGCCGCCACTTCAACGAAAGGCCCGGCATCCGCGCTGACCTCGACGTGGCCGAAATCGTAACCAAACTCGAGGCCCTGCCGAGTGGTGAAGGTAAGCTCGGAAGAAGCGCCCGCGGGGATCGCGATCGCGTTCTTCATCGTGAGCGACTCGCTCTGCGCGGCGCCGTCTGGAATGTAATAGGCGCTGCTGCCGTCATCCGGATTGGGCTGTGTGGACCATTGCGCGCTGCCGGTCCAGGTTGAGTTCGAGCCTGCGACCAGCGGCTCCGAGGCGTCGTCGCTAAAGACGGGGCCGCAGGTGGTTGATTCCTGCAAGGTGTCGGGACCGGTGGCTCCCAGGGGGCGGGTCCAGTTCAGCGTATAGGAACCGTCGGTGTCTGGATTTTCGTAATCGGCGCCAATCGAGAGGACGGGAGCGTCGAAAACGGGACAATTGTAGAGCCGGATCGCGTCCACGTACCAACCGACGTTTCCATTACACGCATCCTGCGCGAACTCGTAACGGAGCTGGATGGTATCGCCGGGATTGGTCACGTTCGAGAGATCGGCGATGGTGGTGCCCCAGGAGCCGGTCAGTTCGCCTTCGTTGGTGCCATTCCAGATTTGCTCGCCCGCGAGCGGGGTGTCGGCCGGCGCGGTGAAGTTCGGCGGATTGAAAACGTAGTCGCCTTGCGGAATGACCGCGAACGGTCCGCCGTTGACGCTGACCTTGAGATTGCCGCCGTCGAATTCGGTTTCGGTCTGCACGAAATGCTCGAAGGCGACTTTTAGATCGGAAGCGCCCGCGGGAATGGTGATGGATGGGCCGTCGATCCAGAAGTGCCCGCTGACGTCGCCGCCCGGCTGGCAGGTGCCGCCGTTCGGTTCTCCGATGCGCGGATTGATCGCGAAGACCGCCGTGCCGGAGTGGGCGGAGCCGTCCGGGTTCGGCGGGAGATCGGAGCGCAGTTCCCAATTCGTTCCCGGCCAGGCATCGCCGGTGCCTTCATTACCCACGGTCCAGCCGTCGCGGCCGGTTTCCCAATCTTCGCCAAAGACGGTGTTCGAGCCGGAGCAGGCGGGGGGCGTATTGGGATTGAGCAGTTTCTGGAAGTTGCACTGCGTAGGCGGAACGCTCATCTCGACCGCGGCCATGGCATTGATCACCTGCTGGCAATCACCGATCGTGATGACTTCGCCGGAAGGCGTGCCCGCGGCGGAGCTGGTGGAGAAGTTGTTGAGGGGGACACCGACGAGATCCCGGCAGGAGGCTTGAATGGCCTGCTCGTGCTCGGGGAAGTTGGTCGATTCGATTTGGTAAACGCTCATCGCGCGGTAGTAGATGTGGAGCGCTTTGGTGAAGCCGATGCCGGTGACGGCGACGCCGTTGGCGACGCCACCGGGACGCGTGGAGGTGCCATCCACGAGGAGCGCAAAAGCGAGATTGGGCACGCCGGAGTTGGTGTGCACGCCGCCGCCGTCGCTGGCGTCGCAATGATAAAAAGTGGAGGTCACTTTTTCGGGATCGGCGAAAGCCTGTGGGGTCCACATATCGCGCAAAATGCCGAGCGCAGCGGGCTGGCTCAGGCCGGTCACATCTTCGCCCACGCGCCAGCGGGTGCCGTTGGCGGGATCGGGCGGGGTTACGACATACTGACCGTTCTGGATCGTATATGTGGTGGTTTGTGCATTGTTAGGGCCGCCGGCGCCGTCGACGCCGTTGTGGAGATCGAGCGATTCACCAAAAATATCGGAGTAGGATTCGTTCAGGGCGCCGGATTGGTAGGCGTAGATCAGGTTGTGGGTGTATTGGGTGTAGGCATGGCCCCACTCGTGCGCCACGACATCGTCCTTGTCGAAATCGGGGCAGTAATTCGTGGCTGAGCCATCCCAGTAGGCGTTGGGACATTGATCGTTCGCGAGAAGCACGGTGCGCTGCGGCGCGGTCCCGATGCCATCGTAGGAATCGCGTCCGAAAGCTGAGGCGAAGACGTTATAAATCTGGCCAGTGTAGTGATAGAGATTGTCCGGGCCATTGGAAGGCGGTGGCAGAATCGTGGGATCGCCTTCGCGCCGGACGACGTTCGCTTCCGGATCGTTCGGATCATACATCGGCGAATAGACGATGCGGTTAAGCGCCGTCTGGCGCAGCGGAATCCGGATGATGATGGCGCCGGTGTTGGCGTCGAGCCAGACCTGTTCGTTGGCTTCTTTGCCGGAAATTTCCACTTTGTAAGCGAGGACGTTTTGCACTTTAAAACCCTCGAGCAATCCGCGCGGATAAACGCTGAGTTCGGTCTTTGTGACCCGCAGATCACCACCGGCCTTCTTTCGCAGGGCGCCGAGCGCGATCTCGCTCGCGGTCTTCGCGTCGAAAGCGGGCGCCGTCTCGAGCGCGATGTCGGGGACGTAGTTTCCGTTCACCGCGGTCACGCCTTTGTCATTCATATGCACCACGAGCTGCGCGCCGAAAACGCGCATGCCTTGATAATACTGGGAGAACTTCACGTGCGTGCTCCCCAGCTTGTCGCGCTCGGTCTTGATCGCTTCCAGATTGCTGCCGCGCGTCGGAGCATTGCCCGCGCCGATGGCCACTCGCTCCGTCTCCGTCATTCCCACCAACGCGCCGTGCGCGGCCAGAAAAGCGGAGGCGCGTTCCTCTGGTTTCGCGCTCGCGTTGTCGGCTGCGAGCACTCTCCCCGCCGGTGCCTGCACCAAAGTATAACGACCAGTCTCGCGCGAGACGCTGCTCAAGATCTGAGTTCGACCGGAGCCGGGTAAAGCCGCGAGGGCCGCGCGCGCGGAGGGGGCAGCGATGACCTCAGCCGTCTGTTTTTGCGGCGCTGCAGTCGAGTTGATCGGCGCCAGCGGGCCTGGCAAAAAGACCGCCAGGATGAGAGAGAGGACGAGAATGGTTCGGGTGAGAGCGGAGCGTTTCATGTGCTGGTTTCTGGTTTAACGCCGGCGTTCCGACGCGTGTTTGTTCGGAGCAGCGGTGAATCCGCTGCCGGATTGGATTTTGATGACTCCGATATCGGAGCTGTTGATCGCGCCGTTCACAGTGACATCCGTGCGGAAGTTCTGGGCGTTTGTGGTCTGGCCGGAATTCGCTTTGGCCTCGCCGACATCGGACGAATTGACGCTGCCGTTTGCGGTCGTGTCGCCGAGAATTACGGCCACCGGGATGGAGACATCGCCGTTGCCGGCGCCGTTGCTCACGCCGAGCAGGTTGACGGCGAGCGTCTGGGCGTTACTCACGTTAGTGAGATTAACGGTGACGGTGTTGCCGCTCACCGTGGGCGCGCCCGAGACCGAGCCGCTGCCGCCCGCGCCGGGTGTGACGCTGGCGCCGGTAACAGTGACCGGGGTGGCAAAGGTGACCACGACCTTGTGATCGCCCGTAGCCCCGCCGGTGCGGCATTCGATGCCGGCACTGCCGAGGAGCGGAAGATTGACATCAAAATCGCCTACGCCGGTGTGCGTCTTGCGCGAAACGGCGCCGACTGGAGTTGGGGCCTGGGTGCAGTAATCGTTGCCGACTACAGTGTAGTCTTGGCGGCCGCCGGCGTAGTCAGTGGTGATGATACTCGAGGGATTGCCGACGGTGTCTTCGCGGACCGCGACGCCGAGGAGGACATCGCCGTTGCGAATATCGAAGGTGGCCTTGTCCATCACCAGCCAGACGCTGCCGTCGGGCTGGATGCCGCTGAGTGGATCGAGCGGACCGGAGAGTCGCCAATCCCGGCAATCGTTCGTTCCGGCGGTACCGCAAGTGCTGACGAACTGGAGGTTCTTGTAATTAGTAACCTGCCTGGTGCTCAGGCTGAGCCGGTAGCTCAAGCCGCCGCGCGGCGGGTCGAAGTAAACGTAGAAGCTGGAATTGCCCCCCGCGACCAGGTTGGGTTGAGTATTGTTGATCACGAAAACGAGCTTGCCGGGCATATTCGATGGCTCGGCGATGGAGAAGCTGGCGATGTCGTTGCTCGGGAAGGTGCCGCCTTCGTCGATCCGATCCAGGTAGACCTGGCCGGGCAGGGAGCAGGAGAGCTGCGGCTGGGGCGCGTTCTGGCCCACGGTGGGCGCGAAGGTGTTGCTCGAAGGACCTTCGCCTTGGGTATTCAAGGCGGTCACGCGGTAGCTGTAGCTCTTCGTCGGGTCGGTGACCTGAACAAGCTGGCGCTGCGTGGTGGCGGAGAAGATTTGCGTCTCGGCGCCGCCGTCGATGCGCCGGTAGACGTTATAGCCAGTGACGGGGAGGCCGTGACCGTCTGGCTCCGGCCAGGTGAGGGAGACGAATTGCGAGGTGCGGTAACCGTTGATGAAGGGCCCCTGCGGCGCCGCTGGCTCCATCGGATCGAATTGCGCATACATCCGACGCCCGCCTGATTGGCGGACGATGCCGCCGAGCTTGGCGAAGGTGTTGGGCCCGCCGTTTTGTGGACAGCTCGCGGTGCAGCCAATGGAATTGGCGGCCAGGACGCGGCCTTCTGCATCGATCGTGGAATCGATGAAGTCGTAATGGTTCCGCCCATCGCCCCCGCCACTAATGCCGCCGAAAGCGCCCTGGATGGGATTGTTCGGCGTGGCGTTGGCTACGAACCAGGTGTTACCGCCATCGTAGGTGGTGGCGACGTACATGTACCAGACGCCGGGGAAGGCCATGCTCTGGTAGTCCGTCATCGGCCCATTGTAAGTGCTGCCAAAGAAGGCGACTGCGGCGCGGCCGGAATCGCCGGCCACGGCGGCGGGAAAGACCGAGTAGTTGATTCCGGCGAGCGCGCCGACATCGACGCTGGGCGTCCAGGTCACGCCCCGGTCCGTGGAAACCGCCACGTAGAAGTGGTTATTGTCCAGGTTTTGGTAGGCCAAATAGACCTTGTTATTCTTGTCGATTGAGACCCCGGGATCGCCCTTGCTCAAGAGGGAACCGGTGCTGTCCGGCACCGCGCGGATGGTCCAGGTGAGGCCGGCATCTTCCGAGACGACCACGTTCACTTTTCCCCTCCCCAAAACCGGCACGTCCAGGCCGCAGCCTTTGTTGGGAACGTAGACGGTGCCATCCGGGGCGACCTGCGGGTGGCCGTGCAAACCCACGCATCGGGTGACCACCGAATCGTAAATCGGGACGATGGGTCCGTAGTTCCGGCCGCCATCATCGCTCCGCGAGCAGAAGGCCGTGCCCACGTCCTGCGAGCAGTAGTAGACGGCGTTTGGATAAGTAGGGTGCGGAATGACCGAGCCCGGGCCGGTGGTGGGATACGGCCCCACGCCCATCCCTTGGTGATCAGCCCCGCTGGCGAAACCGCCACTTAGTACGGGGGACCAACTCTCACCGTCGTTGTCAGTGTAATCGGTGACCGATTGACCACCCGCCAGTTGCATCGCCCACACGCGCCCGGTCGTCGGATCGCCTACCAGCAATGGATCGACACTGGCCACCGTGCTGATGCCGGTGGGCGGATCCTTGAACGCCCAACTCGCTTTCGCGGGCGAGGTGCTGTCATCGAAGGAGACGCGCAAGACTTCGTAAACTGCCTGGAAAAAAACGTTCCCGGTCAGCGGGTTGGCGAAAATGGTCGGCTCCGCGGCGAACAAGCCCAGGCTCGCGGAGGGCGCGCCCGAAACCTCAGTCGGGGTGTAATCCTGGAAGCGCGGAGCGATGCCGGGGGCGTTGCCTGGAGGCACGACGGGTTGTTGGCCGGGCGTGGCGGGCCCGATCGAAGCCCGCGCGTTGAAGGATTGGCCGGCCGGCAGGGTGGTGCTCACGCTCACCACATACTGATTGGTTCCGTTGGCCACCGGGATTTCGACCTGTTCGAAATTAGTCGCGGTCTGCACGGAACGCGCAATCGGAGCGCCGCTTGGGAAGCTGTTGGTCGGCCAACTGGAGGCGTCCCAGAAATACAGGTCGAAGTCGGCCGCCGGCGTGGGCCATTCCACGCGGACAAACACACTCATGTTGGGATTAGTCTGTGTGTAGTCAGCCGGCACCGTGACGGTAAGGCGGTAGACATCGCAGGGGACGAGCGGGAACGTCGGATCGGGGTCGCACTCCCCGGGAATGGTGTTGCCAAAGGCGTTGGGCACAAAAAACGGCCCGGCCGTGTAAGTGATCGGGCCCGAGATGTCGGTTAACGTTCCACTGGGCGGCGTGGCCGCGAAGCTGAGTATGGCCAGCCAGCCGCCAGCGGAGAGAAGGAGAAAGGCGAGGAAAATGCGGGGGTTAAAGAAGGCTGATTGAGACTGGGGAGTTTTTCGCATAGGGGGTAGTTGGTTGGACCAAAGAAGACTGAGCGCTTTAACCAGGAAGAACACTTTGGTGCTGCCCTTCAAACCGACACTCGACGGAGCTGCGCGATTGACAGAACCAAGACACCCGACCCTGTATGTAGGAATGAGCGCACAAATAAAAGCTATTTTTACGGCGGTCGCGATAATGTGGACGGCATCATCCCAGGCTGAGTTGGTTTGGGAGAAAACGGAGATCGAACTTCGGCCCGGCTTAAGGGAAGAAACCGCGGTCGGCCATTTCAAATACCAGAACAAAGGGGACAAGCCGGTGGACATCACCAACGTCGCCACCTCGTGCGGTTGCACCGCGGCGAGCACGAACAAGAAGGGCGTGGCTCCGGGCGAAAAAGGGGAAATCACCGCCACTTTCCAGATCGGCAACCGGGTCGGCACCCAGCAGAAGGCGATCACGGTAACGACGGACGACCCCGCGCAGGCCTCGACCACGCTGCAACTGAAGGTCGAGATTCCGCAGATTCTTGAGCTTCAACCGGCGTTCGTCTTCTGGCAGGCGGGCGAAGAGCCGAAGCCCAAGGTCATCATGGCCAAAGCCGGCAAAGATATCGTGCTCAAGAAGCTGGAGGTCACTTCATCGAGTCCCGATTTCTCCACCAAGGTCGAGAAGCAATCGAAGACCGAATTTCGAGTTTTGGTGACGCCCAGGCAGACGAGCCAGGCGGTGATGGCCACTCTCACCTTCCAACCGAACCTGCCCCAGGCCAAAGGCAAAACCTTCCTGGCCACCGCGCGCGTCATACCCGCAGCCGGGGCCGGAGCCACGACCACGGCAACTGCTCCGCACAAAGGTGCGATCGACGCCTGCGCGCTGCTGACCAGCGCGGAGATCGAAGCGGTCCAGGGCGAGGCGGTCAAGGAGGCCAAACCCAGCGGAAACCTCACCGCAGCCAGTGGCGTCTCGACCTGTTATTTTCTCCTGCCCACTGCGAGCAATTCGATCAATCTCATGGTGATTCAAAAAGGCACCGGAGCGGAAGCCCGCGAGCCGAAGGATCTCTGGCAGGAAACCTTCCACAACGAAAAGCGGGAGGAGAAGGAAGAAGAGGAAGGCGAGAAAAAGGCGGAACCCGAAAAGGTCGAAGGTGTGGGCAACGAGGCGTTCTGGCTCGGGAATCAGGTCGGCGGCCAGCTCCTCGTCCTGAAAGGGACCACCTACATTCGGATCAGCGTGGGCGGCGCCGGCGACCAGGCGAGCAAGATCAAGAAATCGAAAGACCTGGCGCTATTAGTCCTGCCCCGCCTCGAGTCCGCCCAGTAAGCGGACCTCCCACAACGCAAATGTCCCGGCAGTTTTTACCTACGGGGACATCTTGAGCCTCCCGCAGCAAATTTGGCCTAACGACCGCCCGCGGCCGCGCCCCGTGTGGGCGATCAAGCGAAAGCGGAGCGTTTCATGTGCTGGTTTCTGGTTTAACGCCGGCGTTCCGCCCCGTGTTTGTTCGGAGCAGCGGCGGATCCGCTGCCGGATTGGGCTTTGATGACTCCGACGTCGGAGCTGTTGATCGCGCCGTTGACGGTAACGTCGGTGCGGAAGTTCTGTGCGTTTGTGGTCTGGCCTGAGTTCGTTTTGGCCTCGCCGACGTCCGACGAATTGACGCTGCCGTTTGCGGTCGTGTCGCCGAGGAGGACGCCCATCGGGGCAGCAATGTCGGCCATCTGACTGCCATCGCTCACGCCCATGAGGTTCACGGTGACGGTCTGCGCGTTCGGCACGTTGGCCAGGTTGATCGTGATGCTGTTTCCGTTCGCGGTCGCGCTCGTGACCATGCCTGCGCTGACGGTGGCGCCGTTCAGGGTGATGGGCGTGGCGAAGTTGACCACGATTTGGTATTCACCGTTCGGGCCGCCGCTGCGGCACTCGATTCCAGGTGTGGTGCTGAAGGGCAAGGGGATATCGAATGGCGTGGGAATGCTGCCGTGGAACTTGCGCGAAACCGCGCTGACTGCGGCGAGCGTGCAAGGATTGCCGCCGAACACCGGCATCGGCGCATTCCGGCTGGCAGTGGTGACCTCGCTCCCGGGCCGGGTGTAGCTCAACGTGGGAATGCCGTTGCCGTTGAGCACGATTTGCATGAAATCGAGTCGGTTGTTTTCCACCACGTCCACCAGCTCCTCGTCCCAGATCGGAGTGGCGGTATCGACGCGCGAACCGCGGAGATAGAAGACATTGCCGCGGCTTTCGCCCGCGTCCGTCATCAGGCCGAGATGGATGGTGCCGCAATCGACGGCGAAGAATTGATCCGAGCCGGCATCGGAACGGCCCGCATTCCCGTAACGCGGCAACGTGTGAGTGAAGGCGAAGCTCTCACCTTGGTTAAAGCTGACGTAGAGCTTGTCGCCATGCAGGACGTAGAGCGTGCCGTTGTTATCGAATGCGGAATGGGAGACGACAAAGTTCGACGCTGGTCCCGGCACCACGGGATGCTTGATGCCGGTCCAGGCGGTCCCAAAATTATCCGTCTTACAGACGTAAAGATCGCGTCCGCCATTCCCGCCATCCGCCGGTTCCGTCCAATAGAACTTCCGATCCGTCCCCCAACTGCCGTGGCGGCCGGATTTCTGGCGAGCGAAATTCTGGTTCGCAATCCGCGTGTCGCCGGTGTCGTTAGGCGCGTGCGCTGATTCTCGACATACGACATTGATGGGGCCGCTCCCATTATTTCCTACCAGCGGCGTCTGGATCGGAAACGTGAGCCCGCCATCGAAACTGAAGACCGCGGCCGAACCGATGCGCATCCAGCCGGCCAGCACATAGGGTTCATCGGTCGGTAGGGGACCGCCTGGGCGTAAATCGCCAAACGGGCCGAGGTACGACCAGGCTTGATCGTTCCCTGCGGAGGCGAGCGGATTCTGCACGGCGGTGAAGGTTTCGCCCATGTCGTCGCTATGCGCGGTGACCGCGACGCCCAGCTCCGTGCCGAAGTAAATCACGTCCGTGCCGAAAGCCTGCATATCGCCCTCGATGCCGAACGGAACCGAGGTCGGCGCGGGCGGATATTTCTGCGTCCACGTGCTGCCGCCATCGGCGCTTTTTAGAATTTTGTTTCCCTGCACCAAGACCGGCAACAGGATGAAAGTGTTATCGCCCGCGGCGGCGAGGTTTCCTTCACAACACGTGCCGTGAGAACGAATGTTCCATTGCGCGGAAACCGGTGGCGGCGGAGGCGGCGTGGCCGACGCGGTCACCACCGTGGCGACGCCGTGATATTGATCAGCTGTCGTCGAGGTAAAATAGACGACATGCACCGTAAAAACGCCCGTGCCGTCGGTAGCCGGTTCGATGAAGGCCGTCTCACTCGTGGAAGGCGCGCCATGGGCAGATTGATCCACGATCGGCCCGTTGTTATCGGTTTTGTGAATGTAGACATCGTAGTCGCTGGCGAGGACGATCCACGAAACCGCAATCTGGATTCGTTTCCCCGCCCAATCGGCTGGGGTGCCCGCGACGGTCAAGGTGAAGGTGTCGCAATTCACTCCCTCCACACACGTCTCTTCGCCGTTGCCGGTGCCGCCCGCTGCTGTCCCATTCCAGGAGGCCGGCGTGGACGTCGGCATGATGGTGCCGGCGGTCGGATCCGCGGCGTTAAGTCGGAAAATCGAGAGTGCGCAGACTGCGCTCAGAGCCACCAGGATGGTGAGAAGTGCCCGTCGTTTTTTGCTCATAGGGAAATACCGGGTTAAGACCATGAGGGAAGCACCTGCGGGAACGGCTCTTCCGCACGGAGTTGTTTCGAATGAAGGAGGGAGAGCGCGTCCATTTTTTTTGTGAACGCGTCGAGAAAATTGTGGCCGCGGGCGCGGTTTCTAGCGCGAGTGATCGAGCGGGGGGAGGGGGATAGCGCCCGATTCGTCGGTCCAGGAAAAATGGCGAATGATCGCCGCGGTGACGTATTCTTTCGCGCGTTCGATCGCGTCTTCCAGAATCAAACCAGCCAGACCCGCCGTGATGGCCGCTGAGAATCTCCGATTAATTTCGTAAACGCCACTACGCCGCCGCCCCTGTTACTCCACGGCGAGCCCGACCCGAGCGGGGGGCCCAAGCAAAGCGAACGGTTATACGCGCCTCCGGGAAAACGCATGGCCATTCTTTCACCTCGCCATCCCGTGGGCGACGCGTGGTGGCGATGCAAACCTTAACGGACCGCGGCCCAAGTCAGCCTCTACCCGATCAATCGCTTCCTGGCCAGGCCTCACGCGCCAGCGCTCGTTTGGCGTTAGCGTCCATCCGCCGTCTTACCGCCAGGCGATGGTGGTGGGGGATTGAGGCCGGTGCCAGACTTCGCTTTGACGATGCCCACGTCGGAACTGTTGATGACTCCATTTACGGTCACGTCAGTGCGGAAATTCCCGACGGTCGTGGTTTGTCCAGACGTCGCTTTTACCTGGCTAATATCCGAAGAGTTCACCGACCCGTCACCAGGTGGTGTCGCCGAGCAGAACGCTGAACTGAATCAAGGCAAAGCCAGGTCAGCCTTCGAGATCAATTCGCCCGGAGGCGCGAAGGTGAATGATCCCCCGGTCCCTTCGCGAGGCGGAGAACTTCTTCGGCCACCCTCGATCGCATTTTGCGTGGCCGCGATTGTGACGCTGGTGCCGAGCGCGATGAGAAAAGCGAAAGAAGAAAGCAGTTTGGTGAGCCGGTTCACGAGGTGGATCGGAACGCGGAAAGTATCCGGTCCCCACGCCCGCTCATTTTTTTTGGATTGGACAGGAAAAAGCAGCCATCCCGGCGGCGCGAGCCGCCGCCGAGATGCCGCGAATTTACGCCAGCCTAACGACCAGTCCGGTCCAGGGATCGCCTCTCCGGAGTTGCAGAAGAGAGGGCGGTGCCGGATTGAGCCTTGATCGTGCCGATATCGGAACTGTTGATCACGCCGTTGACCGTGACATCGGAGCGAAAGTTGGCAGCGGTGGTCGTGTTGCCGGACTGAGCCTTCGCTTGTCCGATATCACTGGCATTCACGTTCCCGCTGGCGGTGATGTCGCCCAGAAGGATACCCATCCGCGCCGGGACGCTGCCGGTATTGGAACCATCGCTGACCCCGAGCAGGTTGACGGTGATCGTTTGCGCG
Source organism: Chthoniobacterales bacterium (assembly GCA_038233435.1). GTDB lineage: Bacteria > Verrucomicrobiota > Verrucomicrobiia > Chthoniobacterales > UBA10450 > JACCTI01. Next base: position 11,757 of record JBBSLZ010000048.1, read on the forward strand.
TTGGTGACGCCGGTAAGATTCACGGTGATCGACGTCGTCCCGTTGCCGGCGGCGCTGGAAACGGCACCGGCGCCGGAAGTCACGGCGGCATCCGTGAAAGTGACCGCAACCGGGAACGTGATGACCACTTGGTGATCTCCCGCCGCGCCGCCACTGCGGCATTCGATGCCCGGGAAGCCGCCGTCCAATGGCAGGTCAAATGTCCCGCTGGCACCGTGCGTCTTGCGGGAGACGACGCTGGTTGGTTTCAGCGGGGGCGAGAACTGGGCGAACCCTTGTTGAAAGGCGAGGTCGAAGGTGTTGAAGGATCCGCCAGCGTAGAGTGTTCCGTCGAACGCGACCGCCAGCGCGAACGCGCCGAATCCCGGAGCGCCGTTCGGGTCGAATGCCGTCGCGGTTCCATCATTGGCGTTCAGGCCAGCGAGGAGATTGCGCGACTGGCCGCCGATCGTGCTGAAGAACCCAGCGGCGTAAACAGTCGAGTCCGACACTGCTAGCGCGTAGACACCCGCGTCCGCCTGGGGATCAAAGCTCGTGGGCGTGCCGTCGCTGACATTAATCCCAGCGATGTTCTTGCGCGGGATGCCGTCAATCGAGGGGAAATTGCCGCCCGCGTAAATGGTCGAGCCGGAGATGGCCAGGGCCAGCACGTTCGCGCTGTTCGTGGCGTCAGGATCCCAACTCGTGGCGGTGCCGTCGGACGCCCTAAGCGCCGCGATTTTGTTACGCGTCTGTCCACCGATGGTGGTGAAGTAGCCGCCGGCGTAGACGAGGTCGCTGGACACCAAAAGTGCGGCCACCTCCGAGTTCGGATTGGGGTTCCAGGTTGTAGCAATGCCATCGGTCGTGTTGATTGCCGCGATGCTGTTGCGCGTCTGACCGCCGATGGTGTTGAAAGCGCCGCCCACATAAATAGTCGAACCCGCAAGCGCAAGCGTCTCCACCACGGCGGGACCGCCGAAATATTGGGCCGTGGGATTCCAGCTTGTGGCGGCGCCGTCTGCGATATTGAGCGCTGCGATGCTGCCGCGCAACTGACCACCGATGGAACCGAAGTAGCCTCCGGCGTAGAGCGTCGACCCGGATATCTCCAGCGCGTAAACGGTGGCAATGCCGCCATTGAAGCCTGCCGCGTTCGGGTCGAAGCTGGTCACGCTGCCGTCGGCCGCGTTAAGCGCTGCGATGCTGTGACGCACCACCCCACCGAGCGAACTGAATCCGCCGCCGAGATAGATCGCCGAGCCGGAGACGGCGATGGCCGTGGCGGTGTTGTTGGCGTTGGGGTTGAAAGCGGTCGCGGTGCCATCGGCAACATTAAGTGCAGCCGCGTAGTTGCGCGGCTGTCCCCCAATGGATGGCGCTCCATTAATGGAGCGGAAGCTTCCGGCGACATACAATGTTGGACCCGATACCGCCATGGCGAAGGCGCTGCCGTTGCAATTTGCATTGAAGGCGGTGGCCGTGCCGTCCGCGGTGTTGAGACCCGCCAGCCCGGTGCGCATTTGTCCGCCTATCGTATCGAAGAACCCACCCGCGTAGAGGGTCGACCCGGATACCGCCAGCGCGTAGACGTTCGCGCAGGCAGCGCATCCACGGTAGCTCGGGCCCGGGTTGAAACCCGGGACAGCGACACCGTCCAGAGGAACTCCGAGACTAAGCGCCGCAATGCTGTTTCGGGGCTGCCCGCCGATGGTGTTGAACGTGCCTCCCACATAGAGCGTCGAGCCCGATATCGCGAGGGTTCTGATCACGCCAATGCCGCCGGAGCTGTTGGTGGGCGTCGGGTTGAACGTCGGCGTCGCAGTGCCGTCGAGGGTGAGAGCCGCAATCGCGATCCGCGGTTGCGCGCCAATCACAGTAAACCGGCCGCCGACGTAAAGAATCGAGCCGTCGCCCGAGATCACCATCGTCTCGACCGCCGCGTTCGCGTTGGGATCGAACGCCTTCACGCTGCCGTCCGCCGCATTGAGCGCGGCGATGTAGTTGCGCGTCTGGCCGCCGATCGAGGTGAACTTTCCAGCCACGTAAACTGTCGAGCCCGACACCACGATGGTGCCGACGGCATCATTGAGAGATGGGCCAAAATTCGGATCGACGCTGTGGTCCGCCCGGATATGAGCGAGATTGGTGCGCGGAACTCCGCCGACATGCGTGAAGAGTCCGCCAATGTACCAACCGCCCGATCCGTCGGCGGCGACCGCACTCACGTTGCCGCCCGAGCCGGCCACTGCGCTGGGCCCGGCACCTGAGATCTCTGGCAACCCGGGGTTTAACGACCCGTCGAGCGCCACCTCGACCCCCGGACCCGTGCGGGGTCCGACACGGTCAAAGCGCCCGCCGATATAGATGGTGTCGCCCGCGCGCACGATCGCCTGCACGGGACCATTGGTCACGTAAGTGGAATCGGGGAGGGGACTGACCACCCCGGCATGCGAAACCCCGACGATGAGCGCGAAGGGGAGATAAAGCAGTTTGGTGAGCCGGTTCACGTAGTGGGAATCGAGACGCGCAAAGTATCCGGACCCACGCCCGCTCATTTTTTTTGGATTGGACAGAAAAAAACAGTCATCCCGGCGGCGCGAGCCGCCGCCGAGACGCCGCGAATTTACGCCAGCCTAACGACCAGTCCTGTCCAGGGGGCGCCTCTCCGGAGTTGCAGAGGAGAGGGCGGTGCCGGACTGCGCTTTGACCAAGCCGACATCGGAACTGTTGATTGCTCCGTTGGCGTTTACATCAGCGCGGAAGTTGACGGCGTCGGCGGCCTGGCCGGAGCTCGCTTTGGCCTGGCTTACGTCCGAAGAGTTTACGTCCCCGCTCGCAGTGATGTCGCCGGCCAGCACACTCATCGGTGCGCTGACGCTGCCGGTGACGGAGCCGTCGCTCACTCCGGTAAGGGTCACCTTGAGCGTTTGCGCGTTCATCACGTTGTCCAGATTAACGATGATGGTGGATCCATTTGCCATGAAACTGCTGACGTTGCCGCCTTCGGGAGCTTCGACGCTGGCGCCGGAGGCGTTGACGGCCGTCGGGAAGGTAAACATTACTTGATGCGCGCCCGGATTGCCGACGCGGCATTCGATGCCCGGAGAGCCGGCGAGAGGGAGGGCGATGTTGAACGAGTTGCCGCCGTGATCCTTGCGTGAGACGACGCTGGACGGAACGGGACCCGCGGCTACGTCTGTCCCAACCACGTTGCTGAACGGACCGTCGGCGGGTGTGCCTGCGACCTGGTAAGTGGTGCGGACGCGGTAACAATACGACCCGGCGGCTTTTCCTGAAATCGTGACGGAAGTGCCCGTCACGGTGGCGAGATTGCGGAAGGCGCTCGCCGTGATCGCGATGTTGTCGATGTGCCAGCCAGCCGGCGCGCCGACGTTAAAGGCATCGCTCGTGATGCGGAAACGCACCTTGATCGATTTCCCAGCGAACTGAGAAAGATTGACCATGCGGACACCGGAGAATACGCCCGTCGGATCGAGCGCATCTGGGC
>JBBSLZ010000049.1:0-15223 GCA_038233435.1 Chthoniobacterales bacterium
CCGGCCGCCGCTTTTCCGATCGTGCGCCCCGCGCGCACGTATCTGAACGCCGGCCATACCATCCGCTCCTGGCTCCTCACCACCGACCACAAACGGATCGCGCTCCTCTACATGGTCTCGATCACGTTCTTCTTCTTCATCGGGGGCGCGGCGGCGACTTTGATGCGGCTGGAGCTGCTCACCCCACAAGGCGACCTCGTGACCTCGGAGACCTACAACAAACTCTTCACCATCCACGGCGTGGTGATGGTCTGGTTTTTTCTCATCCCGTCGATCCCGACCGTGCTCGGAAATTTTTTGCTCCCGCTCATGATCGGCGCGCGCGACGTGGCATTTCCAAAGTTAAACCTCGCCAGCTGGTATCTCTTCATGTTCGGCGGCGCCTTTGCCGTTTTCTCGATCGTCAGCGGCGGGGTCGATACCGGCTGGACGTTTTACACTCCCTACAGCAGCACCTACGCAAATGGCCACGTCATCGCGATGGCCACCGGCATCTTCATCGCCGGCTTCGGCTCCATCGCCACCGGGCTCAATTTCATCGTCACCACCCACAAAATGCGCGCCCCGGGGATGACGTGGTTCCGCCTGCCGCTCTTCGTTTGGTCGCTCTACACCACCAGTATCATCCTCGTCCTCGCCACCCCGGTGCTCGCCATCACGCTCGTGCTGATGGCGCTGGAGCGCGCCTTCGGGGTCGGCATTTTCAATCCCGCGCTTGGCGGCGATCCGCTCCTTTTCCAACACCTCTTCTGGTTCTACTCGCATCCGGCGGTTTACGTCATGATCCTGCCGGGCTTGGGCGTGGTGAGCGAATTGATCCCTTGTTTCGCGCGCCAGAAAATTTTCGGTTATCACTTCATTGCTTACTCCAGCGTGGCCATCGGCGTGCTCGGATTTTTCGTCTGGGGCCACCACATGTTTGTCAGCAGCCAGTCGATCTATGCGGGAATGATTTTCTCCATCCTCAGCTTCCTGGTTTCGATTCCGTCCGCGATCAAGGTCTTCAATTGGACCGCCACGCTCTATAAAGGCTCGATCACTTTCCAGACCCCGATGCTCTACGCGCTCGGCTTCATCGGCTTGTTCATGATCGGCGGCCTGACCGGGCTCTTTCTTGCCGCGCTCGCGGTGGATGTGCATGTGCACGACACCTATTTCGTGATCGCGCACTTCCACTACATCATGGTCGGCGGCATGGTCATGGCCTATCTCGGTGCGCTCCATTTTTGGTGGCCGAAAATCAGCGGCCGGATGTATCCCGAACGGCTGGCGAAACTCTCTGCGATCACGATTTTCGCCGGATTCAATCTGACCTTCTTCCCGCAATTCATCCTCGGCTACCTCGGCATGCCGCGGCGTTATCACGTCTACGCGCCCGAGTTCCAGGTCCTCAACGTCATGTCCACGCTCGGCGCCTCCATTCTCGCGGTCGGCTATTTCCTGCCGTTGTTCTACCTCATCTGGTCATGGCGCTATGGCAAAATCGCCAGCCCGAATCCGTGGGGCGCGACCGGCCTGGAATGGACCACGCCGTCACCACCGCCGAAGGATAATTTCGAGACCACGCCAATCGTGACGGAAGAGCCTTACCAATACGACGCGCAGGCTGCGGAACGGGAGGCGGCCCATGTCTGACGCGGCCACTTCTCCGGTCGAGCATCAGTTCGACGACGCCTCCCAGCAGCGCGAAGCCGCCACCCTCGGGATGTGGCTCTTCATCGCCACCGAAGTGCTCTTCTTCGGCGGCATGTTCCTCGGCTACACCGTCTATCGTCACGCCTATCCCGTCGCCTTCGCGGAAGCGAGCCGTCACACCTTGATTGCCTTCGGCGGAACGAATACCGCCGTCCTCTTGATCAGCAGCACGGTGATGGCCTTCGCCGTCCGGGCCGCCAGCCAAAACCGGCGCGCGCTGCTCGGCTGGCTCCTCTTTCTCACGGCCTCGTTAGGCGTGCTCTTCCTCGTCATCAAAGGTATCGAGTATGCGCACGAGATTCACGAAGGCCTGCTACCAGGCCGGCATTTTCACATCGATACCGCGCAGCCGCGGCAGGCTGAGATGTTCTTTTACATCTACTGGCTCATGACCGGCGTGCACGCGCTCCACGTCACCATCGGCGTCATCCTGATCGGCTTCTTCGCCCTCCGCGCCTGGTTCCGCGACGCCTTCCGCGATCACGATACGCCCGTCGAGTTGCTTGGCCTGTATTGGCACTTCGTCGACATCGTCTGGGTCTTCCTCTTCCCGCTTATCTACATGATCGATCGCCACTCATGAACGCCCCCTCCGCCCGCGCTTACTGGTTCAACGGACTCGCCCTCCTTGCCTTCCTCGCGCTCACGATCGGCGCGGCCTACGTCGATCTCGGCCCGCTCAACACCCCTGTCGCGATGCTGATCTCGCTCGCGAAAGGCGCCCTCATCGTTCTATTCTTCATGCACCTGCGCTACAGCCGGGCGCTCGTCTGCCTTTTCGCCGCCGCCGGATTCTTCTGGCTCGGGATTATGTTCGTGCTGGCCATGAGCGATTACCTGACCCGCAGCTGGCCATGAGCCTTCGAGCGGCCAGCGACGGCACGATCCGCGAAGAATAAGTATGAGCGACGAACCTTCCCCCGCCCCACAGGACGAATCGCTCCACGATTACGTCGATGCCAGCTTCACGCTCGCAGATGCGCTCACGCCCACGGTTGAGAAATCGGTCCGCGACGCGCTCGACCAACTTCCCGGCGTGAGGAGCGTCAGCCTGGTGCAGAAGACCGTCGCGGTGCATTACGACCCGACCGAAACGGCCCAGACGAAAATCGCCAGCGCGCTGGAAAGCGCCGGCGTGCGCATCGAGGACGCCAAAGCAACGGCCTCTTCGCCCATGACCGATGCGCTGACGGAGAAAATCACTCCGAGCGAGGAATCGTCCGGCGAACAGTAGGCCGACTGGGATGGCCGGAAACAACGCCTCGCCATGCCGCGCCGACCAAAAAACAAAGACAAATCCAAGGACGACGAACCCGTCGCCAATCTCCCCGCCGAGCCGACCAATGAAGGCGCACGCGCGCGCGATGCCCAACAGCGCCGGCGCTTCCCGCTTCTCTGCCTGACCTCGCTCGGGGTCGTCTACGGTGACATCGGCACCAGCCCGATCTACGCCGTCCGCCAATGCTTCTCCCGCGAGCACGGCGGCGCCGCCGGGATTTCGCCCAACCCGGCCGACATCCTCGGCATTCTCTCGCTCATCTTTTGGGCCTTGCTCGTGGTCGTCTCGATCAAATACCTGCTCTACGTCATGGGCGCCGATAACCGCGGCGAAGGCGGCATCCTCGCCCTGCTCGCTCTTCTGCGCCGGAAAGCCGGCAAGAAAGGGCAGGCTATCGTGGTGGCCCTCGGGCTCTTCGGTGCGGCCCTCCTGTATGGCGACGGCATGATCACGCCCGCCATCTCGGTCTTGAGCGCGGTCGAAGGATTGCAGGTGGCAGCCCCAGCCCTCGCCTCCTATGTCCTGCCCATTACGGTGGTAATCCTCATCGGGCTCTTCCTTGTCCAATCCCGCGGCACTGGCGGTCTCGGCCTCGTCTTTGGACCGATCATGCTTCTCTGGTTTGCCACCATCGGGGTCCTCGGCGCGCTCTCCATCGCCCAGGCCCCAGCCATTCTCGTCGCGGTCAATCCCATCCACGCCGTCCGCTTTTTCGCGTTGCACGGCGGCAGCGCTTTCGTCGTCCTCGGCGCCGTCTTCCTCGTCGCCACTGGCGCCGAAGCGCTCTATGCCGATATCGGCCACTTCGGTCGCCGCTCCATCCGCGCCTCCTGGTTTGCGGTCGTGCTTCCGGCGCTTCTCCTCAGTTACTTCGGGCAAGGCGCGCTCCTCTTGCGCGCTCCCGCCGCCGCCGCGCATCCCTTCTTCGGCCTCGCGCCCGGCTGGCTGCTCTATCCGCTCGTCGGCCTCGCCACCGTGGCCACCATCATCGCTTCGCAAGCGGTCATTTCCGGCGCCTTTTCCCTCACCCGCCAAGCCGTCCTCCTGGATAATTTCCCCCGCGTCCGCATTCTCCAAACCTCCTCCGAAGAGATCGGCCAGATCTACGTCCCGAGCATCAACTGGCTCCTCATGATCGGCACGATCGGCCTCGTCCTGGGCTTTCGCAGTTCCGAAAAACTGGCCGGCGCCTACGGCTTGGCCGTCACCGCCACGATGGTTATCACCACCATCCTAATCGCCCTCGTCGCGCGGAGACTCTGGCAGTGGAATCCCATCGCGGTGGCCGTTTCCACCCTCGTCTTCCTCCTCGTCGACCTCGCCTTCTTCGGGTCCAACCTGCTCAAATTCATCAGCGGCGGCTGGTTTCCGCTCCTCGTCGCCGCCCTTGTTTATCTCGTCATGTCCACTTGGAAAAAGGGCCGCGCTGACGCCCGCAGCGTCGCCCGGAAAGCGGAAATCCCCCTCGCTGACTTCCTGGCCGCGATCAAAGCTGCCTCCCTCCCACGCACCGCCGGCACCGCCATCTTCCTCACCGGTCGGATCAAAGGCGTGCCCGGCTGGGTTCTCCATTTCGCGCAGTGCACCGGCGCTCTAAACAAAAACGTCATCCTCCTCACCGTCGAGACCCAGGAAATCCCCTGCGTCCCTCAGGAGGAACGCGCCGAGATCAGCCAGTTGGCACCGGGACTCCACCGCGTCATCCTGAATTACGGCTTCATGGAATCCGCCGACGTGCCCAGCGCTCTGCGAGACAGCGCCGCCTCCGAACTCCAGTTCGATCCTACCGCAGTCACCTACTTTACCGAACGAGAGAATTTCACCCCCGCCGAGCGTCCGCGGAAAATGTGGGCCTGGCGCGCCCGGCTCTTCGCCTTCCTCACGCGGAATGCCACCCAACCCGTCAGCTTCTTTAAAATTCCCGCCGCCGAAGTCATCGAGCTGGGCCTCCCAGCCAAGCTTTGAGCAAACGGTCATCCCGCGCCACGAAAGTTTTTTTCCAATCGCCAGCGGCCCCGTTGCAGGCTCAACTTCCTTTCCTCAATGCGCGACCTCTCCAGCATCCTCCAGTCCGCCGTCACCCAATCGATCGAGAACCTGCGCACCCTCGGCGAATTAGATCAACAAATGCGCCACACCGCCGATGCGCTCACCGAGTGCCTGCGCTCCGGCCATAAACTGCTCGTCTGCGGCAATGGTGGCAGCGCCGCTGATGCCGCCCATTTTGCGACTGAGTTCGTCGTCCGTTTCATCCAGGACCGGCCCGCCTATCCCGCCCTTTGCCTGAACAGCGATGCTGGTCTCCTCACGGCCGCGGGGAACGACTACGGCTTCGAAGAAATCTTCGCCCGCCAGGTGGCCGCCTTCGGCCGGCAAGGCGACGTCCTGATTTGCCTAACGACCAGCGGCAACTCGGCCAACATCCAGCGCGCCCTCGAGGAAGCGAAAGCCCGCGACCTCACCACCATCGCCTTCCTCGGCCGCGACGGCGGCGCCAGCAAAGGCACCGCCGATCTCGAACTGCTCGTGCGCGGCGAAACAACCGCCCGCATCCAGGAAGCGCACATGCTCCTGGTCCACGTCCTCTGCGAAGCTGTCGAAGAGCGACTTGCGCAAAAATAGCCGACGATATGCCGCTAAAGGCGCGGCAAATGGATGGCCGCGATCATGCAGCGCGCGCTGCCACCGGCCAGCTCGATCGTCGGCTGCGCAGGAGTGCGCCGCCGCCGCGCATGCGGAAAGGACGACCAGCTTTCCCTCCTCGTGATGCAGCTCGATCGCATTCCAGGCGAATTCCGCGATCTGCGCCCCGCAGTTTACCCGAAAAACAAAATGGGCGGGATCCACCTGGAATCCCGCCCACTCGGAAGTGATTTTGAAACGCGCGCGCGCTTAGCGCCCCGGATGTTGGCCGATGCGTTCGTCGCGCAACTCGGGCTGGCCGCCGCCGCCATCCTGTCCGCCGCCGCCGCCGCCTTCCGGCGTACCGGCGCCTTCGGTCTCGGCGCGTTCTTTGAGTGCAGCTCGGCGGCTCAATTTCACCCGGCCCTTATCATCGATGCCGATGCATTTGACCCAGATCATTTCACCAATGTTGGCCACGTCTTCGGTCCGTTTCACACGGAAGTCGGCCAGCTCGGAAATGTGAACGAGGCCGTCTTTGCCCGGGAAGACTTCGACGAAGGCGCCGAATTCTTTGATCGAGACCACCTTGCCGTGATAGGTCTGGCCCACTTCGATCTCGCGCGACATGCCGCCGATGATTTCTTTGGCCCGATTCATCGACTCGGGGCTGGTGGCGTAGATGTGCACCGAGCCGTCGTCTTCGATATTAATCTCGGCGCCGGTTTCGGCCACGATGCCTTTAATCGTTTTCCCGCCCGGCCCGATGAGCGCGCCGATCTTCTCGGGGTTGATCTTGATCGTCTCAATGCGAGGCGCGTAACGGCTGAGATCGCCGCGCGGTTTGTCGATCGCCTTGGCCATGATCTCGAGAATCTTGGTGCGCGCTTCTTTATTCCGCATGGTCGCTTCGGCCATGATCTTGTGGCTCACGCCCCGGAGTTTTAAGTCGAGCTGGAAACCCGTGATGCCCTGCTCGGTGCCGCAAACTTTATAATCCATGTCGCCGAAATGATCTTCGGAGCCGATGATGTCGGTGAGGAGTTCGTAGCGCTTCATCTGGCCGTTCTCGTCGTTCTCAGTCACGAGACCGCAGGAAATACCGGCGACCGGCGTCTTAATCGGAACGCCCGCATCCATTAGCGCGAGGGTGCCACCGCAAACGCTGGCCATCGAGCTGGAGCCATTCGATTCCATGATCTCGCTCGTGATCCGGACGGCGTAACGGAAATTATCCGTGCCGGGAACGACGGGCTCGAGCGAACGCTCGGCCAACGCGCCGTGACCAATCTCGCGCCGGCTGGTGCCGCCGGTGCGTCCGGTTTCACCCACGCTGAACGGCGGGAAATTATAATGGAGGAGGAAGCTCTTCGAACTTTCGCCGCCACCGTAGGCGTCGATATTTTGTGCTTCTTCGATCGGCGCGAGGGTGACAATGGCGAGCGCCTGCGTCTCACCACGTTGGAAAATCGCAGACCCGTGAGAACGCGGTAGCACGCCCACTTCGCATTCGATCGCGCGCAGGTCCTGGTAGCCGCGGCCGTCCATCCGCTTCTGCTTGTCGAGCACGCTGATGCGGAAGGCTTTCTTCTGCACGTAATCGAACGCCTGCGAGATGGAGAACTTGTCGGCCTCGGGGAATTTCTCGAGCACCGCCGTTTTTACTTCGTCGGCTAATGCATTGACCGCCTTGCTGCGGTCGACTTTCTTCGCGTTATAAAGCGCGCCTTCGATCCGATCGCCGGCCACTTGATAGGCCACTTCGAGAATTTCCTGGTTCACCAGCATCAACGGCATCTCGCGTTTCGGTTTGCCGACCTGCGCCACCAGTTCCTTCTGCGCGCGGATCATTTCCTTCGCGTGCATATGAGCAAATTCGAGCGACTTGATGAAGTCCGCTTCCGGAATCTCCAGCGCGGAACCTTCGATCATGAGCACGTCGTTTTCGGTTCCAACGTAAACCAGATCGAGATCGCTCTCGACGCGTTCTTCGTGAGTGGGATTGGCAATGAACTCACCGTTCACCCGTCCGACACGCACCGCACCGATCGGGCCGGCCCAGGGAATATCGGAAATCGCCAACGCTGCGCTGGCGCCATTCATCGCAAGAATGTCCGGATCGTTCTGACCATCCGCGCTCAGGAGCATCGAAATGATCTGCGTGTCGTAAAGATAACCGGCCGGGAACAACGGTCGCAGCGGCCGATCCGTCATCCGCGAGGTAAGCGTTTCCTTTTCGGAAGGACGACCCTCGCGTTTGAAATAGCCGCCAGGAAATTTCCCGACTGCCGCCGCTTTCTCGCGGTAATCCACCGTAAGCGGGAACCAATCCTGGCCCTCTTTGATTTTCGTGGCCGAGACCGCGCTGGTGAACACCATCGTATCTCCGCAGGAGACAACGACGGAGCCGTCGGCGAGTTTCGCGATTTTGCCAGTCTCGATCGAGATCTGCTGGGACCCGATTTGGGCCGTGACCTTGTTTTGCATAACTACTTTCTGGAATGTGGCGCATTCCAGGCCGGTCACTTCTGATCGTAGGTTTCAACTCCCGAATCGTGGCGCATGCGTCTCGCTGGCGCGCTTCGACTCCGAAACTGAAACCTCAAATCAGAGGGTGACGTAGGGCCCGGAAACGCCGGGTTTGCTGTCGGTTAAACGAATGGCGCCGAGCGGCGAACCGACGGGGACGGAGGGGAAACCAAAAAACGACCTGCGCTTTACTTACGCAAGCCGAGCTTCGCGAGCAGGCTTTTATACCGCTCCGAGTTCGACTTGCTCAGGTAATCGAGCAAGCTCCGGCGCACCGCCACCATTTTCAGGAGGCCACGGCGCGAGGAGTGATCCTTGGCGTGACTCTTGAGGTGGTCGGTCAACTGCGCGATTCGACGCGTCAAGAGCGCGACTTGAACGTCCGCACTGCCGGTGTCTTTCTCGTGGAGTTGAAACTCCTTCATATCCATCGTGTCAACGCTTTCTGCCATAACGAAGGGCCCATTGTAGGCGAGGAATCGGCCAGCGCAAGTGGTCAACCCCATAATTCGCCTGGCCCTGCCGCGCGGCAGCCCAGAAGGCGGACTCGCTGCCCCTCTCTCGAGGAGTGGTCCTCACCAGGCGCCGTGTTTCCAGCGCAGGAGGGGCGGCGGCACTGTCGCTGGTTTGCTCTGGCAAAAGTGCGCGCCTTATCCGAATGTGCCGCGTTGAGGTTATTATCACTGTGAATCCTACTGACCCTCCCGGAAAACGCGCCGAAATCCCCAACGACGCCCCTGATCACCCCGAGCGCGCTGACCTGAGGCCGGAGAGCATCGATGACGCGGTCATTCGCCTGGCCGGCAATTCGCAGGATGGAATCCAGAGTGTGGGCGCGTTTCTGGCGCGGCTCGCCGGGCGGAGCGACCAGGATGTCATGACCTATATGACCATCCCGTCCACCATCTCGGGCGGGCCATCGATTTTCCAAGTCCGCATGGGCACGGGGGAAATCCTTTCCGCGGGCGATGAGGCCGATTTTCTGGTCGCTTTCTACCAGCACAGCTATCAGGACCACATCAGTTTTCTGAAGGAGGGCGGCGTCCTTCTTTACGATAGCGATAACGTTGAGCCCGATCTGGACGACAAGCGCTTCGTGTATGTCGGGGTGCCGATTACCGGCCTGACCGTGGAAGCGCTCGGCGGGACGGCGAAGGATAAGGGGAAGAACATCTTCGTCCTCGGTTTGATCGCGAAGATTTTCTATCTTGATGTCGACAAGCTGAAGAAGCTGATCGGCGAAAAATTCGCAGGGAAAGACGAGAGCATCGTCAACACCGCCCTGATGGCGTTCCAGGCTGGCTACAATTACCCGGTCGGCACCGTCCTCTCGAAGCTCTACCAGTTCGAGCACGTAGAACGGGTTGGCGGCCGCGCGCAGATCACGATGGATGGCAACCAGGCGCTCGCCTACGGATTGCTCGCGGGCGGGGTGCGCTACGGCGCCGGTTATCCGATCACGCCGTGGTCGTCGATCATGGAGATCTTGCGGCGCGAGTTGCCGAAGTACGGCGGGCTTTTCGTGCAATCGGAGGATGAATTGGCGGCCGTCTCGACCGCGCTCGGCTTCTCGTTAGCCGGCTATCTCTCCGTGACCGGCAGCGCGGGCCCCGGCATTTCGCTCAAGACGGAAGCGATCGGCTGGGCCTCGATGGCCGAGATGCCGATCATTATTGTGAATGTGCAACGCGGCGGCCCCAGCACCGGCTTGCCGACGAATGTGGAGCAGAGCGATCTCTTCCAGGCCATCTACGGCGGACACGGCGACAGCCCGCGTGTCGTGCTCGCTGCGCAGACGGTGGAAGATTGTTTCTACATCGCGGTCGAGGCGGCCAAGATCGCGCGGAAATACAGCACGCCAGTCTTCATCTTAAGCGACACTTCGCTCGCCACGCGGATCGAGGCGTTCGACGAGCCGGATCTCGAGAAGATCATGCAGGATCCGAAGCTCGACCTGACCCCGCGCGACACCTTCCAGCCCTACCCGCTCGACGCCATCACGCAGCACGCCGTCCCCGGCACCCGCATACTCGACGGCAAATATCCGCTCGTCACCGGCCTCGAGCACGACGAGATGGGCCACCCGACCGGCAGCCCGAAATTGCACATGGCGATGACGGCCAAGCGCCGCACGAAACTGCAAAAACTCGCCGAAGAAATTCCGCCGCCGGAAGTTTACGGCGACGCCGAAGGCGACATGCTGCTCATCGGCTGGGGCTCCACCTATGGCCCGATCCACGACGCTGTGAAACTCGGCCGCAAGGAGGGCGAAAAGATGGCGGCCATCCATCTCCGCCACATCCATCCGCTCCCCAACGGCCTCGATAAAATCTTCGCCAAATTCCAGCGCATCGTCGTGGTCGAGATGAACGACGAAGGCATGTACGGGTACGGCCAGCTAGCCACCCTCCTCCGCGCCTGTTATTGCGACCCAAAAATCCAGAGCCTGACCAAGACCGACGGCCTCACCTATCGCGTGAAGGAAATCCTCGCCGGCCTCGGCGAAGGCTACGCCCCGAACGGAGCATCAACGAACGGAGCCTCCGCCAACGGCCACAGCACCGCCGTCGCGACCGACCGCGCGGAAGCGCAAGTCTCCCCCGCGCGCGACCGCGCCCAAGACAACACACCCACAAAGCCGGGCACCGAAGCCGTCCTCGCCTCTTCCGGCACAAACGAAACCCGCGAGACCGAGATGGAGAAGTGAAAGAGGAGGTCGAGCACGCAGGATTGGGGAGCGCACGCTTGCAGCGTGCTGGTTTCCGCATTCTGCGGAAACGAACTTTCACGAGCAATCCTCGCGATTACGAGACGCGTATCTGGTATTCGGATGTATTCGGGGATGACTGCTTCGTCGCCCAGGTCGTCGAATGGCCGGGCATCATGGCCCACGGCGACACTCGCGAAGAGGCGGCTCGCGAAATCCAGCTCGCGCTGGAAGGCGCGCTCGAAGTTGCCGCTGAAGAAGGCGTTCAGCCGCCCGCTCCCGCCTTGGCTCACGCCTAGATTTACCGACCCAAAACATTATGAGCACCGAAACCCTGACCGCACCCGCCGAGCTTCCCGCACGCGAGAAGCTCACCAAAAAAGCCATCACCGCCGATCATCCCACGTGGTGCCCGGGGTGCGGAGATTTTGCGGTATTGGCCTGCTACTACAAAGTCCTCGAGAAACGCCAGCTCGATCACGAAAAGATCGTCACCCTCGCCGGCATCGGCTGCTCCTCGCGCTTTCCCTATTTCGTCAACGGCTACGGCGCCCATTTCATCCACGGGCGCGCCGTCCCGCTCGCCAGCGGCGTCAGCCTTTCCCGGCCCGACCTCCACGTCTTCCTCTTCGGCGGCGACGGCGACGGCTTCAGCATCGGCGGCAACCACCTCGACCACGGCGCGCGCAAGAACATCAACATGACCTACGTCATCATGGACAACTTCGTCTATGGCCTGACAAAAAAGCAGACCTCGCCCACGAGTCCGATCGGGTTCAAATCGAAGACCGACCCGCAAGGCGCGATCGACCACCCGGTCAACCCGATGAAAAAGCTCATCTGCGGCGGCGCCACCTTCGTCGCGCGGACCCACGCCTCCCAGGTCAACCACATGATCTCCATGATCGAGCGCGCCATGGATCATCCCGGCTTCAGCGTCATCGAGTGCCTCAGCGAATGCGTCGAATTCTTCCCCGGCGCCTTCGACCAGGCCAACCCGCGCAAGCAAGGCGCGTTCAACGTCATCGACGAGAAAAAATACGACAACACCCCGGAAGACGAAGCCCGCCACGACGTCACCGACGAGCTCGCCGCCTACAAGCTCGCGCAGATCCCATTCCCCGGCGTCTTCGGCGTCTTCTACCAAAACGATCGCCCGACCAAAAACGCGCTCGAGAAAAAATGGGTCGACACCACGCGTGAAAAACTCGGCAACCCGACCGATCTCCAGCTTCTGCAAAAAACCTTCGACCGCATGAAATAAGCTCGCGGTGAATCCGCCTGGGTAGCGGTCGCCGCGGCGACCTGGCAATGGCGACCCCGCCATTGCGAACTTGTCCTTTGCGCCTCGCGGACGCTACATCCGATAGAGTCTTGAGTGTCCGCAGCGCGACTGCTATCATCCCTTCCCGTGAGCGACCCCGTGAAGTACATCACTGACGACCACGGCGAACGCACGGCGGTAGTCCTCCCAATCTCGGACTACGAGAAACTGCTGGAGGACTTGGACGATCTAGCCGTCGTAGCAGAACGCCGGGACGAAGCCACCATTCCGCACGAGCAATTTGTTGCCGAGCTCAAGCGCGATGGCGTCCTTTGATCTTCGGTGGCGTGCTTCGACCAGGAAAGATTTACGCGGCATTCCCAGCGAGACTACCTCGCGCATCATTGCCGCCGCCGCGCGGCTCGCCGATGAGCCATTGCCACACGGATCGCAGAAGTTGGCCGGCTCTGAACGGACCTACCGCATTCGCGTCGGCGATTACCGCATCGTTTACGAGCTCTTGCGTGAGGCAAAGATTATCGAGATCCAGCGCGTGCGGCATCGCAAGGATGTTTTATCGGCAATGAAGATCACCCGCCAGATCACCGCCGATGAGATTGTCGGCTACCTGCACGGAAAGGTCAGTCAGGCGGAACTCGTCGATTGGGCCGAGCGCGCCATGATGGAGGCGGACTTTGAGGAAGCCGTGTCTTGTCCGACATCATCGGTCGGCTCGGGCTGGCCGACGTCGCGGCCGTAACGCAGTCTCGCCATCGCGGGACGAGGCCGGGCTTTCAATTCGGCCTGCGCTGGCAAGACTGCGAAGAATTTCTTCGCCGTCTCGGTTATCGCGCCACGGTCACCGTTTCAAGACCATGAAAGATCAGCTTCGACGCGGTGAGCATCACGTTCCGCGACACGACGGTGACGACGAAACAGCTGGGGGAAGGCGTCGCCGCTGATTCCGACAGCGAAGGCCTGCTGGCCGGGCTGGAAATCCTTGATGCGCAAAGGCGCTCCGGCGGAACAGAGACAATGCGCCATCGAATGAAATGAGGTCGCGCTGATCCTGCCTGGGTAGCGCGGGCGACCCGCCTGCTGGCGATGCGACCTCGCCATCGCGAACTTTAATCCGTCATCGCAACGCCCCAGAGAGATGCCTGAATGTCCTGCGTCTGATTTATCGCGCGGGCGAAAGCAGCCTCGATTTCGCGTGCGGCGTCCACCCGTGCCTACAGCGCCCGCTTGCGCACCCGCAAGCCACTCGCGAGCGTGAGCGTGTGGGAATGTTCGATACCATCCACCTTAAGCCGCCTTTGCTCTGCCCCATCTGCGGCGCAGAGCAGCACACCCTGCAAAGCAAGGCGTTCGGCGAAACGATGACCCACTACGAGGTGGGGGCCGTGCTCCGTGGCAGTCCCGTCCTCCACGGAATCCTCCAGGAGACCCTTTGGTGCAGGTCCTGTCAGGATGCGGAACGGTCCAGTGAGTCCCCCGTTTTCCTCGTCATCTGGTATTCAGTGCTCGTCGGTGTGGAGCAGGATGCGGCCAAAGCTGAAGCGCGCCTGGCTGCGATCGACCGGCTCGACCTGATCGGTTGGCTTGATTCAGCCCAAGGCGAAGCCGCGGCTTGGCGGCGCCGTTTTCACGCGCTCTACCACGACGTAAAGCGTTGGCATGAACACCTCGCCCGCCGCCCGGCCGAGCCACCGGCCGCGGCCGAGGCGGACGACCCTCAAGCAGAACGCCGCCGCGGGTGGCAACGCTTGTTTGACCTGCCCGAAGAAATTCTCCACGCTCCCGATCCGCTCGCCGCCATCCTCGCGCGCCACAAACCCGACGACCGGGAAAATGGCGACTGACCCCCGGAGCGCGCGGACGCGCCATAGCCTCGGCGGAGGCGGGAAAAAACATTCGGTGCCGCATGAAATGAGGTCGCGCTGATCCTGCCTGGGTAGCGGTCGCCGCGGCGACCTGGCGATGGCGACCCCGCCAGCGCGAACTTGAAAAGTCTTCTCGGGTGATTGTGTTCTCGTGCACGATCATCACCGATGGCCTCCCGCGAACAGAACGAGAAGAAGTTTCGCGAATGGGAAGAACTGCCGAATGGCAGCCGCCGCTACTTCCGCGACTTCGAGGGCCGCGCCGGCGGACGCGCTCGCTACCTCAAAGAAGTCGATTCCGCCGAACAAACGACTCGCTTTGCCCAGGAAATCTATGATCCAAGCGGTCGCCTGATCGCGGTGCACGAGAAGTTTCCAGTCGATTTGGGCCACCGGCAGTTGTAAAATCCACCGAGCAATGAAGATCACCCGCCAGACCACCGCCGATAGGATCGCCGACTACCTGCACGGCACGGTCAGCCAGCCGGCACTCGTCGATTGGGCGGAACGCGCCATGATGGAGGCGAACTTTGAGGAAGCCGACGTTGAAGTTTTATCGGACATCATCGGTCGACTCGGTTTGGCCGACGTCGCCGAGTTTGGCTTGCGCTGGCAGGATTGTGAAGAATTTCTCCGGCGGCTCGGTTACCGCGCTACGGTCACCGTTTCGCGACCGTAGGATCAACGACGAATCCGGCTTCCTCGGCGCTCGCCGTCGCAAGTTTTCCTCGCGACCAAACTTCGATGCTGACGAACTTAGCCAGCGCCGCTAAACTCCAGGCAATGTCCGATGTCGCCACATCCTACCGATACATCGTCCGCACGCCGGGCGTTCGTGGCGGCAACGCCCGCGTCGAAAATACCCGCATCGGAGTGCATGACGTCGTCGGCTTGATCGTCAACGGCGCCAATGTTGACGAGGTGGTCCGCAGTTTTCCCGATCTGACCCGCGCCCAAGTGTATGAGTGTCTCGCGTACTACGAAGATCATCGGGCGGAAATCGACGCTCTTGTCGCGCGCCAAATGAGCCCGCCGGACACGGTGTGAGATTTTTTCTCGACCACGATGTGCCGACGGAAGTGGCGGGTGTCCTCCGTCGAGAAGGACACGATCTCGTTGAACTCAGGGAGGTATTGCCGATTCGGGCCCATTGACAGCGAAGCGCTCGCCTACGCTGCTGCGAACGCCCTCCTCGTTATCACCTGCAACCGCGACGACTTTTTGAAACTGGCGTTGGAACAGCC
>JBBSLZ010000050.1:0-14997 GCA_038233435.1 Chthoniobacterales bacterium
GTCATCCCGGAATTCTTCGCGCTGGTCTTCGTCACCAATACCGGCGCCGCCTTTGGTTCCTTCAAGAACAACAATCTTTTTTTCGTGGCCCTCTCCAGCGCAGCGCTTCTCTTTGTCCTGGTGCTTTTACTGCGACCGCATCCGCGCGATCTTTGGCGTGATGTTTCTCTGAGCCTCCTCCTAGCTGGGGTGGTGGGGAACTTAACTGATCGTCTCTGGCACGGCCACGTGATCGATTTTTTACTGTTCGATCTGCACGTGCCTTTCGCCCACCCCTTCCCGGCCTTTAACGTCGCCGACTCTTGTATCTGCATCGCGGTGGCGTGTTTCATGATCCAGTCCTTCCGGGGGAATCCGCGGAAGCCCGAGACAGCGCTGAATTAGTCGAGGGAAGATCGGCCTAGAGCGTGTCATGCACTTTGGCTGCTGCCTCGCGGAGTAGCACAGGCGTCTCGCCGGTGGGGCCACCGGGCATCTTGCCCGGTGAGTGTCCGTCCCTGCCGTCAAACGCCGCTACACACGCTCTAGCTGAATTGGGGAAACTCGTTAGGCTCAGCAAACGTGTAGCGACGGCGCTCTGTCGCCGTAAAGACGCGCTGATTACATGACGCGGGTCTAAACGCCGACAGAGCGGCGTCGCTACAGGAGCCGGCTATCGGGCCACGTGGTGCGCTTCGGGCAGAAAGTAGAAGAGCACTCCGAGGATAAGGTAAACGGAAAGGAGTTGGACGCCTTCGATCCAGTTGGTCTCTCCATCGCCGCTGATCTGGAAGAGGATGTAAATCGAAGCGACGACCGCGAAGATTTCCGGGAGCGAAAACTCCAGATCCATCGGACGGCCAAAAGCGTAGGAGAGAAAGACGAGCAGGGGTGCGACGAAGAGCGCGATCTGCAAGCTGGAACCGATCGCGATCCCGACGCTCAAATCCATCTTGTTTTTCATCGCCATGATGATCGCGGTGGAATGCTCCGCGGCGTTGCCCACGATCGCGACCACGATGACACCGACGAAGACTTCGGTGATGCCGACGGCGGCGCGGACGCTTTCGATTGTGCCCACCAGAAACTCCGAGAGGAGGGCGACGAAAGCGGTGGCGATGACCAGGATAATAACCGCTTTGCCGCGCGACCAGCGGCCGCTCTGCTCATCGGAAGAGTCATCGGAGCTTTGGTAGTAAGATTTGTGGGTGCGAAGCGAGAACCAGAGGACGCAAAAGTAGGTGACAAATAGAATGATCGCGATCGCGAGGGAAAGGCGCTGCTCCATCGCTGGACTCCAGCCGCTGGGACTCGCGTTGGAAGCGAGATGAAAAACGGTGGGAATGATCAGCGCAATGCCGGCGAGCGAGAGGGAGATGGTGGAAGTGCGCGCGCCAATGCGGTTGAAGCGTTGCACCTTGTATTTCGTGCCGCCCAGCAAAATGGAGAGGCCGAGCACGAGCAGGACATTGCCAATGATCGAGCCGGTGATGGAGGCTTTCACGACCCCGGTTAAACCTTTCGAAAGCGCGATGCCGGCGATGATCAATTCAGCGGCATTGCCGAAAGTGGCGTTCAGGAGTCCGCCCACGCCGGAGCCGACGTGGCGGGCGAGTTCTTCGGTGGCGTGCCCAATCCAGCCGGCTACGGGAACGATCCCGATGGCGGCGCAAATGAAGAGCGCGGTTTGATTCGCGCCGCCGGGCCAGAAGCGGAGCGCGATCGCGATCGGCACGAAAATCAGGAGCCAGTCGAGTGAGGGTTTCAGTTTCATATCGACGCGCAAAGGACCGCTATTGGATAAGGCGCGAGGCGGCTGATGCGCAAGTCCTGTGTGATCGCCAAGGGTGCTTTCGAATGCAGTCCGCGGTTTCGGCGGTCGGAGACCGGGGCTACAGTTTGCGCCATGGAATCGGCGGATGAGATGCAATCGACCGCGCGCCGGATCGTGGCCCGCCTGCGCGATACTGGGCATGTCGCCTATTTTGCCGGCGGATGTGTGCGCGATCTCGTGCGGGGGCAGAAGCCGAAGGACATCGATATCGCGACCGGGGCGCGACCGGAGGAAGTGCAGAAAATTTTCCCGCGCACTTATGCGGTCGGAGCGCATTTCGGCGTGATCGTGGTGTTGGAAAACGGGATGCAGTTTGAGGTGGCCACCTTTCGTTCGGATGGCGTTTATCTCGACGGTCGTCGCCCGACGGAAGTGCATTTCGCCACGGCAGAGGAAGACGCGGCGCGGCGCGATTTCACGATCAACGGAATGTTCTTTGATCCGGTGGCGAACGAGGTGATCGATTTCGTGCATGGTCGTGCGGACCTCGAAGCGAAAGTGATTCGTGCGATAGGCAATGCCGGCGAACGCTTTGGGGAGGATCGATTGCGCATGCTGCGCGCGGTGCGCTTCGCGACCACGCTCGAGTTCGAAATCGAAGACGCGACCTGGAAAGCGTTGCTGGCCAATGCAGCTTCGATCCGCGAAATCAGTGCAGAGCGGGTTCGCGAAGAATTGGTTCGCATTTTCCTCTCGCCGCAGCGCGCGCGTGGGTGGGACCTCCTCGATGCGAGCGGTTTAATGGCAGTCGTCTTACCTGAGGTGGAGGGGATGAAGGGCTGCGAGCAACCGCCGCAATTTCATCCGGAAGGCGACGTCTTTGTGCACACGCGAATAATGCTAGAACTGTTGCCGGCGGAGGCTTCGCTGCCGTTGGTGTTTAGCGTCTTGTTTCACGATATCGGTAAGCCGCCGACCGCGACTGTGGAGGAGACAGGTCGCATCCGTTTCAACGGTCACGACCGCGTGGGCGCTGAAATGACGGAAGCGTTGATGGAGCGGCTGCGCTTCTCCCGCGCCGAGATCGACGCGACGGTGGAAGCGGTGCGGCAGCACATGGTCTTCAAGGATGTGCCGAGAATGCGGGTGGCGAAACTGAAGCGTTTCATGGCGCGGTCGACCTTTGAGGATGAGATGGAACTGCATCGGGTCGATTGCACCAGCAGCCACGGGATGCTGGATAATTATGAATTCTTGCAACTGAAGCGCGAAGAGTTCGCGAACGAGCCGATCATTCCCCCGCCGCTGGTGAAAGGGGAAGACTTGATCGCTCTCGGCTTGCGGCCGGGCCCGAAGTTCGGCGAAATTCTGGAGGCGATCCAGACGAGCCAGTTGGAAGGCGAATTTACCTCACGCGACGAAGCCCTCGCCTGGGTGAAGCGCGAATATGGAGCCGGCCCGCCCTCGGGCCGAAGTTCGTAGTCTCTAGAACTTAGAATCTTCGGCGTCGGGGGCCACCGGCTCCATTGAGTTTCGGACTAACGAGCGCGTCCCATTTTCGCTGCACCCCGCTGGGTCGGGGCCGCGGGCAAAGAGCTGCCGGATTTGCCTTTGACCAGGCCAACATCGGAGCTGTTGATGACGCCGTTGATGGTCACGTCATTGCGGAAGTTCGAAGTCGTCGTGGTCTGGCCTGATCCGGCTTTGGTCTGGCTCACATCGGAAGAGTTCACCGAGCCGTCGTTGGTGGTGTCGCCGAGGAGCACGCCCATTGTCGCGGAAACGTTGCCGGTCGCTCCGGTTGTATCTTGCACGCCGGTCAAGCCGACGGTGATATACTGTGCATCGCTCACGCCGGTGAGATTAACGATGTAGTCATGCGCGTTGGTTCCAATGGCGCTGCTGCTTACGGTCCCCGTCCCGCTTGCTGGGTCGTGGCCCGTGACGCTGGCGCCGGCGACACTCGTCAGGACGTTCGGGAAGGTAAAGACTAACGTGTAATCGCCATTGGCGCCCCCACTGCGGCATTCGATCCCGCGACTAGTCAGCGGCAGGTCAATATCAAAGGAGCCGGCACTGCCGTGCGTTTTTCGGGAGACCACTTTCTCGAGCTGCAAAATATTCGCGCAAACGCCGGGTCCGGCGGTGTCATCGACGAAGCCGGAAACTATGCCACTGAACTGCGAGGACTCCGTCGTCCCGGTCGTATTCACCACCACGACAAAGTTATGCTGCGCGGGAACGGTGAACGAATAGGTCGCTTGGTCGACCGTGGTTCCGAGGCCGCTAATTCCAGTATCACCAAGGTAGTTCGCGTCGAGCATAGTGGGATCGTACACCTGGTCGTAGGCCGCGCTTTCGATGTCGCCCGGTCCGCCCAGGGCAGCGTTAATCGTCACGGTGTAGCAGCGATCCGCGCCGCTCGTGTTCGTGAAGGTCCAGGTCTTGTAATATTTCGTTCCGGCGAAACCACCGCCGGGACTGATTTTGCCCGAGCAGGTGCTCGGGCGTCCATTCCGGCCCAACCGATCGGTTTGAGTCATATCACTCGTCGTCAGCCGATAGGACGGGATCAGTTGATCCGGACCACCCGCGCAGGTCGGGACGGTGAACGGAATCGACTTCGTTCCACCGGCGTAGGTGAGGTCGAGCGAAAGTGCGATCTCGGTGCCGCAGACGAACGAGTTCGAGACGGAGATCTTGTACGGCGCCAGGTTTGCGCCGCTCTCGTCGATCGCCTTGTCTGAATAGCTCGAGTCCGCGTTCACCACGGTAACGCCTGGCGTCGTGGTCGTGAGCTGGCCAGAAATCGCCGTCGCTTTCCCGCAGCCGTTGTTCTTTATCCCGAGGTTCAGTTTCACGCATTCGGCGCGGTTCACGATCTGGTTGTTGTTGCCCAGCGAATCGTCAAGCGTGACGCCGTTCGCCTCGAGCTTCGATGTGCCGGTCATCGCGAAATTCTGGGTAACCGCTCCGCCACCGGGCGGAGTGACGGTGGCCGAAGCAGGCGACGCCGCGGTGCAGGTGCGAGCGGCGTCCGCAGCGGTGGCGGTGTAGCTGCCCGCGGGGACGAGGATGGTGTAGATGCCGGCCGCGCTACTCGCGCCAGCGAAGCCGTTGCTCAACGCCACTCTCACTCCAGAAATCGGAGCACCTGTCTCGGCCGAAGTGATAGTTCCGGTGACTGTGCCGTAGAGATTCGCGGCCGAGACGCAGGAAGGGAACTTATAGCTGGCGATACGGGTAGACCAGTTGAAGGCCCCGTTTGTCTTCAAGTACTCGTTCGTATAATAGAAGGTGCACTGATCGATCGGGTCGAGCGTCATGGCGCTGTAGTCGCCCCACCGATTACCACCGCCTTGCTGCGAGCCGCTGCCCGCCTGCATTTCCACTTCCGCACCCATCGTGTTGATAGGATCCGTAGCGAGGCGGCCGGTGATGTAGATGCCGGGTTTGACCGTCGTGCTCGATTTGCTGTAGCCGAGCGCCATGTTCCCGTCTTTGTCCATCGCGATCGACGGCATCCAACGGTAGCTGGCATCCGGATCGTAGGTGCCGGTTTGGAAAATTGTCGGCTGAGTGGTCGAGCTTCCCGCGTTCCGGAATTCGAACCATTCTACCGCCCCGTGTGCCGGCGTGCTGGCGCTGCCCTTGCTGGGGCCGCTGACGACGAGCGATTCCTGCGGCGCGGCCTGTGTCCCGTTGTTGC
This sequence comes from Chthoniobacterales bacterium, assembly GCA_038233435.1. Taxonomy (GTDB): domain Bacteria; phylum Verrucomicrobiota; class Verrucomicrobiia; order Chthoniobacterales; family UBA10450; genus JACCTI01. The sequence continues at coordinate 5,463 of JBBSLZ010000050.1, forward strand.
GGTAGCCCAAGCGATACATGTAGTGGGAACTTACGTTGTCGAGGTAGTCCGTCGGGCCGGCTGGCGACGGCTGCGGGACGCAGGCGCGAGAGGTGTCAGCATCCCCCACGCATGGTGCGCTGCCGAGGCCCTGGAGGATGGTCGGGCCACTTATCCGGACGATCGTTGGAGTTGGGTCCCAGGTCACCTTTACTCGACTCGTTTCGGTCGCGTTGTTGAGGGCTATGCCGGGGGCGATGACAAACTCGGCCGCGCCGACAGGCGGAGGCGTTAGACTGTCGAGATCGCCGACAAGCAGTCCGAATTGCTGGTCAAAATCCACATTTTGCATGCGGGCCGGGAGGCCATCGATCATTTTCTCCCGTTCGAAGGCATAAACGCGAGCCGTGATGAATGCGCCGGGGACCGGCGCCGGCACTCCTACTGGACCCGCGGTGAACACATGCGCGGCCATGTAATAGCTATCGGGCCATACGCCGGTGTGGGGATAATCCACGAAGTTAACCGGATCAGTCACGAAGTCGTAGAGGTAATACTCTCCCGTCGCGTCCGACGTCGTGGAAACGGCGAAGCACTGGTGTGAATAGTCGCCGGCCGGCCCAGCGACAGCGAACTGCGAAATGACCCAACGACCCGCGAGGATATCGTAAGAGACGACCGGGTCGCCGTCATTATGCGACGCGCAAACGCCGCCTAACGCTTGGAAGAGCGTATTCCCAGCGGCGGGACCGTACTCGAGCGCACCGTTGGCTTTGTTGAAGACCGCGAAGCTGGTGTTGTTCCATTGCACGTATTGAGTGGCCCCGACGCGGCCGTTCACGTCCGGGGGATTACTGGAAGGGCTGAATCCAGCGAGTCCCACCCCGACGCCGTCGAAGTTGACGCCGGCCGGACTGGGTGCCGACGTTTGCGGTGCCACTGTGGTCTGGAGCGGCCCATCGGGACCGCCACTTCGCGTCGGAGGCTTGGGAGGAATCGGTTCCACATGATAAAACTTCGCCACCGTCGCCGGATCGATCGGCGCCATGTCCCGCAACTTCCCGGTGCGGACGGCCCTAACCGGAGTCAGATCGCGGGGCGGGCCGCTATACGGAAGGGCGAACGCAGTTGGCGGTGTCGCTGGCGGTGGCTCTGCCGGATTCTTGTCCAGCTTAATCGCACCACCGCTGGCGGAGCGCTCAGCGGGTGACTGTATTCCGAGGGTATATGCCAGCCGTGTCAACCAGCGGGACGAACTAGTCGTCTGCTTTTTGGCGTCGGGCTGCTGCGCGAGGCCGAAGGCGAACAGAGTCAGCATTCCTGCCGTGAGGCAGAGGAGAGACACGAGGAGGACGCGCAAGTTGGTGAAAGCGCGGCGCGATTTTTTTGTTTTCATGGTTGGGGATGGAGACGTTTGATCTTGGTTCGCTCAGTCTGGGGCGGAGGCAGCGAGGTCCCGGATTGTGACTTAGTCACTCCGATGTCCGAGCTGTTGATGGTGCCGTTGACCGTCACGTCACTGCGGAAGTTGCTTGCGTTGGTTGTCTCGCCGGAATGCGATTTGGCTTCGCTGACATCGGAGGCATTGACGCCGTTGCTGGCGGTGATGTCGCCGAGCAGGACATCCATGCTCGCGATCACATCGCCCACGTGACCGGCAGCGTCGTGCACGTTGCCGAGCGCCAAGCCGACGGTTTGGGCATTAGTCACTCCGGTCAGGTTGACGACGTAGCGGTGTGGATCGCTGTCGATTCCGCTATTGCTTACGGAACCGGTGCCGGCGGCGACACTTGCGCTCGCCACGCTCGTGACCGCATCGGGGAAGGTGAAGACGATTTGGAACTCGCCGTTGGCGCCGCCATCACGACATTCGACACCGCGCGCGCCGCTTAACGGCAGAGCAATATCAAACGACCCCGCCGGCCCGTGGAGCTTGCGCGAGACGACACTGGTGGGCACAGCATCGAGAGCGGCGAAGAGCCGGCGCCCATCGAGTTGCCGAACGATCGCTGCCTTTTTCGCGCGTCCGATGTAATCGGGCGGTCCGCAGCCGGGCGCGACGCACCCATCGGCATAGGCGGCAATGGGGCGGCCCTCCTTGTCCACCGTCATGTCGTTAAAATCGAGCAGGTTTCGATTGCCTGAACTGCAGAGAATACCGGCCAGACAGATCGCCCCCTTCTGCACCGGATCGCCTTCGGTGGCGTTCACCGTCACCCAATGAGCGCCGCGATCGTACGTGGTGGCGACGTAGAAATTCCAGATACCCTGAAAGGTGGCGAGGTCCTGAAAGTTTCCGCCGTCCGTGCTCCCGAGAAAACCGAAGGCCGCGCGGTCTCCATCACCGGCCACGACGACGGGGAAGACTGCGCTCTTGATTCGACAAGGGGCGTATTGATCGCCGGGGGGACAACCGAGCGGCGCGCCCACTTCAAAATCGTTCGTCCACGTCATGCCGTGATCGGTGGAGACGGCGACGTGGGGCCGATTGTCGCCATTGATGTAACCAAGGTAAACCGTGTTGTCGCTGCCGACGCCGATCGAGGGGTCGCCGCTGCCGACGCTGCCGGGAACGGTATAGTCGGTCCACGTGAGCCCATTGTCGCGCGAGACAGCGACGCCCTGGCTGCCGGTGCCGGCGCTGCAGGAAGAATTCGGAACATAGACAGTGCCGTCTGGGCTGACTTTGACGTGGCCATGGATCCCGCCGTAGCACTCGACCGGGTTAAAAATATCGACGCCCGGACCGAAGGTGACGCCGCCATTGTCGCTCCGCGAACATTCCGCGCCGCCGGCCACGTTCTGCGAGCAGTAGTAAATGGCATTCGGATACAGCGGATGCGGCGGGGGCGGCGGCACGGCGGTTTCGTTGTAGGGACCGCCGCCAAACGTCTCGTGATCAGGCCCGGCCGGTTGACCGCCGGCCACAAAATTCGTCCAGCTCATCCCGTCGTTATCGGAAAAGGCGGCATTGCTGTCGCCCGTGGCCAGTTCGAGCCCGAAGACGCGCCCGGTCACACGATCGACGAAGCCGATCGGATCGAGCCCGGTCTGGACGGGTGCATTCATGTCTTCCCAGAGTGCGACTGGCGGCGCGCTCGCATCATCGAAGCTGACCCGGAGCTGACGCGTGCCCGCGGTGAAAAAAGTCACGCCGCCGAGATTGACCTTGTCATGGCGGAGCGCGGGGACATTTGGATTCCAATCGACCCCGATGGAGGGCTCGCCCGCGCTGTTTCCGAGCGGGCCGGGCGAGATGTGGTTTGAAAAACGGGGGGTCGTGCCCGAGCCGAGCGGCGCGAGGGGCGGGAAGGGCACGAGGCTGATCGTGCCGACGACGGAAAGGCCCTGCGGATTAAAGGGGACGACGCGGAGCGTGTAGGTCCCGTTGACGGCCGGGATCAGGACCACATCGGGATCAACATAGGTTTGGTTGCCGAGCGATTGCGCGATGAGCTGTCCGGTGGCGGTGGTGCCGGAAAAAACGTAGAGGTCGAACTGCGCTTCGCCCAATTCCATCCAGCGCAACTCGACTCGGATGTAACGGCTCGCGGTCGTTGCAGGACTAAGTCCGGAAACGGTGATCGTGTATTCATCGCAGACCAGGACGGCGTTGCAGGTCGGCACGCCGGTCGCTTGCGAAGAAGGATTAGCGACGAGATACGGGCCGCCGTTGAAAGTGAGCGGGCCGCTCGTGTCGGTGAGAGTGCCGCCGGGTGGCGTGAGATCGGCCAGCGTTGGGTGGATGGCGGCGAGGAAGAGCGCACCGGCTATGAGACTGAAGCTTAGGCCGAGGGCGATTCGAAGCGGTGGGCGGGGCGGGCAGGAACCATTTCGTGCTTTCATATGGGGGATGGGGGCTGATAATTGATCGCGAGCGAGCGGGCTGGCGGATGCCTCCCCCGCGGGAAAGTCTGGGCTGTTCCACCTCTGGAAAGAATCATCTATTCGTTAGACATGATGGCGCAGAAGCAATGCTTTATTCTGGCCGCGGCGCTCGCCGTCGGTGCCGTGACGGCGCACGCCGCCGAACCCTCTCCGAAGCCGGAGAAGACCGCGCTCGAAGCGTGCGCCTTGCTGGGCAGCGACGAGATCGAATCGGTGCAAGGCGAGCCGGTGCAGGAAACGAAAGCGAGCCGCGACGCGCGCACCGACGCGATCTCGCAGTGTTATTTCCTCCTGCCCACGGCGAGCCAGTCCATCAGCCTGACGGTTATCCAAAAGGGGAGTGCTTCGGAGGCGCGCAACCCGAAGGACTTTTGGAAGGAGACATTCCACGGGGAGAAGCGCACGGAGAGAGAACGCGAGGAGGGGGAAGGCTCGCCGGCGCCGGAGAAGATCGAGGGATTGGGTGACGAAGCTTTTTGGATCGCCAACCGCGTGGGTGGGAAGCTGCTGGTGCTGAAAGGAAATCGTTACTTCAAGATCAGCGTGGGCGGCGCGAAAAATCAGGAGGAGCGAATCGAGAAATCAAAACGGCTCGCGCGGATGGTGCTGAAGCGCTTTTGAAAATAGGGCTGCCCCCGTGCAGGCTGCCTACCTTGGCGCAGAGACCATGCGCGATGTCCCGGCGGCTGAGCCGCGCACCGGGACATTTCCCTTTGATTCGAAGACTCTCGTCTAGCGATTTTGGCTTTTTTCCGATTCGGCGGAAGCAGGGAGGCTAGTGCCGGACTGTGCTTTGGCGATCCCGACATCGGTGCTGTTGACCGCGCCGTTGGCTATGATGTCCGTGCGGAAATTGCTGGCGTTGGCGGCTTGCCCTGAGTTCGCCTTCGCCTGGCCGACGTCGGTGCTGTTGACGTCGCCGCTTCCATTCGCGTCGCCGAGCAGGAGATCCATCGGCACGCTGACGTCGCCCGTGGTGGTCCCGCTGTTCACGCTTTGCAGGGTAACGCTGATCCGCTGCGCGTTGCTCACGTTCTTGAGGTTGACCGTGACCTCGCGGCCGTCGGGGCTCGAGGTGGGCGGCCCGTCGATCTGCGCGGTGCCTCCGCTCGTGGGCGTGACCGTGGCCCCGGTGAAGCTGACTGGCACGGCGAAGGTGAAGACGACGTGATGCGTGCCGGCGGTCTGCTCCTGCCGGCATTCAACCGCGGGGCCGCTGACCAGAGGCAGCGGAATATCAAAGACTCCGCTGCCGCAGTGCACTTCCGCGAGACGGCGGAGATGAGCGAGCAGGTTGCCGGGTTCAGGTTGTTGATCACGAGGTTGTCGATGTACCAGCCGCTGGCCGGGCCGGCATTGGTCCCCGCATCCGAGGTCATGCGGAAGCGGATCCGCACCGGGAGGCCGGAGGGATTGTTCACCCCGCCGGGGGCGAATGCTTCGAGCGGAATGCGGACGTGGTGCCGTCCCTTCGCGCCGGTGTAGGCGCGCCGGCCCTGGAGCGGCGAGAGGAAAACGCCGGCCAGCTGACCATCCAGCTTCGCCGTATAACCTCCCTCGATGATGTAGTAGCCGAGGTCGAAGGTGGTGACGTTGTCCGGGTAAGGCGTCGAATTGAAGGTGGCGTCGCCGCCCACCTTGATCTCGATGACGCCGCCGTCGAAGCCCGCTTCGGTCGAGAAGAGGTGATCGAAGTCCATGATCGCGCCGGGGGTCAGATTGACCGGTCCGATCGTGGTCGAGAAGTCACTCGGGGCACCGTCGCTGCCCGGAGTAGTCAGCGCGATCATCTGCCACAAGCCAGCCGGCTGCGAGCAATCGCTCCATCGTCACCCTAGCCCGTTCGCGCTGCGATAATCCGGTGGCCTCCTCGATCTCGACATCGCCGTGCCGGTCCACTACGCGCTCCACCAGCGACAGAGCCTCCTCGCGCGACAGCGCGCTTGCGCGCAGGGCTAACTCTGATTCCATCTCGTCAGCGGCGTCGAGATAGACAGCTGCGTCTTTCGACCCGAGGAGTCGCAAAAACTCCGGGCGAATTTCGCGGAAGAGATCAGCCGACAGCATTCCTAGTGATGTAGCGTCTTCGAGGTCTGCCGGCGATCTGCAAATAGTAGCGTAAGCGTCCGCAGCTCTTCTCATACGTCCGAACTTCTGGTCGAACCACAGCGATCAGCCGTCGTCTCTTGCTCGGATTGCGGCGAGAATATTAGCAATAACTTCATTCCGCGGCTTGGCGCCGAGGTTGCCTTTGCCGTGTTCGCGGACGCTGACGGCGTTGGCTTCGAGGTCGCGGTGGCCGATGACGAGCATGGTGTGCACTTTCATTTGCTCGGCGGCGGAAATTTTCGCTTTGATGTGGTCGCTACTGGCGTCGAGTTCGGCGCGGATTTCGTGGGCGCGGAGCTCTTGTTGGATGGCGCGGGCGTAGTTTACCAGCGCGGGTTCGTCGCCGATGGGGAGGATGCGGACCTGCTCGGGGGCGAGCCAGAGGGGGAAGTTGCCGGCGTAGTGCTCGATGAGGAAGCCGATGAAACGCTCGTGCGTGCCGAGCGGGGCGCGATGAATGCAGAGCGGGGTGGCTTCGGTGTTGTCGCGGGTTTTGTAGACGAGGCCGAAGCGTTCGGGGACGGCGAAGTCGACCTGGTTGGTGGCGATGGAGAATTCGCGGCCGATCGCGCTCCAGACCTGGACGTCGATCTTCGGGCCGTAGAAGGCGGCTTCGTTCGGCACTTCGATGTAGTTGATGCCGCTGCGCTGGAGGACGCCGCGGACCATGTCCTCGGTCTTGGCCCAGAGCGCGGGGTTATCGACGAATTTTGCTCCGATCCCGCTTAAGCGGGACGGATCGTGGGTGGAGAAACGCATGACGTATTTTTCGATCCCGAAGATCTTGAAATACTTCAGATACATTTCGTTCACGGCGCGGAATTCTTCCTCGAATTGCTCTTCGGTGCAGTAGATGTGGGCGTCGTTCATCTGCAGCGAACGCACGCGCATGAGGCCGAAGAGTTCGCCGCTTTGTTCGTAGCGGTAGTTGGTGCCGTATTCGGCGAGGCGCAGGGGCAGGTCGCGGTAACTGCGCGGCACCGCGGCGAAGAGCTTGTGGTGATGCGGGCAGTTCATCGCTTTCAGGTAATAGCGCCGCGGCTGCTCATTCAGGAAAACCAAGCGCATCTGACATCGATTCTTTTCTTCGAAGGCATCGAGGACATCTTTTGGAACATCGCCAGCTTCGATGACTGCACTGATGGCCTGCTCGAACTGAACGTCGCCGGAGATCGGCTGATAAATATCAGCGCCTTCGACTTCGAGGTGTTTCTCCAGGATGGCTTTCGCCTTCTCGATTCTAGAATCGAGCGCAGCAACTTCAGTAGCATCTTCGTTGAGTTCCATCGGTGGGAACATCGAGTCCGCGTAATAGGGTAGATGGCCGCTGGTTAGATACAGACTCTCCCGTGCGATGTGCGGAGTGCGAACGCGTTGATAGCCGGCGGCGAATTCCGTTTCCTTGGCCAGCTTCTCCAGTTCCTCGATGATGGCGGCGCCGCGCGGGAGCCAGAGCGGGAGGCCGGGGCCGACATCGTCGTCGAAGGTGAATAGCTCGAGTTCTTTCCCAAGCTTGCGGTGGTCGCGCTTCTTCGCTTCCTCGAGCATGGCGAAGTAGGCATCCATTTCGGTGCGGTTCTTGAAGGCGGTGCCGTAGATGCGCTGGAGCTGCGGATTTTTCTCGTCGCCTTTGTAGTAGGCGCTGGCCACGTGGGTGAGCTTGAAGGCGCCGATGTTCCCCGTGCGCATGACGTGGGGGCCGGCGCAGAGATCGGTGAATTCGCCGTTGCGGTAGAGCGAAATTTCTTCGCCTTCGGGAATGCCCTGGATGATGTCGAGTTTGAACTTCGAGGCCGCGGGACGTGGCGCGAGCGCGGCGAGTTCGCCGGCTTCGGCCAGGGCGAGGGCTTCGGCGCGGGTGACGTTGACGCGCTCAAAGGTGTGGTTCGCTTTCGTTTCCTTTTTCATCTCGGCTTCGATTTTCGCGAAGTCGTCGGGCGAGATACGGTGCGGCAGTTCGACGTCGTAATAGAAGCCGTTGTCCACCGGCGGCCCGGCGGCGAATTGCGCTTCCGGCCAGATTTTCAAAATGGCGGTGGCCATGACGTGGGCGGCGGAATGGCGGAGCCGCTCGAGATCGGTCATCTGGGCGCGTTGCTCGGGAGTTTTGCGCTCGTTTTCTTCAGACATAGAGCCGACAAGTGTACGTGCGCTTCCTATGTCGGCGAGGGTTTTCTGGACGAAGACAAGCGGTACGGTGGTGCGCCATTCTCGCAGTCACAGCAGTTGTTTTCGGCGCGGCTAGGGCGCGTGCGGAGACCAACCTCGAGGCGAACCGCGCGCTCATGAGAGCCGCGAAAGACGGCGATATCGAAGCTGCAAAGCGTGCCCTCAAAGAAGGAGCGGACCCGAATTGTCGTGTCGCGGGTACGTGGCTGAACTTCACGCCACTGCTGCAAGCGATCTCAGAGAGTCGATTGGAGGTAAGCAAACTTCTCCTCGATCACGGAGCCGATCCTCACCTGGAGGATGAAAACGGCGATCCGGCGATGATTTTTGCGGCCGACAAAAAGAACGAGCAGATCGCCCGCCTTCTGATTGAGCATGGCGTGCCGATGGACGCAAAAAATCGCGAAGGCCTGACCGCGTTGACTCGCCAGATCAGCTCTGCGTCGCTGGACGACATCGAGTTAATGCTCAAACTAGGCGCCGATCCGAATCAGCCCGGGAGTGGCGGCGAGACGCCGCTAATCATTCTGGCAGAGATATTAAGCGCTTCGCCTAACGACGCTAGGGAGGGGGCGGCGATGGAGGTTCTGATCAAGCACGGGGCCGACGTGAACGGCACGGATGATCTCGGTTCCTCCGCATTGCTGCATGCGGTGCAGAACGCAACGCGCGCGACGGTCGAGATATTGGTGCGCGCCGGAGCGGATGTGAATCAACCAAACAAAGAAGGTGTAACGCCGCTGATGGTGGCGCTCGCGCGGAAAAACGAACAGGGATTAATAGATTTTCTCCTGGGCCACGGGGCGGATGTGAAGATGCGCAACGCGAAAGGCGCTACGACTTTGATGATCGCGCTGGAGGCGGGACAGGTGGAAGCAGCGGCGCGCCTGATCAAGCAAGGCGTCGACCCAAAAATGAGGACGACGGAGGGGGTCACGGCGGCTCACTCGGCTGCGTTATTTGGAGGCTGGGGATATGACGCGGCCGAGAGAGCAAAAGATCGACGTGCTGCCGTCGCCTTGCTGCGGACGATCTCCAAGGCCGGCGGCGATTTTGAGGCGACAGATGACGAGGGATACACGCCTCTCCATTACGCCGTGATGAGTGGTCACCTGGCAGCGGTGGAATTTTTGCTCGCGCACGGTTCGAGTCCGAACCGCCCCAATTCCAAGGGCGAAACGCCGCTCATGCTTTCGCTTACTTCGTCCATGGATGACTTCGCCAAGATGAAGCTCATGCTGGCGAAAGGCGCGCCGATCGATGCGCAGAACGCGGAGGGTCGGACGGCATTGATGCTCGCCGCGGGCGATGCAGAAGGGCGCTCTCATATATCTGTTGCGCCAAAACGCCGATGCCAATCCAACGGACAAAAGTGGCGCCACCGCGCTTA
>JBBSLZ010000051.1:0-14947 GCA_038233435.1 Chthoniobacterales bacterium
CGCACCCGCCGTTTGCACACCGCGCGCACCAGCACATCGACCCGGCCACGGTGTTGTTGCCCCAGCAAAAGCAACTCGTAGAGATCGCCTTCCCGATCGCACACATTCACGATCTGAGGCCCTCCACTTCCTCCCTCCAGGCACCCGCGCGCCGCCTCAAACCCGCGCAACCATTTCACGCTCTCTTTTTCCTCCACCGGCTGGCGGTTGATGACGCGCTTGCGCGCACGCTTCCCCCGCACCACTGCCCGCGCGCTCAGTTGCGCATCGAGCAGACCGAGAGATTGCCCTTGGGGACTGAGCGCCAGGGTACTGTGCAAGAGCAGCCCGCGATTGCGCCGGTGGCTGCCAAGCGCGCCCAAGCCCGCCGTCCCCGGATGGGTCATGTCATTGAGCGAAGTGCTGTCCTGCACCGCCAAGACCACCCTGTGCCCCGCCATCCTCTTCCGCGTCGCCCGGCGATGACTCTCCAAAAGCGCCCCGCGCTCCACCCGCTCGTTGTCAAAAAAACGGTAGGCCGCCGTTGCTCCCAGCCCAATCCCCGCAGGCTCGCGGAATCGTGCTCCCGGGCTGGCGATAGAACTCGCCTAACAAGTGCTGGGCGCGGCGCTGCAGGCGCCGGTCCGGCAAATTCAGATGCTCTAATCCTCTCCCACCCAGGCTAAATCAATCGGCGGACGCTCTTGCATCCACTGAAACAATACAAAGGATCACCATCGTACCAGCACAATATCTGGTGGTCTGAAAACCGGGACATGGGTAATGATAGCGCGCTGCGGCGTCCCTACCTCGCGTCATCAACGCACCCGTATCGCGTCCTTCTTCCCTTGCACCACCCGATAGCGATGATCCAACGCAAGCCCCTTAATCCGCTGCTTCGCACCCGGCGGCCAGCTCACCTCCACGCTTTTGATCGCGCTCGCGTCGCCCAGCCCGATCTCCTGCGCCAGTGTCGAACCGCCGTAGCTGCCTCCACTGTCCACCACCGCATGGAGCGTGCGCGGCCCGTCCGGCGTTTCCACTTCCACCGCGATCCGCGCACCAAACGCGCTCCGGTTCGTTTTCGTGCCTTCGAGATCGAGCGTGATCCAACGGTGCTCGTTCCCCGGATTAAGAAAAAGCGCGCGCGGGAAAATATCGCCCGGGAACTCGCCGCCCAGGATTTGCAGAATGTCTTCATCGCCGTCGCCGTCGATATCTCCCACCGCGACCGCGCTCCCTTTTTGCAGATGCGCGATCCCGGAGCTGCTCGAGACATCTTCAAACTTCCGGCCGCCCAGATTCCGCAGGAGCCGTTTCGGCAGGAGCGCGCGGTAATCGGAGGCCCCGGTCGAGAGATAGAGATCGGGCCAGCCATCGCGATCGAAGTCGCCCGCGACCGCGCCGGTGGCGTAGTAAACGTGATCCAATCCCGCTGCCGCCGTCACATCGCGCAGACGCGTCGCGAGATCCCCCGCGCCTTCGTTGTGATACAGCCGCGGCAGCTCCGCGGTGTGCGGTTGGCCTAACAAATCTGACGCCACCTGGCCGGCCGCATACGAGGAGGCGATCTTCGAATAGCCGGCCACGAAGAGATCGAGCCAGCCGTCCTGGTCGTAATCGAAAAACAACACCGCCGCGCTGTTCGCTGGCTCCAGTTCCCTCGCCGGCGCGAAATGCCGCGGCGTTTTCTGGTCGCCCTTTTGGTTCGCGAAAAGCAGGCAGGGCCCGTAGCCCTGCGCCACCGCCAGCTCCGGATAGCCGTCATTATCGATGTCGCCCCAGGCCGCGCCCTTCACATATCCGATCACATTCAGCCCGACCGCCGCCGCCACCTCAGTGAATTTTCCATTCCCGTCATTGTGGAAAAGCTTGCTCGCTCGCGCGGGTCGCGCGGCCAGGTTTTGGTAAAGCGGCACGTCGAAACCCGTCACCGTGCTCGATTCAATCCCGATAAAAAGATCGAGCCGGCCATCATTATCGTAATCGCCCCACGCGCCGCATTGCGTCGGCGCCGAGAAAAGCAGACCGGCCGCTTCCGTCACATCCTCGAACGTCCCGTCCCCGCGATTATGCAACAGCGACGGCGGCTGATCGCCAAGATCGCCTAACAAACCCGCACCGCGCAAGACGAGCACGTCGAGATGGCCGTCGTTATTGTAATCGGCCTGGAGCAAATTCATCCCGCCCACGAGGCCGGATAGTCCCGCCGCTTCCGTCCGATCCTCAAACGTCCCGTCGCCCTTGTTCTGGAAATAACGCAACTGATCGCGCTGCGGATCGAGCCCCGACGAGCTGATCAGTAAATCGGGAAACCCATCGCCATTAAAATCGTCCATCACCACACCGCCGGCGAGCGCGGGCGGGCCAAGCTCGAGCGACGGCGCGACATTCGTGAAAGTGGGAAACGCTCCCGTGGGCGCGAACTTTTCCGGCGGGATCAGCCAGCGCTCCGGTACTTTCTCCGGATGCTCGCCGATCGTCATGTAGGCCAGGTTCAGCATCCAGCGCGAAGTCATGTCGCCGGGATTGGTCTCGAGCAATTCCAGATACTCGCGGATAGCCGCGCGCGAGCCTTCCTGATCCTGATGCACGCCCGTGCCCTGGATCGGCAACAGGCACGAGCGCGGCCCGTACATGGAACAACAATTCGCCTGCTCCCCAAGCCGCAGATACGAGACCGCCAGATAGCCGCGGATGACCGGTAGAAAATTCGCATCAAAATCCTGCGGATGCGTAAGCGCCGCATCCTTCGCTTTCTGGAAACCCTCGGCCGCCGCGCGGCTATCGCCCGCCAGCAGGAGTTCGTAGGCCGACTTCGCGTCGAGGAACGCGGTCGTCCGCACATCCACCGCCTTCTCGACGTGGCGGAGGTAACGCGCCAGATGCAAATCCGGCCGCTGCGCGATCACGCGTTGATCGTAATCTTTCCCGAGCGCCGCGAGCCGCTCCGCCATCCGGCGATTGCTGGCCGGCTGCTCAGCCGCCAGCATCGTCGAGCTTCCCAGCAGCGCCGCCACGAGCCAGTACTGGAGCCGGCCCGCCCCCGGGCCGAAGTCTGACGCAGCGCGAAACTGAAACTTCGGCGCGTGGGCACGCCAGCTCCATTTGCCCGCTCCGATCACAGCTACGGCTGCACCTGGAAGTTGAACATCATGGCGTGATCCTCGTGTTCCAGATTATGGCAATGCGACACGTAATCGCCCACGTTGTCCGTAAAGGTCCCCATCACGCGCACCGTCCCGGGCACCCCCATCGCCCGGCCAGGCACCAGGAACGTGTCCTTCGGTCCGGCATCGCCCGGCGCAGGCGCCACGCCATTCACATCCAAAATCTGCCAATGGATATCATGGATATGCATCGGATGCGGTAGCCCGGAATTGTTCTGAAAAGTCCAGACCTCGGTCGCGTTCAGGCGCGGCGACACATCCACGCGCTGCACATCGTAGAGCTTGCCATTCACGGTCCAAACGGGGCGGCCGTTGAGCGTGTTCGCCTCCAGGGTAAAGGTGCGGTTCACCGGCGTGGCATCGACCCGGCGGGCGCGTTTCGTAACACTCGCCGCCAGGGTCGCCGGCACACTGCTGTTATCCACCTCATCGCGCACCACATCGAAGCGCATCACATCCGCGATCGCCGGATTGAAGAGCGTGTTTTGATTCCTCAGAATCAAGCTGGTGCCGAGCGCATAATTTGCGAAATCGATCACCACCTCGATCCGTTCCCCGGGCGAGACCACGATGGCAGACCGGGAAGCCGGCGCACTCAAAAGCCCGCCATCGGAAGCAATCTGCACCAACGGCTCGCCCGTGCTCAGTGCCAACGTGTAGATGCGCGCGTTCGAAGCATTGACAATCCGGAAACGCATCTTCCGGCGCGCCACTTGGAAGTAGGGCTGCACCGCGCCATTCACCAGCAAAGTGTCGCCCACCACACCGGTCGTGATGGTGCTGTCCGTGAGCGGATAATTGAGCGAGCCGTCGAAATTAAAAAGCCGATCCTGCAGCATCAGCGCGATGTCGCTCTTCCCGCTCGGCAACCCGAGGCCGTCCTCCGCCGGGTCGGAGATGACATACATCCCCGCCAGGCCCATGTAAGCGTGCCGGCCCGTCGTATCGATCGCATGATCGTGATACCAAAGCGTCGCCGCCGCTTGATTATTCGGATAGGTGTAGGTCTTCCGCGCGCCCGGCCCGACCAGGTCGTAGGGCAACCCGTCCGATTCCGGCGGCGTGTGTCCGCCATGCAAATGGACCGACATGCTCTCCTGCAGATTATTCAACTGCCGCACCACCACGGGGCGATTGCGCTGCGCCCGAATCATCGGTCCGGGAAAGAGACCGTTATAGCCCCAGATCGTCGTCAGCCGTCCGGAGAGAATCTCCTTTTGCCCCACCTGCATGGTCACATCGTAGTAATCCGTGGTCGCATCGCGAGAAGTCGGCTCCAGCACCGGGAGAAGCGGCAACGGAACCTGGAACGCCGCCCGCGGCGGACGCGGCGCCTTGCTCTCGATGCCCGCTAGCACACTCGCGGCCAGGAAAACGGAGGCGACACTGGCGGAGAAAAAGAGGCGGGGATTAATCATGAGGAAGGCGAATGGTGATGAACGATGATCGCGAATGCGCCCGCAACGCTTGACCGTGCATGCCGCGCGGCGAACCTAAATCTCGGCGCGGCTGCCATTCTGGCGAGGCGCGCAGGTGGAGATTTTACATCATGGAAAAGAAAAAGCAGGAAAAAATCGTCCGCGCCCTCAAACGCGCCTACGCTGGCGAACTCGAGACGGTGCAAAATTACCTCGCCAATTCCGTCGACCTCGATGGCGTCCGCGCGGAAGAAATCAAAAAATCGCTCACCGCCGACATCCAGGAAGAGCTCGGCCACGCCACCATGCTCGCCAGGCGGATCAAAGTCCTCGGCGGCCGCGTCCCCGGCTCGCTCGAACTCGATCGCGTCCAGAAATACATGCAGCCGCCGAAGGATTCGACCGATCTCATCACCGTCATCAAAGGCGTCATCGCGGCCGAAGATTCCGCCATCGAAGGCTACGAAGAAATCATCGAGCTCTGCGACAAAGCGGACCCGGTCACGCAAGATCTCGCCGTCACCTTGCTCGGCGACGAACAGGAACACCGCCGCGCTTTTGTCGGCTACTTGACCGAATTCGAGCGCAAGAAGAAGTAGGAAACCGCGGTGGTTGTAGCGACGGCGCCCTATTTGCAGCGCGTTCAGTTTTCTCCCCGACGCGTTCCATCTGAAAAATCAGGGCTCCCCCTGATTTTTGTCGCCAAGCCAAGAATTCCGAAAGGCTTACCCACGCGGCCGCGCTTCGCTTGCGGAAAACCGCCCGCACGCTTAACGAGTCACTATGGCAGAACGAAAAGGCTCCGCAGTTTGGGAAGGCACCCTCAAAGAAGGCAAAGGCACAATGAAACTCGGGAGCGGCGCCTACGAAGGCCCGTACTCCTTCAGCTCGCGTTTCGAAAACGCCAGCGGCACCAACCCGGAAGAATTGATCGCCGCCGCCGAAGCAGGCTGTTTCTCGATGGCGCTCTCCTCCAACCTGGAAAAAGCTGGCCATCCCGCCAAACGCATCAGCACCACCGCGAATGTGAAGCTGGAGATGATCGACGGCGGACCGAAGATCACCGTGATCGAACTCGAAACCGAAGCCGACGTCCCCGGAATCGAGAACGAAGCCTTCCAGGAGCAGGCCGAGAAAACGAAAAGCGAATGCCCGGTTTCGAAAGCGCTCGCCGGCACCGAGATCAAGCTGACCGCCCGGCTCGCGTAGGACGCCGCGAGCGCGTCAGACCCAAAGCGCCGGAAGGCGCGGCGGAATGAAGCCCGGAGCGAACGAAGTGGAACTCCGGGATCAACCGCGTGGGGCGCGGGGCAAACCCCTGAAAGGGGCGGCGGAAAAACGCGCGTTCGCTGACTCGGCACGGGCATTCCGTCACCCGTTTCACGGGTTTGGACTTCCCAGAGCCAAAGAAACCCGGAGTTCCACTTCGTTTCACTCCGGGCTTCATTCCGCCGCGCCTTCCGGCGCTTGGAGAGCATGCAGGACCTCCTGCCAGCTTGTGTTTCAACGCGGCGGCGCAAGACCTCGCTGCATTCCTGAGCGGGAACTGGACATGATGGATAGGATTTTAGGATTCGCCGGAGAGAACATTCCGCTCATCCTGTAAATCCTGTTAATCCTGTCCCCCTCCCCGCATCGCATGTCGCACGCCCCCTTCACCCCGGAGCCCGTCTTCCCGCTCACCACGCCCGACCCTTCCCTCCTCCAGCTTTACCTCATCCGCGCCCTCCTCACCGGTCCCGGCGTGATCGTGATGCTGCCCCTCCTCTTCTTCCGCTATCGCACCCTTCGTTACCGCTTCGATAAAGAAGGCATCCACATGCGCGTCGGCATCCTCTTTCGCCGCGAGGTTAACCTGACCTACGCCCGCATCCAGGACATCCACCTCAGCTCCGGCTTCATCCAACGCTGGCTCGGCCTCGCCGACATCCAGATCCAGACCGCCTCCGGCGCGAGCGGTGCCGAGCTGGTCATCGAAGGCTTTCGCGAATTCGAAGCCATCCGCGATTTCCTCTACACCCGGATGCGGGGCACGCGCGCCGCCCTCGTCCAGACCACGCCCACTCCAGCGCCACCGAGCGGAAGCGACGCCGAAGTGGTCGCCTTGCTGGAGACGATCCGCGACGAGCTGCGCCTTACCCGCGAGGCGTTGGCCGAACGTCCCTCCACCCCGCGCCCGCAGCAGCCCACCTAAGATGTTCGGCATTTTCCGCCGCTGGAGCGAACGCCTCCTGCGCATTCCCGCCCAGCCCGCTCCGCCGCCTGGCGACGAACACAGCACCCGTCTCTTTCGCGCCGCGCCTAACTACTACCTCTACCTCCTCGTTGTCTGGACCCTGCGCACGCTCGTCCTCCTCGTCTTCGTTCTGCCGACGGAGATTCTTCCCTTCATCGGCGAATTCACCGGCCGCTTCGAGCGCCGGATGCCATTCGCCTTTTTTCACCCGCCGCTTTTCATCGCTGTCCTTATCATCGCGCAGCGCCTCTTCTCGCTCGCCCTGCTCCGGCTCGATTTCGAGAAACGCTGGTACCTCGTCACCGATCGCAGCCTGCGCGTGCGCGAAGGCGTCCTGCGGATCCGCGAGATGACGATCACCTTCGCCAACATCCAGAACATCTCCATCTCCCAAGGTCCCATCCAGCGCCTCCTCGGCCTGGCCGATCTCCGCGTTGATACTGCCGGCGGCGGCGCGCAGACAAGCGAAAAGGAAGGCAAAGAAAACCTCCACGGCGTCCGCTTCCGCGGAGTCAACAACGCGGAGGAAATCCGGGCACTGATCAAGGAACGGCTGCGCGAGTTAAAAGATTCCGGTCTCGGCGACCACGAAGAACGCAACCTCAGCGCGCCGCCATCCTCCGCCGTCCAATCAGAACCGATCCTCGCCGCCCTACGCGAAGTCGCCGCCGAGGCGAGTGCGCTAAGCTCCGCCGTCAGGTCTTACAAAAGTTAAGCGCTTCAACAAGCTCCGCGATGGAGCCGGCCCGCCCTCGGGCCGAAGTCCGCTGACCCTTCGCCCGGGGCGCGCCGGCTCCAGCGCGCGAAGTCTGCGACCGCCGACAGACAAGCCGTCACCGCTCGTTAGGGACTGCGCCTACTTCGCCAGCTCGTAGAGATATTCCACAAACGACATCGTCGCGCCGTCGAAGCCTTCGATCTTCGGGTTGGTCGATTCGATGACGTAATACTCGTCCGGCGCATGCGCGCCGCTCCCATGCCCGAGGCCGAAATGCCCCGCCGCCAGCTTAAGCGGTGGGTTTGTGAAAACGTAACCCGGCCACGAGCCCGCGCTCCGCGGCCAGAGAATCGGCTCGATCCCCTTCCGCTTCAGCAGCGCCACCTGCGCCTGAATCATCTGCGAATCCGCCGCGGTGCTGTTCGGATCGTAGCCGCCCGTCATGTTCACCTCGATGTCACCAAAGCCGCGCTTCGCCAGATGCGCTTTCAATGCCGCCAACGCGTCCGCCGCTTTCATCGGAGGCACGAGTCGCAGGTCAAGCTTCGCCGCCGCTTTGTGCGGCAGCACCGTCTTGCCACCCGGGCCGGTGTAGCCGCCGACCAGACCTTCGATGTTCACCGTCGGCTGCGATTCCAGCCGCTCCAGCGCCGCCGCCCACGGCAGATCATCGATCCAATGCGGCACGCTCAGCCGTTTCTTCTCCGCTTCCTCGCTGCGCTTGCTGGCCGCTTCCGCGATCATTGCCTTCTGCTCGGCCGTGACCGGCGCGGGCTTTGGATAGTTATCGATCGTGATCGTGTTCCCGTCGTCGCCCACGAGCGTGTTCAACGCCTTCACCAAGTGCCACGCCGGGCTATCGACCATCGCTTTGAGCGAGGAGTGCACGTCTTTCCCCGGCCCACGTCCCCATTTTTCCCCGCTCGCCACCAGCTCCACCTCGATCACGCCCTTCGCGCCCAAGCTCACCGTCACCACGCCATCCGGGTCCTGCATCGCCGAAGGCATGAACACGCCGATGCACTTCTTCATCGCCGCTTCCACTTCCGGATTGCGCATCACCTGTTGGAAATGAGTCGAGCCGATCTCCTCCTCGCCCTCCGCCACCAGGACCAGATTCACCGGCAGCTTCTTGCCCGCTCCTTTAATCGCATGCAGCGCCGCCAAAAACGCGGACTCCGGTCCCTTCTGGTTCACTGCCCCGCGCCCCATCACCGCCTTGCCCAGTCCCGGCTTGTCCACGATCGCAGCTTCCAGCGGCGGCGAGGCCCATTCCGCCGGATCGAACTGCTTCACATCGTACATAAAATAAACGCCCAAGGTCTTCGGCGCGCCCGCATCCAGGGTGGCGAACACGGCCGGCTTCCCATCCGTCTCAATTTTCTTCGCCACCTGGAATCCGGCCTCCTTGGCCAGTTGCATCATGTAATCCGGCCCCTCCGGAAACCCGCGATCCTCCGCCGCGATCGACGGGAGCTTGATCCAATCCTGCAACCGCTTCACCGCCTCATCGTGACGCTTCGTGATCTCGGTTTTGATCGGAGCGAGATCAGGAATATCGGCGGCCTCGAGCCCCGGGCCGATGACAAAACTGGCAGTGGCAATGACTAGAGCGACGAAACGGATCGAGCGATTCATGCGTCTTATTTGTCTCTGATCGCGACCGGCCGCAAACGAAACAACCAAACCTTGAGCCGGTATCCAACTTCGTCATAATATAAACGGCGGACGAGGCGAGGAAGGATCAAGGCACCGAGCCGCTAGATCGAGTTCGAGTTCGCAGCCTAGTCCACGAGTCCTCCAGATGACCCGATCACTCAGCCATCGAGAATCGCTGATTTTGCTCGGGATGGGGCTTCTCGTGTCCGGTCTGATCGTCCTGCTGGCGGTGGAAAAAAGCCGGCCGGCAGGAACCGGATCGAAGACTGAAGTCACCGCGGTTCCACTGGAAAGCGCGGTCCCGCCTGCCCGGGATGCGGCGGGCGCAGACGATGGGTTTAATCGGGTCATGATCCGGAACATTGGCATGGTTCCGTTTGTTGAAATGTTTGATTTGCTGCGCGCCGCCACGCCGGAAAAACGGGCCCAGTGGATCAGGCAATTGGACGAAATGCCCAATGGTCCTCAACGAAAAGCGGCGCTCTTCAGCTTCTACAAGACTTTTGTACAGATAGATCCCAAGGCGGCGGCCGCGTCCATCGACAGCTTGCGCGATACGCAGACGAAGGCCTACGCGGTCGAGTCCATGACCGCCGCAGCGCCTATGTCGGCAATGGGCGAGATGGCCTCGCTTCTGACCAGGATGCCAGAGGACCTCTTTAGCAGCGTGCGTAACGTCATCGGGAGCGTGATCTATGACTGGAGCACGGTAAACCCGCCGGAGGTCGCGAAGTTTTTCGACGCGCATCCGGACCTTTCGGCCCGCTATAACTTCGCCCTCCTCACCAACTGGGCGCAGCTCGATCCCGACGCCGCGAAGGCTTGGTTCGATCGATTACCAGAATCCGCTCAAACCGCCAGAGCGGTCAGCGGTCTCATGGATGGCTGGTTTAAAAGCGATGAGGGAAACGCTCTCGCCTTCATGGTTGCGCACGGAAGCGACGAGAGATTTAAGGAGGTCATCTCTTACGTCTCAGCCGAGCTTTTTCTGCGCTCTCCTGATGAGGCTCGGAGTTTTCTGCTCCAGCTTCCCTCCGGGGCGGCAACCGGCGACGCCATGAGCCACATCGCGAAGACGACCAGTGCCTCTACCGGGACCGACTCCCGTGCCGTGGCACGGGCGCCAGAAGAGGTCGCCCGCTGGATGCTGACGCTTCCAAAGGAAACGTGGAGTGGCGCGATGGTCACGGTATTGCAGAGCTGGGAACGACAGGATGAAACAGGACTGACGCAGTGGCTGAACCAACTCCCGCCCGGGACGCACGACGACGTTGTGGCGGGGTATTGCTTATCGCCAGAGATGGAGCCTTCTCAGCGCGCACTGGCGCTTGGCCTAACGATCAGCGATGCGACACGACGCGATGAGACACTGCGGGCCGTCTTCAGTCGCTGGTCCTCCGACTCACCCGAGGAGGCTGTCCAGCAGCTCCAAGCCATGGCGCTTTCCCAGGCGCAAAAAGAATATCTAGCCACGCTGCTGCCCCGTGACGTCAGGCCGCGGCGATAACGGCGAATCCTAAAACACAGCGGCCAGGCCGGCGCAGACTTTCGAAAAGTAACGCAAGCATCGTGCTTGCTGTCTCATGGGTGCAAGCTGGAAGCTTGCGCTACCTTCGACGACACAGGGTAAATCCTCTCCCTGCCGACCTGCGCATCGCGCAGCTGCGTTATCATTCCCGACGCTCAAGCGCGAGACTCCCCTGCTTCACAGATGCCGCGGCGGCACCGGAAACTTTTCTATACGCGAGGGTTTCGTGTTCCGCCGAAGCCGGTTGTGCTGCTACACCAAGGCAGCCTCCGAGGGTACCGGCGCGCTCGGCAGTGAGATGGTGAACACCGAGCCGACACCGACTTCGCTTTCGACGCTGAGTTCGCCGCCCATCGCTTGAATCAGCTCGCGGCTGATCGCCAGCCCGAGGCCGACGCCGCGCTGACGGGAGGCGATGCGGTTGCGGTCGACCTGCACAAAGGGTTCGAAGATTTGCCCGAGATGTTCCGGCGGGATGCCGCAGCCGGTATCGCGCACGGCGATGCGGGTGAAGCGCTCGTCGCGGCTGCATTCCACGCGGATCGTTCCCTGCGCAGGCGTGAACTTGATCGCGTTAGTGAGCAAATTCAGCAGCACCTGCTGGAGACGATCGGCGTTCGCACGCAGGCGCAGGGCGGCACCGCAGCCGATCTGCTGGTAGCTTAAGTGCGCTTCGCCCAGCTTCGGGCTGATGAGCGCTTCCGCCCGCTTGAGCGCGGCTTCCACCGGCACGTCATCGAGCGCGAGCACGGCCGTGCCGCTGTCGAGCCGCGCGAAATCGAGGATGTCGTTCAAGAGGCGCACCAATTCCTCGCTCGCGCTTTTCACCGCGCAGAGATCGCTGCGCTGCTCGCTGGTAACCGGGCCGCTCACTTCCTGCAAGAGCAGATCACTATAACCGGAGATCGCCTGCAGCGGCGTGCGCAGCTCGTGCGACATCATGGAAAGAAACTTCGCCTTCGCGTCGCGCGCGGCTTCGGCGACGCGCTTGGCCCGCAGGAGCTCGTCTTCGTACTGCGAGCGCTGGAGCATGCGCACGAAGACGCACTCGCTCACCATCTCGCCTTCGCGCTCGCGCCGGACGCCGTTGGTCAGGACGGGAATATCGGTCCCGCTGCGGCTGCGCAGGGTGAGATAAACTTCCTCGGCTTCGCCGTGCAGTTTCAGCACCGGGAAGAAGTGCGTGTGATAAAAGATGCGCGCGCCGACGCTGAGCAGCGTTTCAAAATGCCGGCCGATGAGTTCATCCGGTGCATGGCCGAGCAGCTCCGCGAGCGTGGCGTTCGCCAGAAGGATGATGCCTTCGTCGTTAAACGCGACGTAGCCGCAGGGGGCACGCTCGAGCAATGAATCCATAACCTGCCCGGCATCCTACGGGCAGTTAGGCGGCGACGGGAAGAGCAAGATATTCGTTGATGACCTCGATCGTCTCCGCCGGCGCGCTCATGTGCGGGCAATGTCCGGTCGCTTTCATCAATCGGAAAGTGTTCCGCGGAATCTGGCGCGCCAGCCACTCCCCCACCGGGAGAGGAGCGATCATGTCGTCCGTGCATTGCATGATGAGCGCGGGCACTTTCAATTCCGCAAAATCAGCGCGGTTATCGGAGAGAAAAGTGATCTCGGCGAAGCGGCGCGCGATTTTCGGATCGGTTGCGCAAAAGCTTTGCTCGAGTTCGGCCGTGAGTTCGCCCTGGTCCGGATTCTTCATCACCGCCGGCGCGAGAAAGCTGGCCCAGCCGAGGTAATTTTTGTCCATCATCTCGAGAAGACCTTCGATATCCGGCCGCTCGAAACCGCCAATGTAATCAGGCGGATCATTAATGTAGGAGGCGGAGGGACTGACAAAAATAAGCCGCGCGAAACGTTCCGGCGCGCGATTCGCCGCCAGAGCGCCGACGACGCTGCTGACGGAATGCCCCACGAAAATAACGTCGCGCAAATCGAGCGCCTCGCAGATATCGAGCACGTCCTGCGCGTAGCCATCCAGCGAGCCGTAACGGCGCTCGTCGTAGGCGGAGAGATCCGATGTCCCCGAGCCGACGTAATCGAAGAGGACAATCTGGTAGCGATCGGCAAAGGCCGGCGTGACGTAACGCCACATGTTTTGGTCGCAACCGAAGCCGTGCGCGAAAAGCATCGGCTGTGTCCCGGTGCCGGAGACCTGGACGTTGTTCCGGCGCAGCACATCTGAAGACACCCGACGACCTTAAAGCCGGACGCCGGAATGGGCAGCTTAAACTTGTGCTCTGCAAAAACTCCGCTGCGCTCTCATTTTACGACGTTAAAGCGCCAGACTCCCCTGCTGCGTGGAGGAAGGGGCGGCCTCGGTGATTCCGCCGAACTTTTTCATCAGTTCGGCCAGCTTGGCCGCGTAATAGTCGACATTCTCATCGCGGTTCGCGGGATCGAAATCGGCGCTGAGTTTGGCGGCTTCGTAGGCGGCCACTTTTTTCGGCGTGGCTTTGACGTAGTAGCTGATTTGGTCACCCGGTTTGTAGTCGCGCCCGCTGGCCAGAGCGAGCTCGTAGGCCGCGGCGCGGTTGCGGCCGCCGGCCGCGATCTTGGCGCGGTACTTGTCGAGCGAGTCCTGTAATGTGTCGGTCTTCATCAACAACTCGATCGGCATTTCGCCGGCGCGGAGGCGGCGTTCGTACTCTTCGCGCAGTGACGGGATGGCTTCCGGTGTGCCTTCCATGAGCAGTTTGATCATTTCCTCCAGGAAGACGCGCTGGAATTTCTCCAGGCCGCGCGATTTCAGCGCGCCGCCTTTCAGGATCACTTCGCCGTCGCGCGTGAGGAGGGCGTAATTTTTCGCCTTGTAGCTGAACATGGCCTCAAATTGCTCGTCGAATTCGACTTCGATTCCCGGCGGGAGCTCTTTCGCCAACTCGCCGCGGAGTGCTTCGGCCGTAGAGCCTGCGTCCCGCTGGCTCCCTTCGGAACGCAAGCCAGAGGCATGCGCTACATTGGGGGGCGGCACAAAGTAAATGCCGTCTGTGTCCACCTCGATCACCTGCGCGCCTTTCGCTTGCAGCCAATCGATCATCTTTTGCAGCAGCTCCCGGCCGATTTGCGTCACGCGCGCGGCCGCGTCGAAATCAGCAAAATGCCCC
The DNA here is from genome assembly GCA_038233435.1 of Chthoniobacterales bacterium. GTDB lineage: Bacteria > Verrucomicrobiota > Verrucomicrobiia > Chthoniobacterales > UBA10450 > JACCTI01. The sequence goes on from JBBSLZ010000051.1 coordinate 13,822, forward strand.
TGCGCGAAGCCGAGGTAACCGTAGAAGCTGTTGATCAGAATCTTGAACGTGTTTTGCAGCGCATGGAAATGCTGCTGCGCCCCGCGGTCGGTCGCGCCGCGCATGCTGGCCTTCGCTTCCAGGCGGAAAGTGCGCAGATCGGTGAGAAGGTGCCGGAAGATCTGCAGCTGGTCGGTCGCGGGAAAGCAATCGAACTGCAACATGATCGACGGATAAAGCGAGGCGATGTCGCAATGCCAGACCTCCCGCGCCACGCCGGTGAAGAAGATGGCGGTGTAGCCGCCCTCGAAGCCGCGCGCCATCGGCATCTCCGGGATGCTGTGGCGTTGTCGAAAATACTCGCGCAGAAAAAGCGCATTGATCCGGGTGGCGTTGCCGCGCACGATCACGTCCTGGTAGTTGTAGGGAAAAATCTGCGCCTGGATGAAGTAACTCGGACTGAGTAACTCGGAGACGGCTCGGGTTTCCCGCACCGCGCAGAGGGCACGCTCGCGAAAGCGCTCCTCGCCCGCCAGGTAGGCGCGCTGCAGTTCCTTGCCGTTCAAGCGCGAGACGTCCGCGCTTTCGCAAAAACCAAAATGCTCCGCCACGTCCGCGCGCTCGAAGCCGGCCAGCGAGCGCATCCCGACATCGTAAAATTGCGCGAGCAAAAACGTGTCCACGAAATGCCGGCCATCGACCGCGAACTTCGGGTAATCGATCGTCTTCTCCGCGATCTGGAGCCGCGAAGGTCGCGAGCGAAGGAAGCCGCCGCTCCGCCCCCAATCGAGTTTCACCTTCGCCTTCCGCGCGCGCGCCACCAGATAGGGCAGGTCGACACGGAAAAGGTCGTGACCTTCGATCACATCCGGGTCGCGCTCCTGGATCAGCGACGTGAGCCGCTTCAACGCGGCTTTTTCGGACTCCTCGGCGTTCGCGGAGTCGACCACGAGCAATTCTTCCCAGCCGCTATTGTCGGAAAGCGCGATGGCCGCGATCGGGTCATCAGACGCCGCGACCAGGAGGTCGCCACTCCTTGAGAGGACGGCAAGTTGGAGGCGTTTCAAGTCTTCGAGCGCCATGCCTTTGAAGAGAGTGCGGCCCGTCGCGGTCAGGTAATGCTGCACCGGGTCGCTGAAGGCGAAGA
>JBBSLZ010000052.1:0-14908 GCA_038233435.1 Chthoniobacterales bacterium
ATCCGCGGGATGCGGCCGCGATTCCAATCCCAAACCTGCGGGCTGATGTAGTAGATGATCTTAAGATCGGGCTGCGAGGTGCAGAGGGCACGCGCCAGAAGGAGGTTGAATCAGGGGTAATCGATCAGGACCACCGCGTCCGCGCGCTGCTCGCGGATTTCGCGCAACGAGGCGTCGAATTGCCGCCGGAAATAACGATACTTTTTCAGCACCTCCCAGAGCCCGAGGACGGCGGAGTGACGGCTCCAATCCTGGAGGCTCTCACCGCCGATCGCTTTCATCCGCGGGCCGCCCCGCCCCAGCAAGACGAGGTCCGGCTGGCGCGCGCGCAGGGCGGTCATCAGGTTTGCGCCATGCGCATCCCCGCTGGCCTCACCGGCCACGATGTAGAGGCGCTTAGACACCACGCGCAGCGTCGATGCGCTTCGTAATCTCGATTGCCAATTCCAGCGCGGCGGTAGCCTGGAAACCGGTCACCCGCGGGGCGTTGCCGGTGGCGGCGCATTCGAGAAACGAAACCAGTTGTCCTTTGAGCGGTTCCTCCCGCTCGATCTCCACGTCCTCTTTTACGATGCCGGTGGCCGAGCGGCGATAAATCTCCCCCGTCTGATTTTGGTAATCGAGCGAGAGGTAGGCGTCCTCCTGGAAGACCCGGATCTTACGCATCCGCTCCGGGCTGATCCGGCTGGAAGTGATATTGGCGATGCATCCGTTTTCGAAACGGAGGCGGGCATTGGCGATGTCCTCCCCGCGGCTCAAGACCGGCACACCCACGGCGTCGATCGTCTCCACCGGCGAGCGCACCAGATGGAGGATGATTTCCAGATCGTGAATCATGAGATCGAGGACGACGCCGATGTCCGTGCTCCGTCCGGGATACGGCGAGAGGCGATGCGCTTCGATGAAACGAGGCCGCGTCAGTCGCGCTTCCAGCGCGCTCAGGACGGGATTGAAACGCTCGACGTGGCCGACCTGCAGAACCAACCCGCGGGCCGCCGCCAATTCCGCCAGGGCGGTGGCATGCGCGGGATTTTCCGCGATCGGCTTCTCGATCAGAAGGTGCTTGCCGCTCTTGAGCAATGTTGACGCGACGGCGTAATGGCTGCTCGTCGGAGTGGCCACGGAGGCGGCGTCCACCCGCTTGGCCAGATCGTCGAGCGAAGTGGCGGCCACCACTCCGTATTGTTGCGCCATCTCTTCCGCTTTCGCGGTATCGGTATCATAGATGGCGGTGAACTGGGCCGCCGTCTGCTCCGCGTAGAGCCGGGCGTGATTTTTTCCAATGTGGCCAACCCCCACCACCCCGACGCGCAAGCCACTCATGAGACGCTCAACGCCCGCGCGCTTTCCCGATCGAGAAACCACTCATAGGTCCGGGTGATCCCTTCGCGTAAGGAAATCCTCGGCGACCAGCCGAGCGTTTGCAGCTTCGAAATGTCGAGCAGCTTGCGCGGAGTGCCGTCCGGCTGGTTCGGATCGAAAGTGAGTTTGCCCTCATAGCCGACCACTTCGCAAATCATCTCGGCCAATTGGCGAATCGAGATGTCTTCGCCGGAGCCGACGTTGATGATCTCGGGCGAATCGTAGTTTTCGAGAAGGAAAACGCAGGCCGCGGCCAGATCGTCCACATGCAGGAACTCGCGGCGCGGCGTCCCCGTTCCCCAGACCGGCAGCTCGGCCACGCCCTTTATTTTTGCTTCGTGCGCCTTGCGCAGGAGCGCGGGGAGAACGTGGGAGGATGCGAGATCGAAGTTGTCGTTAGGCCCGTAGAGATTGGTCGGCATGGCGGAGATAAACGTCTCGCCATACTCGGCGGCGTAGGATTGGCAGAGCTTGATCCCGGCGATCTTGGCGATGGCGTAGGCGTCGTTCGTCGGCTCCAAGGGGCCGCTCAGGAGCGCGCTTTCCGGGATCGGCTGCGGGGCATGCTTCGGGTAAATGCAGGAGCTGCCCAGAAAAAGCAGCTTCTTCACTCCGTACCGGTGCGCGGCGCTGATGACGTTGTTCTGGGTGCGCAGATTCTCGAGCAGGAACTCGACCGGCTGTTCGCTGTTCGCTTTGATCCCGCCAACCTTGGCGGCCGCCAGGACCACGATAGCCGGTTTCTCGGTCGCAAAAAAATCCTCGACCGCCTCGCCTTCGAGAAGGTCCAGCTCGCTCCGGGAACGCTGGAGCAGATTGCCATAGCCGTCGGCTTCCAATCTCCGGACCACCGCGCTCCCCACCAGTCCGCGGTGACCCGCTACGAAAATCTTGTCTTTTTTATCCATGAGAAACGCCGCGCGATTACCATTTTCTTTTTTTGAGCCATAAGCAATCCTCAGTTCGTGGCCCGTCAAAATGAACGACTCGCGGTGCAGAAGACCTACAAGCTTTATCTCGGCGGCAAGTTTGTCCGGAGCGAAAGTGGGCGCGTCGCCCCCGCGCTCGATGCGAAGCAGGGCGTCCTGGCCCAATATGCCCGCGCCTCGCGGAAGGATCTGCGCGATGCGGTGGTGGCAGCGCGGAAGGCCTATCCAGGTTGGGCAAAACAGAGCGCCTACCTGCGTGGTCAGATTCTTTATCGCGCGGCCGAGATGCTGGAGATGCGGCGCGCGGAGCTGGAAAACGAGCTGCTGCGCGCGAACGGTTCGCGTCTTTTTCGCAAAAACGACGAGACCACCCTGGCAATTGACCGGCTGGTCCATTACGCCGGCTGGACGGATAAATACTCCCAGCTCTTCAGCACCGTGAACCCGGTCGCGAGTTCGCATTTTAACTTCACCATGCCGGAGCCAACTGGCGTGGTGGTGGTCTTCTGTCCGGACGAGCCGTCGCTCCTCGCCTTGGTCTCGTTAGTCGCGCCGGTCATTCTGGCGGGCAACGCGGCGGTCGTGATTCCATCCACGACGCAGCCGCTGCCCGCGCTCACCTTCGGCGAGATCATCGCCACCAGCGATCTGCCCGGCGGCGTGATAAACCTGCTTTCCGGTGATCGCGCCGAGCTCGCGCCTTATGTAGCTAGCCACATGGACGTGAACGCGATCATCGATGCCTCCGGCGACGAGAAAATCGGGCGCGAATTGCAACGGGGTGGCGAGTTCAATGTGAAACGCTACGCCGCCCGCGCCCTTACCGCAGCGGAATGGCGCGGGGCGGAAGCCGAGAATCCTTATTGGATTCTCGACAGCGTGGAGATGAAAACCGCCTGGCACCCGATCGGGCTGTAATGGAGTGATGCGGATTTTCAGAACCCAATCCTCCACCACTCCCATCCTCCATCGCTTTCCCTGACCCGTGCGCGCGCTGCTCCTCGTTCTCGATAGCGTGGGGATCGGCCATGCGCCGGACGCGGAGCAATACGGTGACGCCGGCGCCAACACGCTCGGGCATATTCTCGATCGGACGCCCGGCCTACGTTTGCCGGCTTTGGATTCGTTAGGCCTGCCCGCGGTCTTGGGACCGCTGTCAGCCGGGCAGACCTACCGCGCCAGCCATGGTCGGATGCGCGAACGGTCCGCCGGGAAGGACACCACCACCGGACATTGGGAGCTAGCCGGCATCGTGCTCGAGGAGCCGTTCGCAGTCTTCGAGCAGATCCCCGCCGATCTCGTCCGGAGGATCGAGCGCGAGGCTGGCATCCAGTTCATCGGCAACTACGCGCGCAGCGGCACTACCATTCTCGATGAGCTCGGCGCGGAGCATGTGCGGAGCGGGCAGCCGATTCTCTATACGTCGGCTGATTCGGTTTTGCAGATCGCGGCGCACGAAGAAGTGCTCCCGATTCACCGGCTCTACGAGATTTGCGAAATCTCGCGCCGGCACGCGGATGGCGCGCGTATTGGGCGCGTCATCGCGCGGCCTTTCGATGGCGAGCTGGGCCATTTCCGCCGGACCGCGCGGCGGCACGATTACTCGATCAAGCCGCCGCGGAGTGTTCTTACCGCGCTCTGCGAGCAGGGCGCGGCGGTCGTCGGAGTGGGCAAAATAGCCGACATCTTCGCCGGCGAGGGCATCACCGAATCACACCCGACGGCGTCGAACGAGGAAGGCATGGCGTGTATCGTCAGGCTCTGGCGGGAGATGGAGAACGGGCTGCTCTTCGCGAACCTGGTCGATTTCGACATGCTTTTCGGACATCGGCGCGATGTGGCTGGTTACGCGGCCGCACTGGCGGACTTTGACCATTGGTTAGGCGGGTTTTTCGAAAACGTGGCGGCGGACGATCTGGTCATCATCACTGCGGATCATGGCAACGATCCGACTTTTCGTGGCACCGACCACACTCGCGAGGAGGTTCCACTTTTCGTTCTGCATCGCGGTCAGGCTTACGACCTCGGCACACGCGAATCGTTTGCCGACGTGGCCGCTACTCTAGCCGAATATTTTCAACTCGAACCGCCGTGGCCAGTCGGAACGTCGTTCCTTCGGCCTGAGATCGCGCCAGCGTGATGCATATCCCCTCGTTGATCGAAAAGAAGCGCGATGGCGCGGAGTTGAGCGCGGAGGAGATCGCGACCTTTATCAGCGACTACACGCGCGGCGCGGTGGCCGATTACCAAATGAGCGCCTGGGCCATGGCGGTCTTCTTTCGTGGCATGACCGCGCGTGAGACCCTGCACCTCACCACCGCGATGATGCGAAGCGGACGCGTGCTCGAATATCCCGCCGGCTCACCGCCGAAAGTGGACAAGCACTCCACCGGCGGCGTGGGCGACAAGGTCTCGCTCGTGCTGGCGCCGTTGCTGGCCTGCGACGACGTGTGGGTGCCGATGATTTCCGGCCGCGGGCTCGATATCACCGGCGGCACGCTGGATAAGCTGGAGAGCATCCCGGGTTTTAATGTGAACCTGGAGGAGTCGCGTGCGCGTGCGCAGTTGGAGAAAATCGGCGTCTGCATGATCGGGCAGACGGCGGATATTTGTCCGGCGGACAAGAAGCTCTACGCCCTGCGCGACGTGACCGGCACGGTGCCTTCGCAGCCGCTCATTGTGGCCAGCATCATGAGCAAAAAACTGGCGGAGAATCTCGATCGCCTCGTGCTCGATGTGAAGTTCGGCACCGGAGCTTTCATGAAGACGCGCGTGGAAGCGGAGCAACTGGCCGCGTCCATGACAGAGGTTGGGGAGTTGATGGGAGTGCGCATGTCTTCGCGTTTGAGTGCAATGGATGAACCGCTTGGTCGCGCGGTGGGAAACGCGCTCGAGGTGGCGGAATGCGTGGAGATTCTACTCGGCGGCGGGCCGCCCGATTTGGTCGGGCTTATTCTCGATCTGGCCTCCGATGTCGCGCTCGCCTCGCGCGAACAACTGGCGCGCTGGCTGGAGGACGGGAGCGCGTGGCGGAAATTTGTCGCGTTGGTGGAGGCGCAGGAGGGCGACGCTTCCGCTTTGAAAAAGCTGGGGGAGATTCATGGCGCGCCAGTGCAGCATCCGCTCGAAGCGAAACGGAGCGGTACGGTCACGAAGATGAACGCGGAAGCAATCGGGCGCGCCTCGGTTTTGCTCGGCGGCGGACGGCAGCGGACGGAGGACGCGGTTAATTTTGCGGTGGGCTTTTCGCAGCTCAAGAAAGTGGGCGAGCGAGTCGAGCGGGACGAGCCGCTCATGGTCGTCCATGCGCAAAGCGAGTCCGCACTCGCCGGTGTTCTGCCATTGCTTGAAGGCGCGGTCGACATTTCCGGTTCATGAAAGCGCCGCTCGCGTTCTTGCTGCTCGTTTTTCTCGGCTCATTCGCCGGGGCGAAAGAGCCAGAGGCTTCACCGGCACCCCTCACGTCGACGCTTATTCCATGGTTGTTGCAGGAGAAGGCGCAACTGCGCGAAATGCCTTTTAGCGACGTGATTCTGGCGGCGACCGGCAAAAAAATACGCGCAATCGATCCGCAGGACGAGATCGACCAACGCGTTTTGGAGCAGCTCGGCGCGGCCTTGGACGAAGTGCTCAAACGCATGAACGCGCCGGAGAGCCCAGTTCAAAGCGCGGGACGAATTAATGAGGTTAGCAGCGCCTTCGAGAACATGACGCGCGAGTTGCTCAACGCCGCGCCGGGGCTGGCTTGCGACTTCCCGAAGACGGCTGCGGGACGCGTGCAGCGTTCGGGTTATCCGGATTTGCGGCTGGTCGATCAGGCGAGCGGGCGCGTCTATTATCTGGACCCGAAGCTCTTCGCGAGCGGGAGCCGGACGAGCAGTTTCCGGACGTTTTACTTCGAGCCGAAACTGGAAACGAATAAGGTGCGTGAGGACGCCGTGCATCTCATCCTCGGCTTCGAGCACGAGCCGCGGCAGGCGGGGCATTGGGCCTTTACGCGCTGGGATGTGGTGGATCTCTCGAGCTTCAAAGTGCGGCTGAAGGCAGAGTTCCAGGGGAGCAATCGCGATATGTACCGACCCGAGGCGATCGTGGCTACGAGCGCGAAGTAATCGTCGTCGTCGTCGTCGCTCTTAGCCGATGTGGATCCGAGGACGAGGGACGACGACGAGGACGAGGAGTGGGAGAGAATCACGTTGCCGAGGCTCGCGGCGGAAGTGATGTTGGACCCCCATGCTCGCGGCAGCACCTCCAGCCTTTGAGTTCGATACGATCGATGACGTTCTGGGCGACATCGCAAAGGGCAAGATCGTGATCGTGACCGACGACGAAGATCGCGAGAATGAGGGCGATCTCGTCCTGGCGGCGGAAAAGGCCACCCCGGAGACGATTAATTTCATGGCCATGCACGGCCGCGGTCTCATCTGTGTGCCAGTTTCGAGCGAACGCGCGGACCAGCTCGGCCTCCAGCGGATGGTGGCGCAGAACCGCGAGATGTATCGGACAGATTTCACCGTCTCGGTGGATGCCGCGCGCGACGTTACTACTGGCATCAGCGCCCACGATCGCGCGGCCACGATTCAGACGATCGCAAATCCGGCCTCCGTCCCGGAGGATCTCGTGCAGCCGGGACATATCTTTCCGCTCCGCGCGAAAGACGGCGGCGTCCTGCGCCGCGCGGGTCACACGGAAGCGGCGGTCGATCTGGCGCGGCTGGCGGGCCTGCAACCAGCGGGCGTGCTTTGCGAAATTTTGCACGACGATGGGACGATGGCGCGGCTGCCGGAGTTGATGGAATTCCGGCAGAAACACGGGCTGCGCATCTGCACTATCCAGAGCTTGATCGCGCATAGGCGGGTGCGGGAGAAATTGATCGAGCGCGAGCAGGTGGTGAAGTTGCCGACCGATTACGGCGACTTCGATTTGCATCTTTATCATTCCACGCTCGATGGCGCGCATCACCTCGCGCTCGTGAAAGGGACCATCTCGCCTAACGAAGCGGTGCTGGTGCGAGTGCACAGCGAATGCCTGACTGGCGATGTTTTCGGATCGCGCCGCTGCGATTGCGGAAATCAACTGCACGCGGCGCTCCAGCAAATCTCTGACGAAGGCAACGGCGTCCTGGTTTACATGCGCCAGGAAGGTCGCGGGATTGGCCTCGCGGCGAAGATTCACGCTTACAAATTACAGGAGGAAGGCCTGGATACGGTGGAGGCGAACGTGAAGCTCGGCTTCGGCAGCGATCTGCGCGATTACGGACTGGGCGCGCAGATTTTGTCGGACCTGGGGGTGCGCAAGTTTCGCTTTCTAACCAATAATCCCAAGAAGGTGGTGGGCTTGGAAGGCTACGGGCTGCAAATGGTCGAGCAGGTGCCGATCCGGAGCGAGGCGAACCCGCATAACGCGAAGTATCTGGAAACGAAACGCGTCAAGATGGGGCATCTGCTTTGATTTCTGATTGCTGATTTCTGATTGTGTCCAACGCCCTCCCCCCTCGCCCGCGTCTCTCCGTCGCGAAGCGCAACTTCACACTCGTGGCGAGCAAGTTTAATGCGACCTACGTGCAGGGGTTGGTCAATCACGCGACCGAGGAATTGCGCTCGCTCGTGCCGGGTGCCGTGCTCACGTTGCATCAAGTGCCGGGCGCGTTTGAAATCCCGATCGTCGTCCGCGAGGTCGCTTTACAGAAGACTGCGGACGCCATCATCGCCATCGGCGTCATCATCAAGGGCAGCACCAATCACGCGGAACACCTCAGCCATTCGGTCACCAACGCGCTCCAGCAAATCGCGCTCGAATGCGGTATCCCGGTGATCAATGCCGTCCTCGGAATGGAGAACGAAGAGCAGGCGCGCGAGCGTTGTCTGGAGACAAAGATCAACCGCGGGATCGAGGCCGCGCGCGCGGCGGTCGAAATCAGCAGCGTGATGGCCGAATTGCGGCCAAAGTAGCGGTATGGGAAAACGGCGCATGGCACGGCAGGCCGCCGTCCAATTTCATTTTTGGCGCGACGCCCATGGCGGCGAAGCCCCGGAGAAGATGGACGATTTCTGGGAGTTTTGTCCGGCGAAGCCAAACGTGCGCGAGTTCGCGCAGCCGTTAATCGACGGGATGGTGGCGCATTTGCCGGAGATCGACGAGCGGATTGGCCGTTATGCGGAGAATTTTAATCTGCGCCGCATCGCGCCAGTGGACCGGAATGTCCTGCGGCTGGCCATCTTCGAGATGTTGCATCGCGACGACATTCCGCCGGTGGTGTCGATCAACGAAGCGATCGAGCTGGCGAAGACGTTCGGTGGCCCGGACTCCGGGCGGTTCGTGAACGGGATCCTCGATCGGGTGAAGGACGATCTTTCGCGGCCCTTGCGCGAGGCCTCATAGTCTCCCGCCAGTTAAACGCTGGCCCTCCGCGCCTCCGTCATCAACTCAAATGGACGCCCACACCACCCGAAGGGTGCGGCGGAACGAAGCCCGGAGTTGCAGCGACGCGGAACTCTGGGATTCACGCAGAGCGTAGCATAGGCATCCTGCCTGTGCGGACACCGGGCGTCTCGCCCGGTGTTTGCCAAGGCGATGCGACGCTCTAGAAGCACCGGGCAAGATGCCCGGTGTCCGCACAGGCGGGACGCCTGTGCTACCGTCCTGTTTCACGGGTTGATTGAGTTCAAGAACTTGACCCGGAGTCCCTCCAGCCGGAGCGGGATTCACTCCGGGCTTTATTCCGTCGCACCCTTCGGGCGCTATCAGCGTTACCTCAGAAGGTGATGGTGTTCGAAAACACCGAGAAAATCATTTCGCGGGGAGAATCCGCCCGGTGACTTCACCGAAGCCAACTCGATAGCCGTCGCCCTCGGCCCAGCCGCTGAGCGTGAGAGTGTCGCCGTCTTCGAGCCATTTCCGCGTTTCGCCGCTCGGGAGTTCGAGCGGATTCGCGCCGCGCCAGGTGAGCTCCAGCATGCAACCGCGCGCTGTTTCCTCCGGGCCGCTGATCGTTCCGCTCGCGAGCAAGTCGCCGGGTTGGAGGTTGCAGCCGTTGACGGTGTGATGGGCCAACTGTTGCGCCATGCTCCAGTAAAGATGCTTGAAATTGGTCCGCGTAATGACGTGCCCGGCATCCATTTTCTCCGTCCGCAAACGCGCTTCCAACTCGATGTCGTAAACGACGTCATCCTTCGCCTGCAGATAAGGAAAGGGCGCCGGCTCCTGCGCCGGGAGCGGTCTCTTGAAGGGCGCCAGCGCTTCCATCGTCACCACCCAGGGGGAGATGCTGGTGCCGAAATTCTTGGCCAGGAACGGGCCGAGCGGCTGGTATTCCCACGTCTGGAGATCGCGCGCGCTCCAGTCGTTCATCAGGACCATGCCGAAGATGTGCTCTTCGGCTTGATCGATCGGAATCGGTTCGCCTAACGAGTTGCCCGGCCCGATCAGGAAGGCGGTCTCGAGTTCGAAATCGAAAGCCCGGCTGGCGCTGAAGATGGGCGCGTCGGCATCAGGCGGCTTGATCTGACCTTTCGGACGCCGAACCTCCGCGCCGCTGACCACGATGGAACTGGCGCGTCCATGATAACCAACCGGTAAATATCTCCAGTTCGGCATGAGCGCGTTGTCGGCGCCGCGCAGCATCGTGCCGACGTTCTGCGCGTGGTGATAGGAGGAATAAAAATCGGTGTAGTCGCCGATGCGGGCGGGCAATTGCATGGTCACGTCCTTCTGCGCATGGAACGCCGCCGCGCGGAGTTCCGCATCGTCGCGCAGGATGGGCGTGTCGGCGGCGAGGAGATGTTGCAGGACCTCGCGTGTCTTCCGCCAGACGGGACGGCCGAGCGCGAGGAAGCCGTTCAAGGAATCCGCGCCGAAAACGCGCTGTTCGCCGAAATGCCCTTTCTCTTCCAGGAAGGAGAGATCCAGCACTTGGTCGCCAATTGCCACGCCCACCCGCGCCGCGCCGTCGCCCGGTTTGAAAACGCCAAACGGCAGATTCTGGATCGGGAAATGCGAGTCGGACGGAACGTTAATGAAGGATTGGAGAGGCATGGAGATTAAAACAAACCGAGCGTGCGCAAATCCGCGCGCGGCTCATCAAAACTACAGCTACCGAGTGAGGTTACGAGTTTGCGGTGCGCCGCGATGTTTTCCGTCGAGATCGACCACGTGTCCCAGGTAAAACTTTCGTCCGTGAAGGTGAACTCCGTCGCGTCTTCGCATTCCAGCAGGCGCGCGGTTTGTTGCACATCCCACTCATGTTCGGCCGCGAGCACGCCTGCGCCCAGAACATTCAGAAAGCCGTGCATTTTCGCCTGCACACTTAGGTGAAACTGGCGGATCGGATGATGAAGTCCGGCGGTGAATTTGATCGGCACCTTCTTCGCCACCGCCGCTACCAAGGCACGCGCGATCTGGATCGAGGACGGAAAAGCGGACGCGATCACGCCGCCGGTGCGCAGTTTAAACCCGAAACGTCCGGTGCCAGTGCGGCGCCGCTCGGAAAGAAAATCGATCGTGCGTTCCGCTTCGTCCGCGGCCGTCTCCCAGAAGGTGGGGAGAGAAAGATCGGCCAGGACCGCGTTCGCCTCAGCCAGGTGCACGCCGGGCTGCGCGGGCAGCGCCATCTCGATTTGCGTCACTGCGGCCACGCCTTCGTGTTCCGCATTAAAAGCGCGAATCGCGGCCGCGGCCGTTTTCAGTGCGCCCATGAATTGCGCAGCGGTTTCGGTGCGGGTGCCGAGCGCGGAAATGCGGAGCGCGTGCGGCTCCTGGAAGCCGGCGAGCAACGCGACTGCGTCCTCGAACTTCGCCACCGGCAAAACAAACGTGCCCAGCATCCAGGCATCGGGATCGCGCAGATAGGTCGCGTGGTTTATCAGCGCCGGCTCCAGATCCAGATTCGCCGGCGGAAAAAGCCCGGCGTAATCCACCGAGTCAGCCAGCAGTGCGCGCAGCGAAGCCTTCATCCGTTAGGCCAGCTTCTCGAGACTCAGGCGTGGCGTCATGGTGAAGGATCGCCGCAGTTCGCCGCCGGCCGCGATCACGTGAATGCCTTCCTTATCCTCGAACGCACGTTGCTCATGATGATCCGTTAAACCCCAACACGGCTCCACGCAAAGAAACGGCCCGCCATCCGACCAAAGCGTCAGATACGGCACTTCGCTGAAATCGAGCGCCAGCGTCCGCCCGCTCGGCAGGTCGGCGAAATGGAAAACGCGCTCCGGCACGTCGAGCAATTCGAGGATGAACGAGCCCGGCAGCTTCGCTTCTTCGAACGGCATCCGGCCACCCGCGAAAAAAAACGTCTGCGTCTCCGCGGCTAGATAATTGTTCGGCGAAAAATAACGCCGGTAGGTGCCTGCCGGCATGGTGAAGGAAAGCGGAACGCCCGGCGTGGTGGCGAAACCAGGATGCAAACCGAAGCCGACATGCGCCGCCAGCTCCGGCTCGTGATTTTGAAAGTAAAACGTTACGCGCACGCTCTCGCCGTCCAGTCGGTAGGTGAGCTGGAGCGAGACATTGAGCGGGTACTCGCTCGGCGTGAAATCGTCGTGCCGCATCTCGTAGGTGAGCGCGCCGTCGTCCGCGGCGCTCTCATCGAAACGCCATTCCTTCCCGCGGAGAAAACTATGCGTCCCGCCCACGATCTCCTTCCCTCTGTAAAGACTCCGGCCGTCCTTCAAGCGATGCAGAAAATAGCCCATCACGGTGGCGTGATTCCCCCACCCTTGCGCGGCTGGCGTGATGTCGTCATCGCGATGCAGGAAGCCCATCCACTCCTCCGCCCCGCGCCGGCGCGCCAGGCTCACCAGTTCCGCCCCTAAACGCGACACGACGAGGCGGATTCCCGTCTCGTCGTTCGTCAAAACATCCAGCACCCGCTCGCCCCGCCGTTCCTCGCGATACGAGAAACTCATCGCGCTTAAGGGAAGAGACCGCGCGAGTGCTTCGCTTTCATCACGCGCTCCACGCCGATCGCCATCGCGGCGGTGCGGTGCGAGACCTTGTGGTCTTTGGCGCGCTTGATCACCTGCGCGAAGGAATGTTGCAGGATGCGGAAAAGTTTATCGGTCACTTCCGACTCCGTCCAAGGGAAGCTCTGCAAGCCCTGCACCCATTCGAAGTAGGAAACGATCACGCCGCCCGCGTTGCAAAGAATGTCCGGAATGACGAAGACCTCGTCCCAGCGCTCGTTCAGAAGCAGATCGGCTTCCGGCGTGGTGGGGCCATTGGCGCCTTCGGCCAGAATGCGGCACTTGATTTGATCGGCATTCTTTTCCGTGATGACGCGATCGACCGCGGACGGCACCAGAATGTCGCAATCCATCGTCAGCAGCTCGTTCGGGTCGACGCGATCGGCTTCCTGGAATGCGCGCAGGTTCCCCTTCTTCATTACGTGTTGATCCGCCGCCTTGATGTCGATGCCCTTCGGATTGTAGAGCGCCACGGTGGCATCGCTGATGCCGACCACTTTCACGCCCACCTTGAGCGCGAGCGCGAGCGCAGCCACGGAACCGACGTTGCCGAAACCCTGCACGATCGCGGTGCTCTTCTCGGGGTCCATCTTGAGCATCTCCATCGCGCGCTCGATCAAGTAAACGACGCCGCGCCCGGTGGATTCCCGCCGGCCTTCCGTGCCGCCGATCGTCACCGGTTTGCCGGTCACGATTTCGTTTACGGTGTAGCCCTGATAGGTCGAGTAGGTGTCCATGAACCAAGCCATGACCTGCTCGTTCGTGCCCATGTCCGGGCCCATGATATCGGTATGCGGACCGACGAACGGAATCATCTCCTGCATGTAACGGCGGGAAATGCCTTCCAGTTCGCGCCGCGAAAGCTTGGTCGGATCGCAAGCCACGCCGCCTTTAGCGCCGCCGTAGGGCAAGTTGGCGAGCGCGCATTTCCAGCTCATCCACATCGCCAGCGCGGCCGTTTCCCCCATCGAGAGCGTAGGCGCGAAACGCGTGCCGCCCTTCGTCGGTCCAAGCGTGAGGTGATGCTGGACGCGATACCCTTGAAAGGTCTGGGTGGTGCCGTCATCCATGTGCACGGGCAGCGTCACCGCCATCGCGCGCTTCGGATACATCAGGCGATCGCGATCGTTGGGATCGATCTCCAGATAGTCAGCGATGACGTGAAACTGGTCACAGGCCATCTGAAAGACTTCGTCGTTATAGATAGTCATAAAAAGCGAGGGCTGGGGCGAAAAGCGCCAGTCGAAATTCAGATGGTATTAGCGCCCGGCTGGCCGGATGCGTCAAATCGAATCATAACGATGGAGCCGGCGCGCCCTCGCGCCGAAGGGTGGCCCGACCACTGCGGTGCCTGAACCTTGGGCCCAGGGGCGGGCCGACTCCATTTCCTCGCCAACGGTGGCGAAATGCATTTCATTCCTTTCGCGATGCGCATTGAAACATTAGCCGTTCACGCCGGGCACGCGGTCGATCCAGCCACCGGCGCGGTGGCGGCGCCGATCCATCTCTCGACCACTTTCGAGCGCGAACCCGACGGCAGCTACGCGAGCGGCTTCGTTTATTCCCGGAGCGACAATCCGAACCGGCAGGCGCTGGAAGTGGCGATGGCTGCGCTGGAAGGCGGAGGCGAGGCGGCGGCGTTTGGCTCCGGGCTGGCGGCTTCGGCGGCGGTCTTTCAGGCGTTGCGCCCCGGCGATCACGTCATCGCGCCCACGGAGGCGTATCATGGCGCGCTCAAGCAATTACGCGAAGTCTATCTGCCGTGGGGATTGCAGGTCGATTTCGTGGACATGACCGATCTGCGCGCGGTGGCAGCCGTCGTTCGGCCGGCCACGAAACTCATCTGGACTGAGACGCCATCGAATCCGCAATTAAAACTAACCGATCTGGCGGCAGTGGCCGAGATCGCCCGCCGCGCCGGCGCGCACTGCGCTTGCGACAACACTTGGGCGCCGATCGTGCAAACGCCGCTCGCGCTTGGTCTCGATTTGGTGGTGCATTCCACGACGAAATACATCGGCGGCCACAGCGACGTGACCGGCGGCGCGGTGGTGGCGCGCGCTGGGTGCGAACTTTTTCCACGGATCCGTTTGAACCAAGGCAGCGCCGGTGGCGTGCCTTCGCCTTTCGATTGTTGGCTCACCTTGCGCGGCCTGCGTTCGCTGCCGTGGCGGATGCGCGCGCATTGCGAAAACGCGGCCAAAGTCGCCAGCTTCCTCGAAGAGCATCCGAAAATCGCGCGAGTCAATTATCCCGGGCTGGCCACGCATCCCGCGCACGACCTGGCCCGGCGACAGATGAGCGACTTCGGCGGGATGCTTTCGTTCGAGGTGGAAGGCGGACGCGAAGCCGCGCTGGCGGCCGCCGGGAAGGTGCGCATTTTCATCCGCGCCACCAGCCTGGGCGGAGTGGAGAGCCTGATCGAGCACCGCGCTTCGGTCACTGGCGAGAGCCCCGATACCCCGCAAGGTTTGCTCCGCGCTTCCGTCGGCTTGGAGCACGCGGATGATTTGATCGAGGATCTGGCGCAGGCGCTGGAATAAAATCAACGCATTGCGCGCGGCGTTGTCACCTCGCGGAAGGCGAACAGCGCCTCCCCAAAAAGCGGCGCGGGGACGCGCCGCACTCCGAAAGCGCTGCGCGCGACATATGAGTACG
>JBBSLZ010000053.1:0-14752 GCA_038233435.1 Chthoniobacterales bacterium
GCACGCCTGGAGGCGCGCGCTCCCCGGAACAGCTTCCGACCGCGCCCAGTAGCACATCCGCATCGCGCCATGCACGGTGCGAAGCACTGAATCGGGAGCTCCGCGCTTGAAGATGGAAGCCATGACTTCCACACCCGCGATCGTTCTCTTGAGCGGCGGACTCGATTCTGCCGTCACCCTGGCCGCCGCGATTGCCGACGGCTTTGAGCCCCACGCGCTTTCGTTCGACTACGGGCAACGCCACCGGATCGAACTGGAAGCCGCCCGCCGCGTAGCCGCTTCCATGCAGGTGCGCGATCATCGTTTCGCGCGGATCGATCTGCGCGTTTTCGGCGGCTCGGCTTTGACCGATGATATTGCCGTCCCGCACGAGCGCTCCGCCGATGAAATGTCGCACGGCATTCCGATCACCTACGTGCCGGCGCGGAACACCATTTTCCTTTCCTACGCGCTCGGGCTCGCGGAGGTGGTGGGCGCGGCCGATATTTTTCTGGGCGTGAACGCGGTCGATTACAGCGGGTATCCCGATTGTCGGCCGGAGTTTTTACAATCGTTCGAAGCGCTGGCCGCGGTCGCGACCAAGGCCGGCGTGGAGGGCACGCGCTTCCGGATGCATGCGCCGCTCCTGCAGCTCTCGAAGGCAGAGATCATCCGCCGCGGGATGGAGCTAGGGGTCGATTTCTCGCTCACCCATAGCTGCTACGATCCAACTCCGGACGGCGCCGCCTGCGGAGAGTGCGATTCGTGTCAGTTGCGCCTAAAAGGATTCGAGCAAGCCGGATGCGCCGATCCGATTCGCTACGCGACTCGCTAGCCGTCGCCGAGCCCGGGAATCGCGCCGTAGCCGACAAACGCAGGCGAGCGTCCGCTCGTTTCCGCTTTACCAGAACGCGGTAGTTTGAAATCGAACACGCCCACGCCGTAGCGCGATTCGCCGTGGTAGGTGCGCCCATCGCTCGCACCGACCATGATGCGCCGGTCAGTTTTCTTTTCGCGCCCGAGATAAATCATGGTGTGCGTGATGGGCGGGTCTTTTGCCGCCGCGTAAGTGCCGGTCCAGAAAAGCAGATCGCCGGGCTTCAGCTCGTCCAGCTCGAAAGTGTCGTCGTTTCGGCTGATCACGGCCTGGAACTTCCCTTTTTTCCGCACCCAGGAATATTGGCCGCTCGCGTCGCGGGGCACGTCCTTCATCCCATTCTGGGCAAGGACGAAGAAGATGAAGCCAGAGCAATCCAGTCCGCCACTGTCGGGATCGGCCGAGCCATATTTGTAATCGAGATTCCGCGCCGTGAGCCCGAGCGCGGTATCGATCAGCCTGCGCACCGGCGCTGGGTAGTTCTCGATTCCGCTGATGTCGTTAGGCGAAATGGTCGCGCCCAGCGGTTGGGATTTTTTTGCGCTCGCGGAAGGGCGCGGACTGGGGCTTTCCTCCGGACTCGGTGACTCCTCCGGCGTGGCGCTCGGAGAAGGGCTGGGCGACTCGCTCGGCGACGGCGAAGGAGAAGCTTTCTTCTTCTTTCCTGTCGGTGAAGGCGAGGGCGATCGCTTTGGCTTGGGCGTCGGGCTCTCGTTCTCCTCCGGCGTCGGACTAGGCGTGGGACTTTTCTTCGCGGAGCTGCTCTTGCGCTTGGGCGAGGCGCTGGGAGACGGCGAGGGAGAAATCTTTTTCTTCGGAGAGGGACTCGCCGACGGCTCCGGCGTGGCCTTCTCTCTGGGTGACGGAGTCGGCGTCGATTTCTTCCTCGTGGACGCCTTGCGCTTTTTCGGCGGCGGAGTCGGCTGGAAGATGCGTTTCAGCTTCGTGCCGAAATCTTCTTCCGCGAGGGCCGAGCGAACGCCGCCGCCCATGATCAGCGCGCCCGCGAGCAGGAAAGAAAGCGCCAGACTGGTCGCGCGCCGGCTCACTTGGCTAGTTCGCGCAGGATGGCTTTGTTCAGGCGAATGCCCGCATCCAGATTTTCCAGCGGGAAGTTCTCGTTAGGCGAGTGCGCCCGGCAATCGGCCAGGGCCAGCCCGAGGAGCAACGTCTCCACGCCCATGATGGTGCGGAATTGCGAGGTGATCGGGATGCTGCCGCCTTCGCGAATCAGCGCCGGCTCCTTGCCGTCAAACGCTTCGCGCAGGGCGCGCTGCGCCGCTTTTCCAACCTCCGAGTTCGGATCAGTCAGATACCACGGCCCGCTGTGTCCGTCCTTGATCTCCATCGTCACGCCGGGCGGCAGATGCTTGCGCAGGTGCTTCTTGGCCAGCTCGAGAATGTCATCGCCGATTTGGTTGGGCACCAGCCGGAAGGTCAGCTTCGCCATCGCGTGGCTGGCGATGACCGTCTTCGTCCCCTGCCCCTGGTAGCCGCCGCCGATGCCGTTGATCTCCGCCGTCGGGCGCGCCCAGAGTCGCTCGAGCGTGCTGTAGCCTTCTTCGCCCAAGAGCGCGGGCGAACCGGTTTCGTCGAGCACTTCCTTGTCACCATCGAGCGGGAGTTTGCGCCACGCTTCGCGCTCCCAATCCTCCAGCGGCTTCACCTGATCGTAAAAGCCTTCGATCGCGATGTGCCCGTTATTGTCATGCAGCGTGGCGAGGAGTTGCGCGAGGGCCGTGATCGGATTCGCGACCGCGCCGCCGAACATGCCGGAGTGCAAATCCATCTTCGAGCTCGTGATCTTAACCTCGAGCGCCGTCACGCCGCGCAACCCGTAGCTCAAGGTCGGCACGCCTTTCGCGATCATGCCGGTGTCGGAGACCACGACCACATCCGGACGCAACGCTTCCAGATTCTGCTGCAGGAAATTGCCCAGATTGCCGCTGCCGATTTCTTCTTCGCCTTCGATGATGAGATGCAGATTCACCGGCAGGTCGCCGTCTTTCTCCAGTGTCTCTTGAATGCCGAGGATGTGCGCGAGGATTTGGCCTTTGTTATCGGTCGAGCCGCGGGCGAAGACGTAGCCATCTTTCAGCACCGGATCAAAGGGCGGCGAATCCCAGAGATCGAGCGGATCGGGCGGCTGGACATCGTAGTGGCCGTAGATCATGACCGTTTTGCGGCCGGGTTGATGTTTGTTTTTCGCCCAAACGACCGGATGGCCGGGCGTCGGCATCAGCTTTGCTTCCAATCCGATGCCGTTCAGTTTTTCGACCAACCAAAGCGCGCACTCGGCGACTTTGTCGGCATACTCGTCATCAGTCGAGATGCTCGGGAAACGGAGGAAGGAATAATAATCTTCAAGATGGCTGGCGCGCATGGGCAAGACCTTAGCGCGAAATGGTGCGGGGAAAAGGGATTGCGCTTTAGGGGGATGAGAGGGGAAACGTCGAACGCTCAACGTCCAACTTCCAACGCTCCAATTCCGGAGGCGCGCTCTGGCCGCTTCCCCCTTTGGACGTTGAACGTTGAGCGTCGGACGTTTCCTCTTAACTTCGCGGATATGACTCGTCTCCTTCCCGGCCTCGCTTTTTTCACCTGCGTCGCCTCCGCTTTCGCCCAGCCCGATCGCGTGACAGGCCGGACCTTCGCCACCCGCTCCGACGTGGTGGCGCAACATGGGATGGTTTGCACGAGCGTGCCGCTGGTCACGCAGATCGGGATCGAAATTTTGAAAGCGGGCGGCAGCGCGATCGATGCGGCGATCGCCTGCGACGCGGCGCTCGGACTGATGGAGCCGACCGGCAGCGGAATCGGCGGCGACATTTTTGCGATTGTTTACGATGCGAAAACGAAAAAGCTGCACGGCTTGAACGGCAGCGGACGCGCGCCACTCGGGCTGAGCTACGACGCGATGAAAGCGGAGCTGGCCAAGCTGGACCGCAAAACAATTCCGCCGCACGGCATGCTACCGATCTCGGTGCCGGGCTGCGTGGATGGGTGGTTCGAGTTGCACGCGAAATTCGGCAAGCTGCCGATGAAGCAAGTGCTGGCGCCCGCCATCGCCTACGCGAACGAAGGGTTCCCGGTCTCCGAGTTGGTCGCCTATTACATCGACCGCAGCGTGCCGCTCCTGAGCAAACAGCCGGGCGCGTTCAAGGAGACGTTTACCATCGACGGCCGCGCGCCGGCCAGCGGTGAGATTTTCAAAAATCCGGCGCTCGCCCAGACGCTCGGTATTCTCGCGGAGAACGGGCGCGACGCTTTTTACAAAGGCGAACTCGCCGACCAGATGGACAAGTTTTTCGCCGCGAACGGCGGCTTCCTGCGCAAGGTCGATTTCGAAAAGCACACCACCACGTGGGACGCGCCGCTCACGACCAATTATCGCGGTTACGATGTCTACGAGTTGCCGCCGAACGGCCAGGGCCTCGCCGCGCTTCAGATGCTGAACATTCTCGAAGGCTTCGATTTGAAAGCGATGGGCTACAATTCGCCCGAAGCGCTTCATCTCATGATCGAGGCGAAGAAGCTCGCCTTCGAAGATCGCGCCAAGTTTTACGCCGACCCGGCCTTTGCGAAAGCGCCGCTCGCCGGGTTGCTCTCAAAGAAATATGCGGCGGAACGGCGGAAGTTGATCGACCCGAAACGCGCTTCGAAGCGGTACGATTCCGGCAACCCCGCGCTCCAGCAAGGCGACACGATTTACCTCACCACCGCCGATAAGGACGGCAACATGGTGAGCCTGATCCAAAGCAATTACCGCGGGATGGGCAGCGGCGTGGTTGTGCCCGGGCTCGGCTTCGGTTTCCAGGATCGCGGCGAGCTTTTCGATATGAACGCAGAGAGCGCGAACGTCTACGCGCCGGGCAAACGACCGTTCCAGACCATCATTCCCGCTTTCGTGATGAAGGACGGGAAACCGTGGCTCAGCTTCGGCGTGATGGGCGGCGGGATGCAGCCGCAAGGTCACGTCCAGATTTTGTGCAACATGATCGACTGGGGCATGAACGTGCAGGAAGCCGGCGATGCCGCGCGCTGGCAACACGAAGGCAGCTCCGAGCCGACCGGCGAACGGATGGCGGATGGCGGTTTCGTGAATCTGGAAAGCGGCGTCCCGTACGAAAGCGCACGCGCCCTGATGAACATGGGCCACGATGTGCGCCTCGACCTCGGCGGCTACGGCGGCTATCAGGCGATCCTGCGCGATGACAAACAGGGCGTCTACCACGGCGCCAGCGAAAGCCGGAAAGACGGTCAAGCGGCCGGATACTAGAAGGGCGGAATAGCACGGTCTGGGGAGCGCACGTCTCCAGGCGTGCTGGTTTCGGCATTCTGCCGAAACAGGCTTCTAAGACGCTGACTTAAGGGTCGCGCGTAACCGTGAGAGAGGGAAAAAGTTCGTTTTCGCAGAATGCGAAAACCAGCCCGCCTGGAGGCGTGCGCTCCCCGGATTTTCCTACCTCGCGTCGAACCTACCGGGCCGCGCTTTGCCGCACGGCCTCGAAGAGGACGATCGCGACCGCGGTGGCGAGATTCAGACTGCGCGTTCCTTCCATAGGAATCGTCATCAGCCGATCGCGTTGTGCGGCGAGCAAGGGTTCCGGCAGCCCTTTCGTCTCGCGACCAAACACCAAAAAATCTCCCGCTTGAAAGCCTTCTTCGTAATACGGACGTGACGCCTTCGTGGTGAGGAAAAAATAACGCGCTTCCGCGGGCTGCGCGGTCTGCAATTCGGCAAAAGAATTCCACCGGCGTACCGTCACCTCTTTCCAATAATCGAGCCCGGCTCGTTGCAGTTGCCGATCGTCGATCTCAAACCCGAGCGGTCCGACCAGATGCAGAGTCGACCGCGTTGCCAGACACAGCCTCCCAATGTTGCCGGTGTTCGGAGGAATCTCGGGCTCGATCAGAACAACGTTAAACCCGCTCATGCCTTCGTAATCGTGCTCGTGCTCCCGCTCGCGCTCGAAATGCTCAACCTCGAGCATGAGCGCGAGCGGGAGCACGAGCACGAGAAAAAAGTCACCCCTACCCCAACTTCTCCGCCACGAACTTCTCCAGCTTCACGATATCAGCGGCGAATTTGCGAATCCCTTCCGCCGTTTTCTCTGTCGCCATCGCATCGTCGTTCAGCGCGTAGCGGAAGGATTTCTCATCAGTCGCCACCCGTTCCAACTCAGCGTCCTGCGCTTTGTCCGGGCTCAGCTTGCGTTCAATTGGCTCCTGCGCTTCTGCCAGTTCGCCCATCAATTCCGGACTGATCGTGAGCAGATCGCAACCAGCCAACTCGATGATCTGACCCACATTCCGGAAGCTCGCGCCCATCACCTCAGTCTCGTGCCCGAACTTCTTGTAGTAGGTGTAAATCTCCTGCACTGACTGCACGCCCGGATCTTCCGCGCCGACATAGTCACGCTTCTTCGCCGCTTTGAACCAATCGTAAATCCGTCCCACAAACGGCGAGATCAACTGCACCTGCGCCTCTGCGCAGCGGGCCGCCTGCACGAGCGAAAAGAGCAGCGTCATGTTGCACTTGATCCCCTCCCGCTGGAGCTGCTCCGCGGCCATGATGCCCTCCCAGGTCGAGGCGACTTTGATCAAAACACGCTCGCGCCCGACCCCTTTTTCTTTGTAGAGCTTGATCAGTTGTTGCGCTTTTTTAATCGTCCCTTCCACGTCAAAAGAAAGCCGCGCATCCGTTTCGGTCGAGACGCGCCCCGGCACGATCTCCAGGATCTGGGTCCCGAAGGAAACCAGAAGATGATCGATGATATCTTCGATCTGGGCCGCGCCCTTCAGTCCGGAATTTTTGCGGGCCGCGAGCACGTCCTCCAGCAAGTGCGCGTACTGATCCTTTTGGGTAGCGGCGAAGATGAGACTGGGATTGGTCGTCGCGTCCTGCGGCTTAAACTCGCGGATGGTCTCAAAGTCGCCGGTATCCGCGACGACCTTGGTGAATTGCTTCAACTGCTCGAGTTGGCTGACTCCTTTTTCGGTAGCCGGTGCGGTGGTGGCGTCTGTGCTCATAGGTGTGTGTGGGCGGTTGCGCAGAAGCAGGCCGCTTCCGCTACGAATAACCTGCCCCGCCGGCGGCCCGGGACAACCCCATTCTCCCTATCCTTTCAAAGCGCGTCCCTAAACACGCGTCGATTGCAGATCAAGCATGTGAACGCCGAAAGAGCAGCGTCGCTACAAACCGATCAGCACATTTCCCACAGCTTCGTGACAGCGATCCTCCAGACAGCTAAGTGAAGCGAAGTGGACGCGGATCTTTCAGTCGTCATTTTTGCCAATGAGCAATCGCTCGTGCAACTCTGCGGCATCTCGTGCCTAGAGCGTTCCCTCCGGATTTTGCAGCGCCTTGGATTCACCGAGGTCATCATCCTGGCGCAGGAGCCGGGAACAATCAGAAGACATCTCGCCACTCCATCATGGGCCCGCTCGGAGATCCGGGCCGAGGTCCTTGAGCGTCTGCCAGATCGATTTCCTGACCAACTGACACTGGTCCTGCGGAGCGATTTCTATCACGACCCGCGCCTGCTCCGAGCTTTGCGCGAGCAACCGGCAGCGACCATTTTGATCGATTCCTCGCCGCCCGCTTTTCTCCGCGAACTCCTAACACGCGAACCTTCCACACCGGTCGGCTATGGTTGTGGCGCCGCGCTCGTGCCAGGCCATGTTCTGACCGTATCATCTTCCGCTCCGGAGGCTTTCGCGCATGTCGCCGAGGCTGCGCAACGAGAGGAATTTCAGATCCTGAAAGTCAGCGAACTGCCGACCTATCTACCAAATCTGCGCCGCCATCTCCGTCCCCTCTGGTTCCCCGCGCCCGCGCCGCCACAACGCCACCTCGCGGAACATCTCCTCCTCGATGCCGCCCAGAATGGCACCCTCGATCTGCCCGCCAAAGTCCACGCCCCGATCGAGACCTGGATCATCGCGCGCCTCTGCCGCACTCACATCACGCCCAACCAGATCACGCTCTTCACGGCGGTGGTGTCGGCGGGCGTGGCCGCGTTCTTCGCCACCGGTCATCTGCTGGCCGGCACCCTGCTGGCCCTCGCGGTCGGCGTGCTCGACGGCCTCGATGGCAAACAAGCGCGCGTCAAAGTGGAGACCACGCCGCTAGGCCAACGAGAACACGCCCTCGACTATCTGCTTGAGCTTTCCTGGTGGACCGCCCTCGCCCATCATTTCACGGTCAGCGGCGCAGTGCCTTCCGCCTATCTTTTCCTAGCGCTGCTCTTCTTCTCCGATCTTCTGGATCGCCTGGCCAAGCGAAGCGTCAAACAGCGGACCGGTCGCAATCTCGACGACCTCGCCCCGCTCGACCGTTTCGTCCGCCTCCTCGGCGGCCGGCGCAACATCTACGTCTGGCTGCTGGCCGCGGGCCTCTCGTTAGGCGCGGTCGGCCAGGCTTTCCGCGTGCTCTGTCTCTGGGGCGCGCTGACCGCTGCGGTTCACCTCGGGCGCGCTTTTTGGATCGCGGGCCAGCGATTGCCGGAATAATCCCGGCACCCGTTTCGCGCGCGCCACGATCTCCTTTCCCACCACCCGGGTGGGATGCTCGACCAGAAGCGACGTACTGACCGCGCAATAAACGCCGCAGCCCGTCTGGCAATCCTTCTTGCGATAGTTCGCGTAGAGATCGTCCAGCGTGATCTCCATGATGTGCTTCTCGGTTTTCACCATGCTGCACTCCCAGAATTTTCCCTGCGCCGAGACGAAGAAAAGTTTGTAGCCCGCCATGCATGTCCACTCCGTCGGCTCACCTTTCAGGAGGCTGAGCTGGTAATCCAGGATCGCTTCGTTGGTGTGAATCTTCTCGCCGTTCTGCTTCCGCTGGATCATCCATTCGATGAAATTCTTGAGCGCTTCCGGCGACCCCCGCTGCACCCGATAAAAACTTTTCGGATCCGCATGCACCAGCCGCACCTCGGTCGGAATCCCGCGCGCCAGACCCGTCTCGAGCACCGCGGTCGATTCCGGCAACGTGTCCTCACAAAGTACGCCGGTGATGTGAAGACCGACCTTGGAATCTTTGAAATAATCGAGCTTCGGCAGGATCGTCTTGAAGGTTTTTTTCGTGATCGGGCTCGGCGTCATCCGGTCCACGCTGATTTGCATGACCTGCAACCCGGCCTCTTCCAGTTCCGCCAACCGTTTACGCGTGAGCAGGAATCCATTCGTGGTCAGGCTGGTCGCGAAACCCAGCTCCCGGCAATAGCGCACCAGTTCCACGATGTCCGGATGCAGCAGCGGTTCCCCGCCTACGAGTGCGATCCGCATTGTCCCGAGAGCTCGAATTTTCCGCAGCCACAATTTCAGATCCTCCAGCGGCGGATGCGGCACCGAGTTGTCGTATTCGGTGCAATAGCTGCAATCCAGATTGCAGCGATCCGTCACATACAGGCTGCACTGAAGCGGCTTACGGTCGACCAGCCGGCGGGCCGATTCGAGCAGGTTATAGCCGCCAAATTCTCGGCCGATCTTCTGAAGGAGTTTCATAGCCAGGGGAAAGCGGGACGCCTTATCCGCGACGCTGCTAGGCCGCGGTCACCTGCTTCAGGATGGCGTCGATTCGCCCGCACTCCTCGTCGGTAAAGCTCATTTTGTCGAGCGCCTTCGCGTTTTCCTCCAGTTGATCGACATCCGAAGCGCCGATTAACGCCGAGGTCACCTCCGGCGCGCGCAGGGTCCAGGCGATCGCCATTTGCGGCAGCGTTTGCCCGCGACTTTTCGCCAGTTCGTTAAGCTGTTTCAGACTTTCGCGCAGCTCCGGAGTCAACGTCTCGCGCTGCGGCGCGCTCCAGCTCCGCTTCACTCGCGAGCCTTCCGGAATGTCCGTCAGGTATTTGGTGCTGAGCAAGCCCTGCGCGAGCGGCGAGAAGGCGACCAGCCCGAGCCCGAGTTCACGCGCGGCCGGGAGCACATCCTGCTCGACCTCGCGGCGAAGCATACTATAGCCATTCTGCGTGGCCACGATCGGGGCCAACTGCAATTCGCGGGTCAGCCGGACGGCTTCCTGGAGTTGCGCCGCCGAGTAATTACTCAAGCCGATATAGAGCGCCTTCCCTTGCCGCACGATTTGATCGAGCGCGCGCAACGTCTCTTCCAGCGGCGTGCTCGGGTCCGGACGATGCGAATAAAAAATGTCTACGTAATCAAGCCCGAGCCGTTTGAGCGACTCCTCGAGTCCAGTGAGGAGCGCTTTCCGCGAGCCACCCTGCCCGTAGGGTCCCGGACCCATCCGGAAGCCGGCCTTGGTCGAGACGGCGATCTCCTCCCGCGGCATCTCTCGCAAGGTGCGGCCGACCATGATCTCCGCCCGCCCCTGCGGCGTTCCGTAGGTGTTCGCCAGATCGAAATGCGTGATCCCGAGATTGAAGGCCTGAAAAATACAGCCGCGCGCCAGCTCCGGTCCCACATAGCCGCCGAAGGTTTCCCACGCGCCTAACGAGATCACGGAAAGCGCCAACCCCGAGCGCCCGCAATTCCGAAACTGCATCGCTGCGTAGCGCCCCGGCTCGACTGTGAACTGATGCCAGCTCAGCCGGTCGCGTTGCACCGGCCGCACCCCGGTGGGCGCGATCGAGTGTCCCTGGCGTTGCACCGGCTTCACGCCCGGCGGGGTCCGCTTGATGAATTCTGGTTGGCTCATGATTAAAAAAGAACGGCTACGCCGGGACAGCGGGCCGCGCCGTCGCCTTCTTCGAACGAAGCGCATGGCGCACAAAATTATTCCCGATCTCCCACATCGGCCCGGGGAATTTCCGGCATTCCGTCAGGACCGCGTCGAGCGCGGTGACGAAGCGGTCCACCTCGCGCTCGCCGATGATGAGCGGCGGCAAAATTTTCACCACGTCCATCGCGTGCCCCGCCACCTGGGTCAGGATGCGATGCTGACTCAGCATCTGGGTCACGACCATTTGCGCGAAGAGGACCTTGTCGACTTTGTGGAGGAGCTTCCAGCCCATCCGCAGCTTCAGCTCTTTCGGTTCCTGAAACTCGATCGCAATGATGAGGCCTTTGCCGCGCACTTCTTTGATAAAGGAATGCTTCTCGCGCAGCGCGTCGATTCGCTCCATCAGCAGTGCGCCCATCCGCGCGGAGTTCTCGACTAGCTTCTCATCATCGATCACTTCCAACGCGGCCAGCCCGCAGGCCATCGCGAGATTGTTCCGGCCGAAAGTGGTTGAGTGCACCACGCAGCGATCCATCCGGCTGAAGGTCTTCTGATAAATTTCGCGTCGCGCCACGATCGCGCCGCAAGGGACGTAGCCGCCGCTCAGGCTCTTCGCCAGCGTGATAACATCCGGCTCCAGATTCCAATGCTGGAAGCCAAACATCTTCCCGGTGCGGCCGAGCCCGGTCTGAATTTCATCCGCGATCAAGAGCGTGCCGTGCTTCCGGCAAAGCTCCTGCGCGCGAGTGTAGAAATCCGTCTTCGGCGACTTGCAGCCTTTGCCTTGGATAGGCTCGATCACAAACGCGGCCACATCGCGTTTCGCCAGCTGGCGCTCCAAAGCCGCGATGTCATCCAGCGCCACGCGCGTGTCCCACCCATCCATCAGCGGCCCGAAACCTTCCGTGAAGCTTTCGCAGCCCATGAGCGAGAGCGAGCCCAGGCTGAGTCCGTGAAATGCGCTCTCCAGCGAGATCACCCGCTTCCGTCCCGTCGCCGCGCGGGCGAACTTGAGCGCCCCCTCCATCGCTTCCGTCCCCGAATTGCAAAAGAAAACCGCGTCCAGATGTGGCGGCGTCCGCTTGGTCAGCGCTTCCGCGAGGAGCCCGCTGAGCAGCGAACAATCCATCTGCACCATGTTCGGCAAATCGAGCGCCAGGACATCCTCGATCGCCTTCCGCACCGCCGGATGATTCCGGCCGATGTTGTAAACGCTGTAACCGCTCAGGAAATCGAGGTAATCCCGATTATCCATGTCGTAGAGATACGCGCCCTCCGCCCGCGCGTAGACCTTGTCAAAACCGATCACCCGCTGCGCCGCCACCAAGGTCCGATTCAGGTGTTGCTCATGCAGATCGTAGTTCTCGCCCAGCCGCGCCGCCACGATTTCCTTCAGCTCAAAAGCCATCAATGGGTGTATGCGATCTGCGGCTTGAAAGCAAACTCCGGCCAGCCGCCTGCACCGCGCCAGTACGGGAAAACAAAAGCCGCAGAGTCCGGATGGACTCTGCGGCTTCTTCTTCTCTAACTGGCCGTTTTTATTCGTCGACGACCACCCGGCTCACCACCTGCGTGCTGCCGTCGTGATCGTAATAGACATGCACTTTCGCGCCCGGCTTGATCATGGAGGCTTCGATCTTTTTGCCGGCCCGATTCACGTACTCCACTGTCTTGCCCAAGGCGTAGCTGATCGGATCCGTCACCCCGACACGATTGACCACGATCGTCTTACCCGGGGTAAACGTGGTCACGGTGCCGTCCGTGGAAGTCGTCGTGGTGGTGGTCTCCGTCTTCGAGTGCAAGGGCGTCTCCGTCGTTGCCGTCGTTTCGGTCGTCGTCGTGCTGGTCTGCGCGAAGGCCAGAGGCGCCAGCGCCGCACAAGCCAGAGTGAGTAGGGTCTTTTTCATCATGTGTTCCTTTTAGTGTGGTTTCGTTAGTCTGCGATCGGCTCCGTTTCTCCGGCAGCCAACCCGCCCGGCGTTCCTTTTCAGGTCAAGCCGCGCTGTGTCTTTTTTTTCGACCGGCCGAGCCTTCTGCTTATTCAACCGGCGCACAAAAAATGCCGCTTCGGCCGCAACTGATTTGAGCCCACCCGCGCATCGGCTAACGTGCGCTGCACATGCCCACCGCTCTCGACCCGGCGATTACGCCCGATCTAATCAAGAAACACGGTCTCCTTCCGGACGAATACGAACGCATCCAAAAGATCCTCGGGCGCGACCCGAACTTCACTGAGCTCGGCATCTTTTCGGTTATGTGGAGTGAGCACTGCTCCTATAAAAACTCGCGCCGTGAGCTGAAAAAATTTCCCACGACGGGACCGAACATTCTCGTTAAAGCAGGCGAAGAAAACGCAGGCGTGGTCGATATCGGCGACGGCTGGGCGGTCGCGTTTAAGATCGAATCGCATAATCACCCGAGCGCGATCGAGCCTTTCCAAGGCGCGGCCACCGGCGTGGGCGGCATCATTCGCGATATCTTCACGATGGGCGCGCGGCCGGAGTTTTTGCTCAACTCGCTCCGTTTCGGCCCGATCACGGGCGGGAGCCCGAACGTGAAAACCAACCGCCGCCTCTTCGCCGGCGTCGTCTCTGGCATCGCGCACTACGGGAACTGCATTGGCGTCCCCACGATCGGCGGCGAAATCTATTTCGACGAAAGCTTCGAGGGCAATCCGCTCGTGAATGTCTTCTGCCTCGGCGTACTCAAACACGAACAACTCGCCCGCGGCGCCGCCAGCGGGGTGGGCAATCCTGTCTTCTACGTCGGTGCGGAAACCGGACGCGATGGCCTGGCGGGCGCGGCCTTTGCCTCGCGCGAGTTGACCGAAGAATCGAAGGAAGATCGACCCGCCGTCCAGGTAGGCGATCCGTTTAAAGAAAAGTTGCTCCTCGAAGCGTGTCTGGAGTTGCTCGCCACCGACGCCGTGGCCGGCATCCAGGATATGGGCGCGGCCGGCCTGACCTGCTCGACCTGCGAGACCGCCAGTCGCGGTGGCACCGGCGTGGAGATCGACCTCGCGAAAGTGCCGAAACGCGAGACCGGCATGACGCCCTACGAGACCCTTCTCAGCGAATCGCAGGAGCGCATGCTCATCATCGCGCACAAAGGAAAAGAGAAGGTCGTGCGCGACATCTTCGAAAAATGGGACGTGCCGTGCGCGGAAATCGGCCGCGTCACCGACGACGGCATGATGCGCGTCCTCGACCACGGCGTGATCGCCGCGGAAATCCCGGCCAAGCCATTGGCGGATGAAGCGCCGCTCTACGAACGCGAAGCGAAGAAAATGACCGCAGATAACGCAGATGCGGAATGGATTCAGAAAACATCTGCGTCATCTGCGCAATCTGCGGTCAAATCTCTTCGCCTTCTCCTCTCCGACCCGACCATCGCTTCGAAAAACTGGGTGTACCGCCAATACGACCACATGGTACGCACCGGCACGGTCGTTTGGCCCGGCTCAGACGCAGCGGTTTTTCGCGTGCGCGAAGCCGGAAAAATCCTCGCCGCCACGAGCGATTGCAATTCGCTCTACTGCGCGCTCGATCCGCGGGAGGGCGGACGCATCGCGGTCGCCGAAGCGGCGCGCAATCTGACCTGCTCCGGCGCCGTCCCGCTCGCGGTGACCGATAACCTTAACTTCGGCAACCCCTACCAGCCGGGAAATTTCTGGCAACTGCGCGAGTGCGTGGAAGGCGAAGCAGAAGCCTGCCGCGCGTTTGGCACGCCGGTCATCGGCGGCAACGTCTCACTTTATAATGAAAGCCCGGCGGGCGCGGTCGATCCCACCCCCACGGTCGCGATGGTCGGCCTGATCGCGGACGAAGCGCACATCACCACGCAGTTCTTCAAGAACGCAGGCGACGTCATCATCCTGGTGGGCGAGATCGGCGACGAATTGGGCGCGTCGCGTTACTTCAAGGTCTGTCACGGGCGAAAAATCGGGTTGCCGCCGCGGCTGGACTACGAGCGAGAACTGGCGGTGCAAAAAGCGGTGCGCACGTTGATTCAAACCGGCCTGGTCCGCAGCGCGCACGATTGCTCGGAAGGCGGGCTGGCCGTCGCGCTGGCAGAGAGTTGCTTCAATCCCGCTGGCCTGCTCGGCGCGGAAGTGAAGGTAGCGCAAGCTTGCCGCGTGGAGTCGCACCAATCCAGCCAGCAGGCAGCTTGGGGTAACTTGTTGGGCGACGCGCACTCGCGGATAA
>JBBSLZ010000054.1:0-14650 GCA_038233435.1 Chthoniobacterales bacterium
AATGTTTTTAATTTGTCGGGCGCGGCGTGGGGCGTGGTTCTGTCTCCCACTCATCGCTGCCGGCTCTGCCGGGCTTAAGGCTTTGGGGTCGAATGCCCAATTGAAACTCGTTCGGCAACGACGGGACGCTTCCCGGCCACGTCGGCCCGGAGGCCGTCCCCCCCTCTGGCGAGAGCGACTTGGAGCACGATTGACGGCTCCAAACCCCGCGAAGGCAAAGGCATTGTATGGCGGTCCCTTAGGCACCGCATGGACGCAAAAAGGTTGGCCGGAGAAACGTGCGGCTGGCTGGATCGGACGAACTAGCTAGCGGGCGCTTAGGCGCCCTCTGACGCGAACTCACCGGATGAGCGGAGACGAGGCAGTCATCTGCTCTCTGGCAGTCACGAGATCGAGGCCATCGACCAAGGGAACGGAATGATCGCGCCAACCCCGAAACATGGCACGTCGGTTGCTTATAGTAATTATAGTTATTATGATCACAATAAGCATACAGCCTTTCGCTCTCAAGAAAATGTTCGCTCTCGCAGCGACTCTTGTTTGTCTCTCCACCGCCTCTTGCTTCGCCTCTTCGGTCTTCCTTTCGGTTGACTCGACGCCGTATGACCGCCAGATGGCAAGAATCCGGCCGATTCTGGCCAGCGGCGAGAACGCGGGCGGGAGTCAGGTCTCCATGTCGCGCGTGAATCAATGGATGGAAGACCTCCGGGACATCCCTTACGGCTACCAGATGGAATGGAAGACACCTCAAGAGGTGCAGTCCCGCCAACCTTCCGATTGCAAAGGCAAGGCCGTGGCACTCTACCAGAGGATGCAGGCCTCCGGCGCGAAGAACGTTCGCCTGGTTATCGGAAAACGCGCACCGACCAGCCGGATGACGCACGCCTGGCTGGTCTGGGAGACGAAGGACGGAACCTTTCTGCTCGATCCCACCTTCAACTGGATGGCCTGCCGCTCCGAGACGGTCGGACCCAAGTCCTACGTTCCTCTCTACGCCTACGCTGGGGCAAAGAAATTCCGGGCTGCTTCGACGGAGGGAATGTTGGCGAACAATTAATCTCAAATCGATCTCGATCCCGGGCCGAATCTTCCGGGATGACGAGAGCCAAAGAAGGCTGTATGAGCGGTGTCGGAAATTTTCCGGCACCGCTCAGTTTTTTTATTGCAAAATGCGAGCGGGAGTACTACTATCGTTTTTGTAGATATGGAAATTATGAAGACCTTCACGCTCCGCTCACGCTCATTCTTAGCCGTTGGTTCCCTGATTCTCGGCACTGCGCCGGGCCTTCTCGGTGCTGACCTGACCCTTCAAAAAGTGCCGCCTCTGACGGTGGAACAATCGCCTTCGTATCCGGAAAACGTGGCTCGCCGCGCTCTGGGCGCTCGCCTTGAGGCCGCTCCCGGCGCGGAGGCGGCGGCGCTGGATCTGCCAGCCGCCAACGCCGCTTTGCTCAGCGGAGATCCGACCGCCAGTTACCCGCTCGCCGCAGGTGCCACGACTCTGCTGATCGCCCTTCCTCAAATCGAAAACGTGGATCGGATCGCGTTCGCCAGCTTGGGCGCGAAAGGAAAGGTGACCATCGCCACCGCCAGTGCCAAACTGGCCGCCGATAGTCCGCAATGGCATGCCGCTCCTTCCCAGGAACTCGGCCACGACGGAGTGGAGACGAAGATCGGCCCGAGCGAGGCGAAGTATGTCCGCCTGACGTTCGATTTGACGGAGGCCGGCAGAATTTCCGGGTTCGGCATTTACACAAATCCGAAAGTTTCCGATTTTGCTGCGCCGCGCGCCTCGAAGAAAGCAGACGACGATTCCGCCAGCTTCGGGATGGTTTCCTACCGGGTGAGCGACATGCATGCGAAAGCGCGGGCTCTTTACGTCAGCTCGGGCAGCGATCTCCAGCAGGCCAATAACATGATCGACGACCAGGCCACCACTACCTACACCTTCGCCGCCCAAGATGGAACACCGACCACGGTTATCGATCTGGGCAAGTCCACCAGCCTCCGTCGCCTCTCCGCTCTCTACACCGCCAGCGCGGGTCGGATGGAGTTCTATGTCATGAACTCCTTGCCCGGCGACGCCAATACGAAGCCGCAGATCGGTGCTTCCGGTGAGCCGATCCCCACTCCTGATGACGCCCCTCAGACGGTAGTGATGAACGACGCCTCCTTCGCTTCCTTGAAAGTGGTCGGTTCCACGACGGATGATGGAAGCCAGGGTCGTGCGTCAGTCGAGTTTCCTGCCACCGCCGGTCGCTACGTGATGGTCCGCTGGTTGCCTGCCGGACAATCGGAGACTAGCTTCTCCGTGGCAGAGGTGGCCGCCTTCAGTGGCGCTTCCAATAGCACCCTCCTCGCCGCTAACACCGCCGCGGCGGCAGACGATCGGGAAGTGGAATCCGAATATCAGACGGATGGCAAAACCATGCTCGACGGCAAGACAATGCTCGATGGCAAGACGATGCTCGATCAAAAAGACATGCCGGGTGAGGGCCCCGATGCGGCGCCTCCTGGTGAAGGCCCTCCTCCGACGCTGCCACAGTCTCCTCCTTTTACCTTCGTGCCGATCTTGGTGCCCACCAGCCCGTAGGCCGTCCGATTTTCTTAAAACCCGCCTGCTGGCAGACGCTGGCAGGCGGGTTTTTTTGTGGGCAACAAGAGTCCGCCTTGAGAAGCCGACCCCCCGTCCGCCACGGGCAGTGGATCGGGTTCACAGATTGCTTTGGATAATCTCGAAGAGGTAAGTGTCTTCGCGGATGCCATGGAGAGCTTCCGCCCCTAGCCCTTGACCGAACACCAGCACATCCTCCGCCCGCGCTGCGCTTTTGTTTTCTGGCCCATCCGAAGGGAAAGCCGGCGGCGCGACCTCGCGCGCCCGAGGTAAAACGTCCGTCCTCTCCTCTGGCCCAGGCGTTCCCAGGTCTGCAGCCACCGGCTCAGGAGGCGTCTCGTTTCGCGCATCGCTGCTGTCGCCAGGCGCGATCGTGGATGGAGAAACCAGAGCGTCGCCCGCCAATGCGGCTTGGCCGTCCGCGCCGCGGCCACAAACGAAGATGACCGACTTTTCCCCCGTGTATTGGGTCGCCACCGCCACCGCCCGATCAAATTCCGCCGCGGCGCTCGCGCGCTCCTCTTCACTCGCGTCCGCTCTCCCGATCGTGCTCGCGTCTATCACGAGCAAATACCCGCCGCGATGAAACTGGAGCAACTCAATCGCCCGCCGGACCAGCGCCGTGAGAGTCGCCCGCTCACCGGCTTCGCGCGATTCGACCGGGGCCCCGGCCGGTTCCCTTTCGAATAAACCCAAAACCTTCGCCCGGGGCCAGCGCGGCACGGCATTGAAAGCCGCCAAAGTTTGCACGTAGTCATAGCCAGCCGTCTGCGCTTCGCTCACCAAATCCCGCCCATCCACTCGCCGGCCTCCCTGCCCTTCGCGCAGGAAATCCGCCGCCTCCCGGCCGAGCACCACATCGATTTCGCTCATCTCCACCAGTTGGCGGGCCAGTTCCTCCGTTTGATTCGCGTTCCGCGCGTGACCGTAAAAACTAGCGCTCGTGGGCGCGGTCAGGCGACCGTCCGAGACCAAACCAGTCATGCGCCCCGCCTTTCGCGCCAGCGCCAGGAGCGAAAGAAGCGGCTGGCCCTGGGCATCCAGTGCGACCACGCCATTGTTCACCTTTGTTCCGGTGGCGATGGCGGTCGCAGCGGCGGCGGCATCGGGCACGGCGGAGTCCGCCGAAGCCGTTCTCAAGAGCGCCGTGTAGGAAAACAAATCCAGCGCCAGCGGCTTCGGCTCAGCCCCATCAATCCAGCGAGCCGCCGCCACCGTCTCCGCATCCAGTCCCTCGCCGAGGAAGAGGATAATCCCGAAAGGCTTCTGGATGACCCAATAGCGGAAATAGAAAACGCCCACGCCGAAAAAGACGAGGAGACAGAAAAGCGCGAGGAACTGATTGCGCCATTTCACGATCTCGATGTAGAAGCCGCCCTCCCGGGATGTCAACGCAAGAACCGGCTTGTGCCTCTCCCCGGGGTCGGCAAATTCCGTCGATGGCTGGACCCGTGCTGCTTCTGATTCGCGATGGCTGGGGAATCAATCCCGGCGGCGCGTCCCAAAAGGAAGAAAATGGCGACGCCACCTGGCTCGCTAGGACCCCGTTCCACCAACAGCTCTACCAGCAATATCCCGGTGGACGATTAAGCGCCAGCGGCATCGATGTGGGGCTGCCTGCCGGCCAGATGGGCAACTCGGAGGTCGGTCATCTTAACCTCGGTGCCGGCCGGATTGTCTACCAGGATCTCACCCGGATTAACAAAGCGATCGACGATGGCGAACTGGCGGGCAACGAAGTTTTGCAGACGGCCTTCGCGCAGGCGCGTGGGAAGCGCCTGCACTTCCTCGGCCTCCTCTCCGATGGCGGCGTGCACAGCCACTACGCGCATCTTATCGCGCTGGCACAAGCCGCTCACGACGCCGGCGTGAACGACATCATGGTGCACGCCTTCACCGACGGACGCGACACTTCACCCACCGGCGGCGCTGACTTTCTCGCCGATTGCGCGGAAGGCCTTCAGCGCAGCGGCGCGCGCATCGTCACCGTGGTCGGCCGCTACTTCGCGATGGATCGCGACCGGCGCTGGGACCGCACTAAGCTTGCCTGGGACGCGATCGTGATGGGGAAGGGAAAACGCTGCGACGCCTCGCCTGCCGACGCCGTCCGCCAGGAATATGCCAGCGACGTGACGGACGAGTTCATGCCCGCCCTCATCTTCTCCCATCCGGACGAAGAGCGCGTGCGCGATGGCGATGTCGTGCTCTTTTTTAACTTCCGCGCCGACCGCGCCCGGCAGCTTTCCCGCGCCTTTCTGGAGAAAGACTTCGACGGATTTGAGCGCGGCGCGCAGCCGGCGGTGCATTACGTCACGCTCACGCAGTACGACGCGAAATATCCGTCCCCCCACGTGTTTGCGCCCCAGACCTTAGCGCACATCCTCGGCGCGGTCGTCAGCACCGGCGGGAAAAGCCAGCTGCGGATCGCGGAAACCGAGAAATACCCGCATGTCACCTACTTCTTTAACGGCGGCGGCGAGCAGCCGTTCCCGGGCGAGGACCGCCACATTGTCCCGTCACCGAAAGTGGCCACCTACGATTTGCAGCCGTCCATGAGCGCGCCCGAAGTCACCCGCGTCGTCCTGGAAAAACTCGCGCACTACGACCTCATCATTTTGAATTTTGCCAACCCGGACATGGTCGGCCACACCGGAGTCGTCGAGGCCGGAATCACAGCCGTCGAGAAGATCGACGAATGCGTCAGCCGCATCGTGCCCGCGCTCCTCGCGCTCGGCGGGAAAGCGCTCATCACCGCCGATCACGGCAACTGCGAGCAAATGCGCAACCCCGACGGTTCGCCCAACACCGCCCACACCACCAATCTCGTTCACCTCCTCTACGTGGCCGATGACGCCCCGAAGTTCCGCATCGAGGACGGCATCCTGGCCGACGTCGCGCCCACGCTACTCGCCCTCCTCGGCCTCGAGCAACCAAAAGAAATGACCGGCCACAGCCTGCTCGTGCCCCAAGGAGCGGCGGCTTCCTAGCCGCCGCGTTTTAAGACGTGACGGCGCCGAAAGCGCTGCGCGTGTCAAACCTGAGCGCGTCCCTCCGTTTTGCTCGCCACGGCGAGCTTTGGAGTGCGTGCGCGTCCTCGCGCCGCTTTCCGCACGCGTCTCCGACAAGGATCAAAGGTCGAGGTTCATTGGAAGCCGGCCACAGGCAGGTCAAGCGGCCTTTACCGGTTCACTCACTTCCCGGAAAGCACGTTCCAGTCCCGCCCGTCCGCGACTGTCCGCCCCCATCATGCGTCCATGCAAAAAATCTCAGCCGGCTCGACCGCGCTCCGCCTGCACCAGTTCGAAATCGATCTCCAATTGCCGATTCAACAGTCGCGTCCCCGCCCTCGCGATGCGTTGCAAAAGACGGAGCCGGCTCTCCGCCGGGTTCTCGTGCCAGACCGGCTGGACGCGCAATTCCAGCGCACCGTCGCGCTCCACTAGCGCGCCCCAACCCAGCGGCACTTCCGCCGCGCGGAAGAGCTCGTTAGGCACGACCAGCCAGAAAAGATTCGCCGTCCGATAACGCGTCAGGCACTCAAACTTCGTTCCTCCGCGCAGCCGCTTCTGCAGCGCGGCCACCTCGCTCACCACGCGTGCATAGCCGCGATGGCCGATAGCCGAGAAGTCGTGCCCGTCAAATTCCGGAAAGAGCGATTCCCCCGCGCGCAACGTCGGATAATGCACCCGCAGATGCCTCTCCAGCACCGCCCGCCGTCGGTTCACCGTCTCCAGCCGCTCGCGTGCCGCGGCGCTCACGCAATTATCCCGTCGCAGATCGGAGCGCACCTGCTTGCACTCGAAGATCGCCGTCGCGCCCGCTTCATTTCCGCGCGTGCGGTAAGCCGCCACGTCCGCCCGATAGCGGCACTTCGGCAGGCTCACTTCCACCGCACAGGCCGCATAGCCATGCGCCTGCGCCCATAAAACCGCCAGCCGCTTTAGCCGGCGATGCGCCTCCGTTTCCCCGCGTCTCGCCTCTACCCCCGCGTCCACTCCGCCAGCTCCTTCGCCCAATAAGTCACAATCAAATCCGCCCCCGCCCGCTTCAACGAAGTCATGATCTCCAAAACTGCGGCGCGCTCCTCAAAAACTCCCGCCGCCGCCCCCGCCTTCACCATCGCGAACTCCCCGCTCACGTGATAGACCGCGGTCGGCTTGCCAAAACGTTCCCGCACCCGCCAGAGAATATCCAGATAAGGCAGGGCCGGTTTCACCATCAAAATATCCGCTCCTTCCGCCACATCCAGCGCCGCCTCCCGCAGCCCTTCCGCTGCGTTCGCCGGATCCATCTGGTACGTCCGCCGATCCCCAAACTGCGGCGGACTCTCCGCCGCCTCTCGAAATGGGCCGTAAAACGACGAAGCAAACTTCACCGCATAACTCATGATCGCAGTCTGCTCGTATCCACCCGCGTCCAGCGCCTCCCGGATCGCGCCGATCCGTCCATCCATCATATCGCTCGGCGCCACCATATCCGCGCCCGCCGCCGCGTGCGAGACTGCCGTCCGCGCCAGCAGGGCGACCGTCTCATCATTCAAAACTTTGAAATCCTCGCCCTCCCGCCGCGTCACCCCGCAGTGGCCGTGGCTCATATACTCGCAGAGACAGACATCGGTGATCACCACCAACTCCGGACACGCCGCCTTTATCGCCCGCACCGTTTCCTGCACGATGCCATCCTCCGCATACGCCGCCGTCGCGGCTTCGTCCTTCGCCGCCGGAATCCCGAAGAGCAGGACCGCCTGCAGGCCCAACTCGATAGCCGTCTTTGCCTCCTGGACGGCCTCCGTCAGCGAAAGCTGAAACACGCCCGGCATGCTCCCGATCTCACGGCGCCCCGCCACCTTCTCGCTCACAAAGAGCGGAAGCACGAAATCATGCGGCGTCAGCTTCGTCTCGCGCACCAGATTGCGCAGCGCCAGGGATTGCCGCAACCGCCGCGGCCGATGCACCAGTTTCATCACCCGCCGAGGCTAAGGGGTCGGCGCGATGGTCGCAAGTTGGCCGGCTTCTAGTGGGCGCGTGCCGCTTTCTGCCGGCCGGCTCGGAAGACCGATTCGAGACCTCTTAATCCGCGTCATGTCCAAACGCCCGCCCACAGCGGCCAGCCACGATAAGCATGAGACAACTTCCGCCTTTAATGACGAATTCGCGCCCGGTTCTTGTTAGGTATGTGGTTTCCTCTGAAAACACTCTTGTGTTTTGCGACAATGCTCGTCGCATCATCTCTCGCATGGGCGTAAGATCGTTTAACCCCTGACGGCCACCTTTTCGCGCAGGACGCATACCACCCCAAAATGCGCAAAGGATTTGCCGGTGTCTTCCCTCTTCTCCCCTTCGTCAGCGACAACCTAACTTTTCCCATGAGACGATGAAGCACCTTGTCCCGACGGGGCTTGCCCTATTCCTGCTGGCGATCGCAGGGGGTCGGGTTTGGGCGCGCCGTTCCCTGGCCCTTCTCAGTTGCGAGGAGAGAATGCGCGCTCTGGAGGCGTCGGTGCGGGGAAACATCTGGCCTTTTGTCGCCTTGGCCGTGGCACTGCTCATGATCCATTGGCTACCGACAGATTGGATCCCCTCGTACTACGGTCCCGGCCTTTTCACCCTCTACATGGCCCTGCCATTTTTCGTCTCGCTCGGAGCCGGCCTTGGTCTTTGGATGCGTTTATCGCGCAGCGGGCTGCCGCAGCCTTACATCTGGCGCGTCCGCTTTCAGACTATCGCTTTTCATCTCGCTCTGCTCCTTCTGATTTTCGTTATCGTCCTGGATGCGTATTTGAATATTTCACGAGTGCCAGCCCAGCCATAATGATCGTCTGCTTGAAGCGGTGCAGCCGCACCTCGAACCGCCCTTGAGCATTCAAAGCGACCGATCCAAGCGTGCGTCTGAGGCTGGGATAGCTTGTTGCTAGCGCAGTCCCACTCTTATGCGACGACCATCAGAACGCACGACAGCATCACTTTACAACTATACCGACAAGAGCGTGCCGCAGGCGGGCTACGCCGCGATCACGTTTGGCGTCATCTCTCTCGTCACCGGGCTGGTCGCATGGTTTCAGTATTTTCTCTACCACACGCCGTCTCAAGGCAGTGTCCTCCCGGACCGTTTCGCTGCGCAACAGTATCTTCAGCACACCGCGCTTGTGACCGCGGCGAATTTGATTCATAACGTCGGCCTTGCGCTTGTCTCTGGCGTGCTGGCCTTCTTCATCTTTCGGCGCAGCCGAGTCGCCGTCGTGTTCATGCTCGCTGTTGTCATTCTGCTCCAGCTTTACACCTGGATCGTGGCCCGTTCCGTCGCTGGCACACTCGTCAGTATCATCGTCCTTGGCTTTCTGCTCCGAGGTGCCCGACGAATGTTTCAGGATCATGCGGAAGACGAGCCAGATGTCACCGGGCCGGCCTAACGACAGGCGATGCGAGGACGCGCGTAGCTTTTAGAGCCCGTTTACGGGGTCGCACCCGGCGCTGGTTGACATCGCGAAACTTGTCCTGAAGCTGGCGGATGAGGGCAATGGCCAGAGCAGAGGCGGAAACGGCGGCTGCCATCCCTCTGGAATGGCGGGAGGAATTCGAGGCGGCGGCACGGCGCCCGCTTCGGGTCAGAATGCGTTACGCGTTCATCCGGACGCACAAGCCGGTGCTGGATGACGCCCCTTTCCGGTCCTGGGATTCCACGGCGGAATATCGTCGTTGGTGCGAGGATAATCTCCCGGATTGGCTGGGCTATGGGCGCGTTTGAGTATCGGCAGGCGGAGGAAATTCGGGATCGGTTTGCGGGCCACGGGATTCGCTATCTTTTTCTCGGAAAATCGGGCGCGATCCTGCTCGGTTTTCCCGATACGACGCAGGATGCGGATGTCTTTGTTGAGCGCACTCTGGAGAATTGTCGGGCGCTCGCGGTCGCACTACGCGAGCTGGGATTTGATCTCACTCCGGAGCAAGTGGCGGAGGTCGAGCGAGGGAAGGATTTTATTCAGCTCAAGAATGGGCCCTTTGATCTGGACCTGATTTTCGCGCCGGATGGGATTGAGCGCTTCGAGGACGCGTGGCGGAGGCGGGTGGAAGTGGAGGGTTTTCCAGTGAGTCATCTGGACGATATCATTGCCAGCAAGGCGGCGACTAACCGGCAGAAAGATCGTGAATCATTGCCTCGTCTGCGTTCATTCCGGAAGTGGTGGCTCGAACAAAAGCGTTAGCGCATGCGTAATTCGTCGCCGCGACAATATTTGCTGATCGATGTCAGTAACTCGTTTACGAAGCTGGCGTTTTCCAGCGCGCGGCGGGTGGGCCGGGCATCTCGTATTCCGACGCGGAAACTGACACGGAAGGTGTTGGAGGAATTCCTGGGGAAGCGGTCGCTGGAGGCGGTGGTGGTGTCGTCAGTGGTGCCGGCGAAGAATCGGATGATTGCGCAGGCGGCGGGGCGGAGGCGACGCGTTTTATTTGTGGATGCGAAATGTGAGCTGGGGGTGGGGGTGGATTATCCGGCGCCGGAGACGATCGGGGCGGATCGGCTGGCGAATGCGGTGGCGGTGGATGAACTCTACGGGCGGCCGGCGATCGTGGTGGATTTCGGCACGGCGGTGACCTTCGATGTGGTGTCGGCGGCGGGTGACTATATCGGGGGAGTGATCGCGCCCGGGCTGGAGGCGATGACCAGTTTTCTTTATGACCGGACGGCGCTTTTGCCTGAGCTGAAATTGCGCGAGCCGGTCAGTGCGATCGGGAAAACGACGCGTGGCGCGATGCTTTCGGGCGCGGTCTATGGCTATCGCGGGCTGGTGCGGGAAATTCTGGAGCGGATTCGGGCGGAGTGTTTCGCCCGGCAGAAGGTACAGGTGGTGGGCACGGGCGGTTATGCGGAGTTGATCGCGCGGCAATTACCGGAGATTCAGGCGGTGCATCCGGGGTTGACCCTGGAGGGCCTGCGTTTGATCGCGAATCGCAATCTGCTTTAAGTTGCGGCCGCGAAGGTGCTTGTCGCGGGACAGGGGTGCGCGAGAGGAGGGCTTGGAATCTGCTCGGTGGATCGTGCCATGAACGCAGCCAAAAAGAACTTGTCATCGATGGAGCCCACACGTTTCATGCTCGCAGGCATGAAGATTCGGAAAATTGCGGCAATTACCTTGTTGGTCATCAGTTCTTTCGCGGCGAACGGGGTCGCGCCTTCGAAGACGGAGCTGGAGACGATGTATGACAAGGCGTTTCGGGAATTTGACGCCACCAATTACGCGCAGGCTTTAAAGGACCTGGACGCGATCGATGCCCGGCAGCCCGATCTGGCCGAGTCGCAGAATCTGCGCGGCGTCATCTTGATGCGGCAGAAGGATTATGCGGGCGCGGAAAAGGCGCTGGGCAAAGCACTCGCGGCGGACCCGAAATTCTGGAACGCGCGCTTTAATTTGGCGGAGATCCCGTTCCTGGATAAGAAGTGGCCGGAAGCGCGGAAGCGGTTTCAGGAATTGCTGAACGGCAATGCCTCTGAACTGCAGGGGGAGGCCACGCAGTTGATCCAATACAAGGTGCTCATCACCTACCTGATGGAGGGGAAAGAGGAGATGGTCACGGCGATGATGGCGAAGTTCGAGCTGAACCCGGATACGCCGGCGGTGCAGTACGCGAACGCGGCGATCGCTTTGCAGAAGAAGAATGAGCAGGGGGCGAAAGAGGCGTTGACCGCGGCAGAGAAGAATTTTTCGCCGCAGTTAAACAAGTTGTTTGCCGAGTCGTTATACGAAGTGGGTTGGCTGGAGAAGCCGGCTGGCCAGACGCGGGCGGCGCTGGAATTGAATTCGCAGGCGGAGCGCACGGCGCAGACGAAGGCGTTTGCGAAAGCGAAGTTTGATGAGGCGGAACAGGCGCTCGCGCAGCATGATCTGACGGCGGCGCGGAAGTTTATCGACGAAGCGGATGCGGCCGATCCGAACCAGGCGGCGGTGATCAATCTGCGCGGGGAAATTTTCCTGGAGCAAAAGGAATTCGATCTGGCGGAGAAGGAATTCCAGAAAGCGCAGACGGTGGACCCGACCTTCCGGGACGCGCAGTATAATCTGGCGCAGGTGCCGTTTAAGAAAAAAGATTACGCGAAGGCGCGGGACCGCTTCGAAGCTCTTTTCAGCACCACCACTGGCAGCGACAAGGACCGCGCCGCGCAACTGATCAAATACAAGATTTACCTGACGCTTTTGCTGGAGGGGAAGGACTCCCGGGCGCAGAAGATGATGGAGCAATTCCAATTCACCGGCGATACGCCCGCGCTTTATTACGCGCAGGCTGCCTGGGAATTCCGGCATGAGAACGCGCCGAAGGCTAACGATTGGGTCAACTCCGCGCGCAAGATTTATCCTCTCGCCTTGAACGGCGTCTTTGCCGACGCGTTTTTCGATCTGGGCTGGCTGCAGGCGCCGGCTGCGGATACGAGCACGATGGTGGCGGCCACCGATGAATCGCAAGCTCCCGAGAGCGCGCCGTCGATTGAGCCGACTCCGATTCCTTCCATGACTCTGGCGCAGGCCGCGCCTGCCAACGGTGCCGATCCGCTCACGCTCGCGGCGCAATCGAATCCGCCGATCAAGGGGATGGAAGCGACCACCTCGGGCGCTGCGGGAGCGTCCACCGCTTCGAGCGCTTTGGCCGCGGCTTCTTCGCCTAGTGTCGAGACGCCGGTCGCCTCCACGGCTTCCCCGGCCGCTTCCCGCCCGGTGCTGGCGAACGCGGCGGAGCCCCGGGCGATCGCCACCGCCAGCCCGGCTACTGTGCTCGCGCCCGCGAAGGTGCGGGAATGGTCGCAGCCCACGGTGGCGGAACGGTTCGAGCAGATGGGCGTAGGAAATATTGTGTTGGTGGCCATCCTGGGCTTGGCCGGCATCCTGCTGCTTTCCTGGGTCATGTTTCCCATCTTCCGCCGGCGCTTTTCGAAGAGCACTCCAGAGTTTGAACCTTCCTATTCGGTAACCCCGAGTTTCGAGGCAGATGAAACCGCCGGTGCGGTAGAGCGACTGGTGGCGCCTGGTCGCCTCGCGGGTGGCCCGCCGCAGATTTCTTTGCAGTTGCGCGCCTCCGAGCCGGCCTTGCGGCGCGCGGCGATGCCGCTTGGGAAAGCCGCTGGCGTTGCGAGCGGAAACGGCCCTGGTTTTGGCCATGGGGTAGAAGTCGGAGCAGCGGTCGCGGAGGCTCCCGCCGCCGCCGAGAGCTTTGTCACTCCCGAGCCTGCTGCGGAGCAGGCGTCCTCGTCTGCGGAGGGCGCAGGTGAACCCTTTGCCGACACAATGGCTGAGCCGGAAGTGCAGGTCCCCGAATTTGTGGAAGCCTGGGCGGAATCGCAGATCACGGAAGACTACGCTGCCTTTGAGCCAGAGTTTGCCGAGCCGGCCAGCGAAGGGGCGTTCGAGCCGGTAGCGGCCATCGAGGCGCCGGCGTCTGCCGCCCAGGATGTCGCTTCCGAAGACGATGAAGTCGCGGACCCGATTTTCGCTGATGCGCTCGCGGACGAAGTGCCGGTGGCGGCGTTCGATGAAACTCCGACCGAAGAAGCCATCATCGAAGAAGCCGTCGCCGAAGAAGAGCCGCCCATCGAGCCCGTGCGGCAGGCTTCGGTGGAGGAAGACTTGGTCGTCGCGGATCCCGAACTGGAAGTCCCAGTGGAAGAAGATTTCGCGGTTGCGACCGCGAGTGCGGAGGAGCAGGAAGACTTGGAACCGGTGGGTCAAGGCCAGCCGATTCACTACCTCACGCCGGTGCCCGCGGCAGAAGTTTCTCAACCAACACCCAAAACAACCTGGGAAGAACCTGCGGCCGCGGCCGCGCTTGGGGCTGGACTTGCAGGCATCGGCGCGCTACGCCATTCTGTAAGCCCGTCGCCCGCTTTCGAAGCTGTTTCGAACGAGCCGATGGCTCAGCAGCCAACCACACCAGCTACCATGCCCCAACCACAACCTACTCCTGCCATCCGACCGACAACACCTTCGTCGCCCACTCCTCAACCAGCCGGCGGCGCACCCTCGGCCGCGCATCCTTCCCCGCA
Organism: Chthoniobacterales bacterium; assembly: GCA_038233435.1. Taxonomy (GTDB): domain Bacteria; phylum Verrucomicrobiota; class Verrucomicrobiia; order Chthoniobacterales; family UBA10450; genus JACCTI01. Next base: position 13,643 of record JBBSLZ010000054.1, read on the forward strand.
ACCGACGCCGGGTGGAATGCACACCGCCGTCCAGCTCACTCTCTCCTTCGAGATCGCCTCGATGCAGCTCACTCCGAGCTTCAAGATGGGTGCCCTCCAGCTCAAGCCCACTTCGAAGATCGTGACCATGCGGCTGGCGCCTTCGCAGAATCCGCAACCGGCCATGAATCTGCAGGTCACCTTCGAGATCGCCAGTGTCCAACTGGCGGGCAACTCGATCGGCACTCTGCGGCTCACCCCTTCGCAGCAGCAGCGGCCGGGTATCACCAGTTCGCCGTCGTTTAATATCGCCGGCCTCCAGCTTGTCTCCGGCGCCGAGTCCGCGCCGGTGCAGATCACGCCTTCGCAACAAGGGCAGGCATCGGTGCACGTCACCGCGGCTTTCCAGATCGCGACGGTGGAGTTCTCACCCTCCTTCGAGATTTCCTCGATCATCTTGAACTCGACCTCGCGTAAAGTCTCCGTCCAGCTCCCGGGTTCCGGCCCGAGCGCAGTGGAAGGTGCGCCTGTTTTTGAAATCACGAGCGTCCAGATGGGTAGCAACGGCGAGATCGGGACGATGTCGCTGAACCCTCCGGGCGCTGGCGCGCCTGCGCCTGCGCCTGCGCCTGCGAAGAGCGCATAGAGCCTAACGAAAACCACTTTAGTCACGAAGCGGCTCGCGTGGACTCCACGCGGGCCGTTTTCGTTTTCCGGCTCGGCGTCTCTTCCTGGGAAAGGGTAACGGTCACCGCCCTTGCGCGTAGCCGCATCTGTTTAGCGTCTTCGACAGGTTCGGGGAGCGCGGGCGCCCTCGCCCGCTGTGTCACGCGCCTCGCGGGACACTCGATCGAGGTGGCGAACTGTTGGGCGTTGGAACGTCGCTCCGGTTTTGGCGCCTCCCCAAAACCCCGGGGGGGGGCCCCCCCGCTCCCCAATCATTCCTGGCGCGCCGTTAAACAGATAACGTGCGCGCAGCCGCTACGCGCCGAAGCGCTTCGGCGGCAGCGCGGCTGCCAATGAAGCTCG